>JBDLVU010000343.1:0-3080 GCA_039804665.1 Pseudomonadota bacterium | reverse complement strand
AGCGCCGTGCTGGCTGCAGACGAAGCGCAATTTATCGATGGATCACGTATCCGCGCGTACTTCTCGGTCGAGCACTGCATATTCGACCACGCACCGGGACGCTCCTGAGTTGCCTGAACGATCCGCGACAGCGATACGACACGGTTCAAAGCGGCACATTCTGGCGGGCTGACGCCCCGTAAAAGATGACAACTAACCGACCGCTTCAGGCCGCCTCGTTGCGATAAGTAGACGGAGTCAGCCCGTATTGCCGCTTGAAGACCCGGTTGAAATGAGATGCGTCGCAAAAGCCGAACAGGTGAGCAATCTCGGTAATCGAGCAACAGGCAAATCGGTCACTTCGAAGTGCACGTCTGGCGCGCTCCACCCGGATCTGGCTGATTGACGCAGAAAAGGTAAGGCCTCGGCTGGCGAAAAGGGTCTGAAGGTAGCGGACGCTGATCCCGAGTTTCACCGCGACGTCGGCTGGGGACAGGCTGTCCAGTTCCGCAGCTTCTTGCATGAAGGAAAGCGCCCGCTCGACTAGCTCTCTTTCGGGCTTTCGCGAAGGAGCGATATCCGATTGGCAAAGAAAACCGGTGAACATCAGGTCGAGGGTAAGCGGCGTCGCGAGCCCACCTTGCGGACCTGAAGCGCAGCGCCGAGTCTCCTTGCCCTGATCGGGCCGAGGACGTTGGTGCTATGACGATGTCATGTGATGATGCTGGCACTAGCGGTGTGCAGCGTTTCGAGGTTTTCACTGGGGCTGGTCGTCGTCGGGATTGGCCGGACGAAGTGAGGGCGTCGATTGTCGCCGAGAGCTATTCCGGCCGAGAGACGGTTTCTGCGGTGGCGCGGCGGCATGCGCTCAGTCCTTCGCAACTGTTCACGTGGCGCCGAGAGCTGCGCAAGCAGATGGAAGAGCGCGGCGTGCCATTGCAAGCGGGGCCGGTGTTCGTCCCCGCCGTGGTCGAGGCGGCTGCTGATGTTGAGCCTGTCCCGATGGCGCGCCGCTCGAACAAGCCCCGGCGATCGAAGGCGAGTGCAGTCGAGCTTGAGATCGATGGCGTGGCGGTGAAGATCAACCGCGGTGCCGATACGGGCATGATCGCGGCAGTGATCGAAGCGCTAAAGGCAACGCGGTGATCGGACCCGGCGCCGGTGCGCGCGTGATGGTCGCGACGCGCCCGGTTGATTTCCGCAAGGGACCTGACGCGCTCGCCGCGCTGATCGGCAAGGAGTACGGCGGCGATCCGTTTTCGGGTGTGATCTACGTATTCCGGGCGAAGCGGGCGGACCGGGTAAAACTGGTGTGGTGGGACGGTACCGGGCTTTGCCTGATGGCCAAGAAGCTCGAGCAAGGAGGCTTCCGCTGGCCGGCGATCCAGGACGGGGTAATGCGACTGACGGCGGCGCAACTGGGTGCCTTGCTCGAGGGTCTGGACTGGCGCCGCGTGCATGGCGGACGACTGCCGATTGCCCCGCAGATTGCCGGTTGACGGGGCTTTTGACTGCTGATTCAATGCCTCCATGCTCATGGAAGCGGACCTTCCCGAAGACATCGAAGCGCTCCGTGCGTTCGCCCTCGAACAGGCCCGCATACTGGCAGCGGAACGTGCCGCAGCAGCCGATTTGGCGCTCGCAAAGGGCGAGGCCGATGCCGAGATCGAGCGGCTCCAGTCGATCATCGATGCGTTCATGCGTCATCGGTTCGGCGCGCGGTCCGAGCAACTCGATCCCGACCAACTTCAGCTCGGCCTGGAAGATGTCGAGACGGCTCTCGGTCAAGCCCGGGCTGCGCGCGAAGCGGCATCTCCACAGTCCAGGAGCGATCGCCCGCGCAAGTCCAACCGCGGCGCGCCCGCGCACCTGGAGCGGATAGAACAGGTCGTCGATGTCGAGAACAAGGCTTGCCCGTGCTGCGGCGGCGCGCTGCATCAGATCGGCGAAGACGTGGCCGAGCGCCTCGATGTCGTGCCGACCACCTTCCGCGTGCTGGTCACGCGCCGCCCACGCTACGGCTGCCGCTCCTGCGAGAGCGCGGTCGTTCAGGCCCCGGCGCCAGCGCGGATCGTCGAGGGCGGCATTCCCACCGAGGCACTGATCGCGCAGGTGCTGGTCGCCAAGTACGCCGATCATCTGCCGTTGTACCGACAGGCGCAGATCTACGCCCGGCAGGGTATCCAGCTTGATCGATCGACGCTGGCGGATTGGGTCGGCCGGGCCGCGTGGTACCTTCGCCCATTGCGCGATCATATTCTCGAGCGATTGCGACGATCGGAACGGCTGTTTGCCGACGAGACCACCGCGCCAGTGCTTGATCCCGGACGTGGGCGTACCAAGACCGGCCAGTTGTGGGCCTACGCCCGCGGCGATCGACCATGGGGTGGGAAGGATCCGCCGATGGTTGCCTATGTATACGCAGCCGATCGCAAGGGCGAGCGAGCCGAGGCGCATCTCGGTGACTTCGCCGGCATCCTGCAAGTCGATGGTTATGGCGGCTACACAGCACTCGCCAAGCGCCAACAGCAGATCCAGCTCGCCTTTTGCTGGTCGCACGTGCGCCGGAAGTTTTTCGAGCTGGCGGACAAGTCGCCAGTCGCCACCGAGGTGCTGCGCCGCATCGCGATGCTCTACGTTATCGAAGACGAGATCCGCGGCAGCACCGCCGAACAGAGGCGTGTAGTCCGCGCCGAACGCAGCCGTATCGGAGTCAACGACCTGCGCCAATACCTCGACGCTCGGCTTCGCCAGGTCAGCGCCAAGAGCAAACTCGCCGAGGCAATCCGCTACGCGGTGAGCCGCTGGGCTGGCCTATCCGTGTTCGTCGATGACGGCCGCATCGAACTGGACTCCAACACAGTCGAGCGATCGATCCGGCCGCTTGCTTTGAATCGCAAAAATGCGCTGTTCGCCGGCTCCGACGAGGGCGGCGACAACTGGGCAGTGATCGCCACGCTCATCGAAAACTGCAAGATCACCGGCATCAATCCGCACGCTTGGATGACCGACACGCTCACCAAGCTCGCCAACGGTCATCCTGCCAACAGCGTCGGCGAACTCATGCCTTGGATCGCCGTGGCCTGAAAACACCGGTTACG
>JBDLVU010000342.1:0-3297 GCA_039804665.1 Pseudomonadota bacterium | reverse complement strand
CGGTGGCGGGCGCGCGGGCGTGCGGGAATCGCGCCAGCTGGAACTGCTGGCCGAAATCTTCAACATCCGCCTGTTTGACGAAATGCGCGAAAAGATCGGCGCCAGCTATGCCCCGCAAGTGGGGTCCAGCTGGCCTCTGGACCTGCCGAGCGGCGGCTACATCGCGGCAACGGTGCAGCTGCGCCCGGGCGATCTGCCCGCGTTCTTTGCCGCAGCTGACAAGATCGCTGCCGACCTTGCCGCCAACCCGCCCACGGCGGACGAGATCGCGCGCGTAACCGAGCCGATGAAGCAGCTGATCACCCGCGCCAGCACCGGCAACGGGTTCTACATGTACCAGCTGGAAGGCGGCGCGCTGGAACCGGGCAAGTTCCAGGACATTCGCTCGATTCTGCCGGATTCGGCCTCGACCACGCCTGAAAAGATGCAGGCGCTGGCCGCACGCTATCTGCGCGCCGACAAGACGTGGAAGGTGGAGGTCGTACCGCAGCGCAAGTGATGCGCGCTTCCGATCACTCTGCCGATCACTGTGAGCGCAAGCCTTCCTTTGCAATTTCGCGCGCGCGCGCCTATGTGCGCCCGTTCTGAAAGGGAAGTGGAACAGTGGCACAGAACTGGAATGCGCAGAGCTGGCGCGGGTTTGAGGCAAAGCATCTGCCGGTCTACCCGTACGCGGACAAGCTGAACGAGGTCGAGCAGACCCTGACGAGCTTCCCGCCGCTGGTCTTTGCGGGCGAAGCGCGCGCGCTGAAGGCGGACCTTGCACAGGTTGCCGCCGGCAAGGGTTTCCTGCTGCAAGGCGGGGATTGCGCGGAATCGTTTGCCGAATTCCACCCGAACAACATCCGCGACACGTTCCGCGTGCTGTTGCAGATGGCCGTGATCCTGACCTTCGCCAGCAAGCAGCCGGTGATCAAGGTGGGCCGCATGGCCGGTCAGTTTGCCAAGCCGCGTTCGTCGCCGGTGGAAAAGATCGGCGATGTAGAGCTGCCGAGCTATCTTGGCGACAACATCAACGGCATCGATTTCACGCCGGAATCGCGCATCCCCGATCCGGTGCGGATGCTGCGCGCCTATTCGCAGGCCGCGGCGACGCTGAACCTGCTGCGCGCGTTCTCCACGGGTGGCTATGCCAACCTGCGGCAGGTGCACCAGTGGACGCTGGACCACATCGGCAAGAGCCCGTGGGCCACGAAGTTCGCTGAAACCGCCGACAAGATCGGCGAAGCGCTGGACTTCATGGAAGCCTGCGGCGTGGACCCGCAGACGGTGCCGCAGCTGAAGGGCACCAGCTTCTACACCAGCCACGAAGCGCTGCTGCTTCAGTACGAAGAAGCGATGACGCGGCAGGATTCGCTGACCGGCGAATGGTATGACACCAGCGCACACATGCTGTGGATCGGCGACCGCACCCGCTTTGAAGGGTCGGCCCACGTGGAATACCTGCGCGGGGTGAACAACCCGATCGGCATGAAGTGCGGGCCGAGCCTGACGCCGGATGCGCTGCTGAAGATGCTCGATACGCTGAACCCGGGCCGTGAAGCGGGCCGGATGACGCTGATCAGCCGCTTTGGGCACGACAAGGTGGAAGCTGGTCTTGCCCCGCTGGTGCGCGCGGTGAAGGCCGAAGGGCATCCGGTGGTGTGGAGCTGCGACCCGATGCACGGCAACGTGATCAAGGCCGACAACGGCTACAAGACGCGTCCGTTCGACCGCATCCTGTCGGAAGTGAAGGGCTTCTTCGCCGTGCACCGCGCCGAAGGCACGCACGCGGGCGGCATCCACATCGAGATGACCGGCCGCGACGTGACCGAATGCACCGGCGGTGCCGTGGCGATCACGCAGGAAGGCCTTGCCGACCGCTATCACACGCATTGGCCAACAAGGCCGAAGCCGCCTGATCTTTCGCGCCTGACGAGAAAAGGGCCTCCTTCCGGCAGCGGAAGGGGGCCTTTTTCGTTTCAGATGGTGAAGCTGAGAACCGCCACCGCCGGCTTGTCGGCCCAGCGCAGGCCGGGAACGGGGTGCAGCGTGTTCCAGTGGCGGATGAAGCCGCGTTTGCGCAACAGGCCGCGCCAGCCGCTGGCGGCAAGGGCGCTGCGGTTGATGGCGTCCAGGCGTTCCGTGCGCACGGAACGCACCGTCAATACCGCGCGGGTGGCCCAAGCGGGCATGTGCAAGGCAGCCACCCATTGTTCCTCGGCGTCGCGCGGGGGCTTGCCCTGCCAGCGCGTGCCATCTGTGCCCACGCGCTCGCCATCGGGAAAGCAGACGAAGGTGGCGGCAGCGAGTGCGGTGGTGACTTCGCCCGCCGCGCCGCGACGGCCGGGGATGCAGGCTTCGCGCAGGCCGATCCGGGCGCCGGGCGCCAGCGCGGCCAGCGGCGAGGCAACCGGCACGCGCAGTTCGGTCTGTCGGCCCGACCGGATCGCGGTGCTGGTGCGCGGGTCTGCGGTGAACCATCCCTCCATCACCCCCGCATGGCGCAAGCGCCGGCTTGACCGCAAGCCCTGCGATGGGTCACTAGCGGGCATGACCGACGTTTCTGCCGACACGCTCCACCGCCGGGGGCTGATGTTCATCCTTTCCTCGCCTTCTGGCGCGGGCAAGACCACCATTGCGCGCAAGCTGCTGGCCGAGGACGACGAGATCGCCATGTCGGTTTCGGTCACCACGCGGGCGATGCGGCCCGGTGAAGTGGACGGCAAGGACTACTTCTTCGTGGACCAGCCCGAGTTCGAGCGCATGGTCGAGGCAGGCGAGTTCTATGAATGGGCCACCGTCTTCGGCAACAGCTATGGCACGCCCAAGGCGCATATCCGCGAACGGCTGAAGCAGGGCGCGGACGTGCTGTTCGACATCGACTGGCAGGGCACGCAGCAGCTGTATCAAAAGGCGCAGGCCGATGTGGTGCGCGTGTTCATCCTGCCGCCGAGCGTGGAGGAACTGGGCCGACGCCTTGCCGGGCGCGGCACCGACAGCGCCGAGGTGATCGAGGCGCGCATGGCGCGCGCCCGTGCCGAGATCAGCCACTGGGACGGCTATGACTACGTGGTGGTCAACGACGAGGTCGATGCCTGCTTTGCCAAGGTACGCGAGATCCTGCAGGCCGAACGGATGCGCCGTACGCGCCAGACCGGGCTGATCGACTTCGTGCGCGGGTTGATGAAGGGGTAGGGCGCCTTTGTCTTGTGCGGGAAGAGTCTTCGTTCAGTGCGGCTTCCGCCTCCGCGGAAGCCTTGCGGCACCGGCCCGCTCCCCCGCCCGGCCACCCATTCAGGGTACTCTCGTGGGTGG
>JBDLVU010000341.1:0-2957 GCA_039804665.1 Pseudomonadota bacterium | reverse complement strand
AGGTCGAGTTCGCGATAACCGGCCTTCTCGATGATCGAGACGATCTCGGCAATGTCCTCGTGGGTCAGGGGCAGGTCTTCGGTCATCGTGCTTTCAACATTTCTCGCGCAGCGGCGGTGATCGCGTCGGAAAAGGCTTCGTCGTTGAAGTGCGCGTCCACGGCGGTCACGGGCACTTCGGCAGGCATCACTGCGCGCAGGTATTCGGCAAACGGCGGCGGCACCGAACGGTCCATCAGGTGGCCGGCCGGGCTGTCATGGCTGGAAAAGCCGTGCAGCGGGGTGAACACGCGGACCGGTCCCTTCGCCTCGCGCACGTTGGCGGCAAGGTGGTCGGCCAGCTTCCTCAGGTCCTCAACCGTGGTGCGCACGGCGGTCAGTTGCGGATTGTGTTCGTGATAGCGGCGGCCCGGGAACTGCGCGCGCGAAATGTCGATCGGCCCGCCGATGATGAAGTCGGCATTGCCCGGCGCCAGAATCGTCGGGATGCCCTTGCGCAGCGCGGGCCTGCCGCGTTCCGGCCCGGTATCGGCAAGTCCGCCGAACAGGTGGTCGAGGATTTCGGTAGGTGAAAGATCCAGCACCAGCGCCACGTCCTTGCTTTGCGCAAGGGCGTCCAGCGTCGGGCCACCCGCGCCAGAGGAGTGGAAGACCATGACCTCGCAGCCATCGCTTTCCAGCGCCTGACGGATGCGCTTCACGCTGGCCTCGGTGGTGCCGAGCGTGGTGATCAGAACCAGCGGCTTTTCAGCCGGTGCGGTGCGGTCATAGCCCTTGGCCATCCCGGCCACGGCATTGGCGGCGTTGCGGAAAACGTCGCGGCTGATGGTGTTGATGCCCGAAATGTCTGTCACCGCGTTCATCATCGCGATGTCCTGCACGCCCATGTAGGGCTTGGTGAAACCCGAGGCCATCGTCGATACGATCATGCGCGGCAGGCTGGCCGAGCGCGCGGACGTCCTCGATGGTCATCCCGGCGCCGGCCGCCACGTCCTCGGGTGAGATCTCGGCCCCGCCCACGGTGCGGCGCACGCTGGGATCAAGGTGGACCACGCGGACGCCGGCCGCTTCCAGCGCGGCGCGCACGAAGCGGGCCTCTTCTTCCTTGGTATCCTGCGTGACGATCATCAACACACTGGGCATCATCACCCTCGACTTCGTGCTCGATTGCTCTGTCATGGTTGTCCTCTCCGTGCCCCGATTAGTGCGACAGACGACTTGACTTTGTAAGCCGCTATGCAAACCATACGTTCCATAAGGTGAAACGGGGATGATGCTGGAACGAAAGGTCAAGACCGTCCGCGCGCTTGAGCGCGGGCTGGATGTGCTGCTGGAGGTGCAGGCTCGCCGCGCCGCCAGCCTTCATGAACTCCATCTCGCGCTGGGTTTGCCCAAGGCGACTTTGCTGCGCATGCTGCTCACTCTGGGGCGCAAGGGGCTGGTGTGGCAACGCCTGGCCGATGGTGCCTACCTGCCGCATGTCGATGCGCTGGCGCGCAGCGCGTCTGCGGCCATCGAGCACATCGCCGAAGTCGCCTCGCCTTATATGAAGGCGCTCTCCACGCGGGTGGCGTGGCCTTCGGTGCTGGCCGCGCCGCGCCTTGATCACATGGAGATTGTGGAGACGAACAGTCCGCTGTTCCGGCTCGATTCGGCCATTCTCGGCCCGGTCGGCGTCAAGCTTTCCTACATCCACACCGCCACCGGGCGTGCCTATCTGGCCGCGTGCGAGGACAACGAGCGCGAGGCGATCATCGCGCGGTTGCGCCCACGCGATGCGACCGAGGCAGGGGAGGAGGAACTGCGCACCATCCTCGCTGAAACGCGTTCGCGCGGGTACGCGACGCGCGAACCGCTGCATCCCTGGCCCGACCGGTCAAAGCAGCTTGTGCTGCGCGACGGGCGTCGGTCGATGGCAGTGGCGATCATCGCGGGTGGCGGGCCGGTTGCGACGATCAACCTGACCTGGCCCGCCAAGCGCGGCACCGATGAAGCCGTTGTCCTGCGTCATCTTGAGGCGCTGCAGCACACGGCCCGCGCCATCGGAGCAGCGGTTGAGGCGCAGGCGTCGTTTCCCAATGCATCCTTGGTCAGTTTCGCAGCGTGAAATCTGTTTGTGTTGCTGATTAATTTTGGCGCACCCTGTGCAATGATCAGGGTCTGGGAGAAGGATGCACCATGATGCGTCAATGGCTTATCAAGAAGGGCGCCTCGTCGCTCGACGACCTCGTGCTTGGCAACGTGCCGGAACCGGTGGCTGGCCCCGGAGAAGTTCTGGTCCGCGTTCGGGCCTGCTCGCTCAATTATCGCGACCAGATCATCCCGCTGGGCTTCTACATGGGCGGAGCGGTGGATCGGGACACGGTGCCGCTGTCCGATGGCGCGGGCGAAGTCGTCGCCGTGGGTGAAGGTGTTACCACCGTGAAGCCGGGCGACCGCGTCGCCGGCATCTTCTTCCAGAACTGGATGGATGGCCCGGCAAATCCCGGCGCCGGCCCCGCGCTGGGCGCGCCCCCGGCCGCCGGCATGTTGCAGGATCTGGTCGTGCTGCCCGAACAGGGCGTGGTACCCATCGCGGAAAGCCTTTCGTTCGAGGAAGCGGCCTGCCTGCCCTGCGCCGGCGTCACCGCATGGAACGCCTTGATGGAGGGGCCGCGTCCGGTCCGCGCCGGTGAAAGCGCGTTGGTGCTTGGCACCGGCGGCGTTTCGTTGCTGGCGCTCCAGATCGCCAAGGCGGCCGGCGCACAGGTGATCGCCACGTCCTCGTCGGATGAGAAGCTGGAGCGCGTCCGCGCGCTCGGCGCCGATGCGCTGATCAATTACCGCGACGTGCCCGAATGGGGCACCCGTGCGGCGGAACTGGCCGGTTCCGGCGTCGATCATGTGGTCGAGGTCGGCGGCGCGGGCACGCTCCAGCAGTCGATCGCGGCGGTCGGCTTTGCCGGCGAGATCGCGCTG
>JBDLVU010000340.1:0-3981 GCA_039804665.1 Pseudomonadota bacterium | reverse complement strand
GCAGGCTGTAGCGCCCGCGCACTTCGCCGCCCTGCACGGATTCGAGCAGGAAATCGCCGCGTCCGGCTTCGACCAGCTTCATCGCCGCGCCGACCGGGGTTTCGGTATCCGCGATCAGGCGGCGCCAGACGAGCGCGGGCTTGCCCGAACGCAGGGCGGCGATGGCGGAATCGCGGTTTTCGGGCGCGGTCGTGCTGATCATGGAAGGCTGCATCATCCGAACGTTACTGGCTGCCGCCGAGCTGCTTGCGCAAGGAGGCGACGGCGTTGGGATAGGTCTTCACGCCGACTTCGGCCTTCATCGCCGCGCGCAGCTGATCGGCGTATTCGCGGGCCGTCGACTGCGAGAGTTCGCGCGCGGCCTGCGCCACGAGCGGATCCGTGGCGGGAAGCTGGCCGGGAATGACATTGTTCAATGCCACGATCAGCCAGCCGGCCTTGTTCGGCGCTTCGAGCCGCTTGGTGGTGCCCTTGGCCATGGCGAACATCAGCGCGAGCGGTGCGGGGATGCGCGGCTGCATGGCGGTGAGCTGTTCGCGCGACATCGTGATGGGATCGATGGTGGTGCCGGGCAGGGCCAGCGCCTTTACCGCATCGGCCAGCGAGGTCTTTTTCGCGGTGGCGGCCATCACCTTGTCGGCGGCAGCACGCGCGGCAGTGGCGCCCTGATCGAGCGCCCAGTCACCGGCGACGCGGCCCTTGATCTCGGCCAGCGGCGCGGGCGCGGCCTGCGTGATCTGGCCGACGTCGAACAGCGCGACCTGCGTGCCCTGCGCGAGTTCGGCCACCTGCGGCTGGCCTTCGCGCTCCATGCCGAACGCGGCCTGCACGAGCGCGAGGACTTCGGCCGGCGCCTTTTGCCCGGGCTTGCCATAAAGCGTGCCATCGGACTGGACCGGTTCGCTGGTCACGATGGTCAGGCCCAGCGACTTGGTCACGTCGGCAAGGCCGGTGCCGTTCTCGAACTGCTCCTCGGCCTTGGCCGAAACGTCGACCATCGCAGCGCGGCGCTTTTCGGCGGTGATCGCGGCAACGATTTCAGGGCGAGCCTGATCGAGGGTCTTGCCCGGAACCTTGGTTACCGTGTCCACATGGACGACCTGCCAGCCGAGCGGCCCCTTGGTGGGGGCGGCAAAGCTGCCTTGCGCGGCGGCGAACACGGCGTCGGCAACGGCCCTGGACGATTGGTTGACGAGCGCCTCGCGCGTGATCGCCTTGGCCGAGCTAGTGGAGAGGCCAGCGGCCTGCGCGGCGGCGGCGAGCGGCTTGCCGCTGGCGATCAGCGCCTTGGCGGCGGCTTCGGTGGGAACGACGACCTGCGTCAGGTCGCGCGTTTCGCTGGGCGCATACGTCGCGGCGTTAAGCTTGTAGCGCTGGGCCACTTCGGCGTCGCTGGGCGCAGGAACGCTGGCGAGCTTGGCCGGGTCGAGCAGCGCGTAGCGGATGGTGCGGTGTTCGGGCCGCAGGTAGGCCGCTTCGTGCGCCTGATAGAAGGCGGCGATCTGCTGGTCGGTGGCGGGCTGCTTGGGCGCGAAGGCGGCCGAGGGGATCAGCAGGATCTGGCCTTCGCGCTTTTCCTTGAGCATGGCGGCATAGCCGAGCGCGACGCCCTGCGGCATCTTTGCGCCAAAGCTGGCGGGGACGAGCAGCTGGCGAGCCATCAGCCCCTTGCCCAGATCGTCGCGCACCAGCGAATCCGACAGGCCGCGCTGCGCGAGCAGCTGCTTGTAGGCATCTTCGCTGAACTTGCCGTCCGGACCCTGAAACGCCGGGATCTTGACGATTTCGCTGTCGACAAGGCGATCGCTGACGCCAAAGGCGTACTTCTTGCCCCATTCGTGCATCGCGGCGCGTTCCACCAGTCCTTCGATCACCTGGTCGAGCCCGCCCTGGGCGAGCAGGTCCTTCATCGTGATCGACGGGTTCTGCTGGCGCTGGCCTTCAAGCGCGGAACGGGCGGTCTTTTCCACGTCGGTGGTGGAAACCGCCGTGTGGCCGACAGTCGCCACCCGATCCGAGCCGGTCATCGAGCCGGAGCGCATGCCGGTGACATCGGCGCCGGCAAAGGCGAGGCCGAGCAGCAGCACGAAAACCACGCCAACGATGGCGCCGAAGCGGGACTTGGTAAGCTTGCGGATATGATCGAGCATGAAGGCCGTTCGATTGCAAAATGGGGTTTGCCGGTGCCTTAGGAGGCATTGACGTTTCCCGCAATGGCGGGCGGCGCGTTTCCCGCAATGGGCGCAGCGCGCGCGAAAGCCTTTTGGCAGGCAATCCGCAGGAATGCGGCGAACCGCATCATGCTCTCGCCCGTGCTGGCAGGCGAAAAGAGCTTTGCCGAAATCGTCATCAACGATGCGGATTGGTATGCGGCCAATGGCATCACGCTGGTGGCAGGCGATCCGGTGGTATCCATCGACCGCGCCGCGCAACGCCATCCGCACGTGCAGATCGCGCTGGCGCCGCCATTTCCGCTGATCGGGCTGCTGCGCGAAGCAGTGACTGGGATCGGCGTGGGCGGGCAGGATTGCCATACCGAAGCCAAGGGCGCGCACACCGGCGACGTTTCCGCCACGATGCTGGCCGACATTGGCGCGGACTTCGTGATCCTGGGCCACAGCGAACGGCGCAAGGACCACGGCGAGAGCGATTCGCTGGTGCGGGCCAAGGCCGATGCGGCGCTGGCCTGTGGGCTGGGCGTGATCGTGTGCGTGGGCGAAACGCTGGACGAACGCGATGCCGGCCGCGCCGAAGCGGTCGTGGCAGGGCAAGTGGACGGTTCGATCCCGCTGGGCGACGTGGCGGCCGAAGCGGTTGCCACGGGCCGGGTTTCGGTGGCGTATGAGCCCGTGTGGGCGATCGGCACCGGCCGCGTGGCGGCGGTGGAAGACGTTGTTGCCATGCACGCGGCAATCCGCGCGCGGCTGCTGGCGGCCTATGGCGATGCCGGGGCCAAGGTGCGCATTCTGTATGGCGGATCGGTTAACGCGGGCAACGCGGCCGACCTGCTGGCGGCCGATGGCGTGGGCGGCGCTCTGGTGGGGGGCGCAAGCCTGACCGCCGATGCGTTCCTGCCGATCGTGGCGGCGGCACCGGCCGGCGACGAATAAGCCGAGGGATTGCCGGCCGGAATAACACGCGGCCGGAATAACACGCGGCCGGAATAACACGCGGCCGGAATAACACGCGGGTTGCGCGCCGGGGCATCGCGCCCTAGATGGCGCGCAACAGTTTCAGGCGAGATACGATGTCGCTCTTTATTTTCCTTACCGTTGTACAGGCGCTGGTTGCGGCCTCGCTGGTCGGCGTGATCCTGATCCAGAAGTCCGAAGGTGGCGGGCTGGGCATGGGCGGCAGCCCGTCGGGCTTCATGTCCGCGCGCGGTGCGGCTGACTTCCTGACCCGCGCGACGACCGTGCTGGCGACGCTGTTCGTGGTTCTGTCGATCGCGCTGGCGGCGTTGGCGGTCAGCACCACCGCGACGCGCAAGATCGACACTTCGCTTGATCGCACCGTGCCGCAGGCGCCCGCCGATCCGCTGGCCGGCGCGCAGGGCGGCCAGGCCGTTCCTGCGGCGGCGACTCCGGCTCCGGCGGCAGCAACGCCGGCGGCTCCGGCCGATCCGCTTTCGGGCGCCGCGAAGAAGTAACGCCTTTTCATTACTGAGGACGGGCCGACTTGACCTGCCGCTGGCACGCGGCAGGCGGGGCGGTCTTGTTTTCGTTTTCCGTTTGCGCCTGTGGATTGCCGGTACGTTTTCACCGGCAACGGCTTGCGCGTGTGCAACATCTGACGCTAAGGCCACTCTCCCATGGCGCGGTACATTTTCATCACCGGCGGCGTGGTTTCCTCGCTCGGCAAAGGTCTTATGGCGGCGAGCCTTGCAGCACTGTTGCAGGCGCGCGGATTTCGCGTGCGAATCCGCAAGTTCGACCCTTATCTGAACGTCGATCCCGGCACGATGAGCCCCTATCAGCACGG
>JBDLVU010000339.1:0-2512 GCA_039804665.1 Pseudomonadota bacterium | reverse complement strand
TATCCGATCGTCGATGCCGGGATGCGCCAGCTGTGGCACACCGGCTGGATGCACAACCGCGTGCGGATGATCGCCGCCAGCTTCCTGATCAAGCACTTGCTGATCGACTGGCGCGTGGGTGAACAGTGGTTCTGGGATACGCTGGTGGATGCCGATTACGGCAGCAACGCGGTTAACTGGCAATGGACCAGCGGTAGTGGGGTGGATGCGAACATGTTCGTGCGGATCATGGCGCCGCTCACGCAATCGCCAAAATTCGATGCGGGGGCCTATATCCGGCGCTGGGTGCCCGAACTGGCGCACCTTTCGGACGATGAAATACACGATCCGGCGCGGCCGCCGCGCGGCTATCCCGCGAAGATCATTGGTCATGCCGAGGCGCGGGCGCGGGCTCTGGCCGCGCATGCGGAGATGAAGACGCAGTAGGGGCATTGCCCTGCGCGCCGGTTCCGCGCATAGATTTACGTATGAATGCGCAGGTGCAGGGTAGGGGCGGGCATCTTGTAGCCGGCGGGCAACCGCAGGCGGGTGCGCGCGGATTTTTGGCGCAGCTGTTTTCGGGCCCGATCGGGCGCGTGATCGACCGCATCGACGCGGGGCTGGCCGAAGGATCGTTGCTGGCGCATCTGCCCGATGGATCGACTCGGCTGCTGGGCGCGCGCGCCGACGGGCCGGTTGCGGAAATCACCCTGCATTCGTGGAACGCGGTGCGCCGGCTGGCAACGGGCGGCTCGGTTGGCTGGTATCAGGCGTGGGAAGCGCGCGAATGGAGCAGCCCCGATCCGGTGCCGATCTTCGCGCTGTTCATGCGCAATGCGGCGCATCTGGGCGACGTGGCCCGGGCGAAGGGACCGTGGCGGTGGATGGTGCGCGCGTGGCACTGGCTGCATCGCAACAGCCGCAAGGGCGCAGAGAACAACATCCACGCGCACTACGATCTCGGCAACGATTTCTACGCGCTGTGGCTCGATCCGACGATGAGCTATTCCAGCGCGTTGTGGCAGGGGATCGCCGCCGATGCCACGCTGGAAGAAGCGCAGGCCAACAAGGTGGACCGGCTTGCCGACAGGCTGGCATTGCAGCCGGGGCAATCGGTGCTGGAGATCGGTTGCGGCTGGGGCTGGCTGGCACGGCGACTGGCGGAACGGCACGGCGTTTCGGTGACGGGGATCAGCCTGTCGGACGAACAACTGAACTGGGCACGCGAACGGGCGCTGCCGGGCACGACCTATCTGCACTGCGATTACCGGGCGGTGGAGGGCACGTTCGATGCCGTGGCCAGCGTGGAGATGGTCGAGGCGGTGGGGCGCGCCTACTGGCCTTCGTACCTCGACACCATCGCGCGGGCGCTGAAACCCGGCGGGCAGGCAGCGGTGCAGTATATCGCCATTCGGGACGACCTGTTCCCGGCGTATGCCGCGAGCGCGGATTTCATCCAGGCCTATGTGTTTCCGGGCGGAATGCTGCTGGGAGTGGAGGAGTTTCGCGCGCTGGCCGAAGCGCGTGGGCTGGAATGGCAGGAGCAGAACGATTTCGCGCTCGATTATGCGCGCACGCTGCGACTGTGGCGTGAGGCGTTCGATGCGCAGGTGGAGATGGGCAACCTGCCGGCCGGCTTCGACGAACGTTTCGTGCGGCTGTGGCGGTACTACCTGATGTATTGCGAGGGCGGTTTTGCCGGTGGCGGGATCACCGTGGCGCAGGTGACGCTGGTCAAGCGCGGTTAGGGCACCGGCCGGAACACGCCGTCGCCGCGATATCGGGCGAGCAGGTTGTCGTGGACGATGGGGCTGAGCAGGTTGGAAAAGGCGCAGCCGGCCTGACCGTTTTGCCACCAGATCACTTCGGCCTGCAACGCCTCAAGCCCCGGCAGAGTGAGCCAGCACATCGACCCGACATGCATGCGGTGCAGCGCGGTGGCGCTGAAGCCGCCGAGCGACAGATCGTTGATCACGGTGTGGAAGCCCTTGCCGCCGGAAGGGCGCAAGGTGGCGGGGATGTTCACGCGAGTGCGGGGCGCGCAGCGATCTTCCTGCGCGGAGTGTTCATAGCTGCCCGGCCCGAACCGGGAATCCCGCCAAGTTGTACCCATCGACTCAGTCCCGAATTGCCGCGCGCGGCGACCCCGAAATTGAGGAAATATGATCCGGTTGGCTTACCGCCGGGTTACGCGGGCTGGTTAACGCGCAGGCGGTGCGGGCTGGCGAACTGTTCACCACAAAGTGCCACGATGGCATCGGCCACGACCTCGGGCGCCTTTACGCTGGCGGGGTCTTCGCCCGGATAGGCCTTGGCCCGCATGGCGGTGCGGGTGGCGCCGGGATCGACCACGGCCACGCGGATCGCGGTGGTGGTGGCGATTTCCTGCGCATAGGAAACAAGCAGGTTGTCGAACGCGGCCTTGGTCGCGCCATACGCGCCCCAGAATGCGCGGGGCGTACTGCCGACGCTGCTGGTGAGGCCGACGACGCGGGCGTTCTTGCTCGCCTTCAACATCTGGTGGAAGGCCGCG
>JBDLVU010000338.1:0-3248 GCA_039804665.1 Pseudomonadota bacterium | reverse complement strand
AGTTAAACACTGGTTCAAAGGACATTTGGGACTATAAAGATACATGCATAACTGTACATAGTCTTTTCGGCTATAATCCGAACGGCGTTTTGCTCTATTCACGGGTTAGCTGACGGAAACAGGAGAAAGTCACCATTCCGACCGTGCAAAATAAGGGTGAAGCCGAGGTGTTTGAGCTCATCCAGCGTCTTGCCAAGCTTGAGGGCGAACTGCCCATCTCAGTACTTCGCTCAGAAGCGTACGTACTTGGCCTTATCCGTGCGGAACCGGGCCATGCCGTTAAGTATTATTTGGGTAAGTCGGGACTGTCGCACCGGGGGTTCTACAACGTGCTACGCACGCTTCTGGACCGGGCGTTGATCAGCGAAGAGGCTGGTCACGAAGATCGCCGACAGAAGATATTGCGGTAAAAGCGTCCCGCACACCGCCTGCAACTATAACACTACTTGCGAATATAGCCTCGCCCTGATCGAGGCCCGCGCGGTTCAGGCCCCGCGCGATTGCGCGCAGGGCGCGCTGGCCATCAGGCCTCGGACGCCTTGCGCTGCGCCTTGAGCACAGACCGCTCGGCCGACGTCATTCCCAGCCCCAGCTCACGTGCAATGTCGGCGCGGCGGCGCGCATACGCGGGCAATACGACGGGATATTCGGGCTTGAGGCCCCACTTAGTCCGGTATTCGCTTGGCGAAAGGCCATGCTTTTCGCGCAAGTGCCGACGAAGCATGATTCCCACGTGTCCGCAGTCGAGGCAAACGAGGTTGTTGCGCCTGATCGACTGCGCCACCGGCACTGCGGGCGTCGAAGCCTTGGCGGGCGCAGCCGCCGATTGCGGGGCACCGTCGCCGCCAGCACCAGCCAGCGCGGCACCGACCGACTTGATCAGATTGGGCAAGGAACCCGCAAGAACCGACTGATTGCTTAAGTAGGACTTGACGATCTCTACGGTG
The DNA here is from genome assembly GCA_039804665.1 of Pseudomonadota bacterium. GTDB lineage: Bacteria > Pseudomonadota > Alphaproteobacteria > Sphingomonadales > Sphingomonadaceae > Novosphingobium. Next base: position 2,301 of record JBDLVU010000338.1, on the reverse strand, counting down.
AGCTCGGTCAGTTTTTCTTGTTCCATGGCCGAGATGCCGCCTGTCATTGATCGGTTTACGGCAATTTCGCCGCGGCAATTCGATAGACCGCCCATCCCGAGCCAAAAATAGTATTTCGGTTTACAGTATTTTCCGGCGCCGGGCGCGCCGCCACCCGGCCGCCAGGCTCAGGACTCAGGGCGAGTGCAGAGAAGTAGACGGGCATGGAGCGCGTCCTTAGGAATGGCCAGGTGCCATTTCGAGGCACTTCTCGATAGCGTGACGCGGTCGAGCCTGCGACCGGCAATCAGCTGCCGATGGCGACCGCCCACGCTCCGCCAAGCTCGCACGGGGTGCAGGCACCCGAACACCGACGGGGGGCTGAGGAAGGTGCCACGGATGCCTGCTTGCCGGACAATGCTACCCGAACGGGTGGCTCGGCATTCGCAATTATCCGGAACCAAGCGTGAAATTGATTGGTAGGGAGCAGGCCTTGTGCGATTGGCGCCACTGCGCCTCGTTGCCGAGCCCTGCCGCGAAGGCCACGCGCAATGCATCGGCGAACGTGCCCACTTCGAGCTTGCTCATGATGTTGGCTCTGTAGACCTCAACCGTGCGCGGGCTGATCATCAGATCGTAGGCAATGGTCTTGTTGGGAAAGCCACAGGCCAGTCCGTCGAGAACCTCATTCTCCCGGTCGGTCAGTTTCCCCAGTTGCACGTTAGCCCAATCGATCCGTTCACGCCGGGCGTCGCGATCGACAATCTGGCGGCGGGCCTGAGCCAGTGCCTCAAGCAGAACGGCGCGATCGAATGGCTTCACCAGGAAATCCAGGGCGCCCGATTTCATGGCCCGAACCGCCAGTTCGATGTCGCCATGGCCGGTCAGCAGAATGACGGGGAAATCCAGTCCGCGGTCCTTCATGCGCTGGTGCACCTCGAGCCCGTCGATCCCCGGCATCCGGACATCCAGCAACACACAGGCCGGCAATGCGGCATCCACGCCCTTGAGAAATGACTCGCCGTCGCCCCAGCGCATCACCTTGTAACCAGCCGAACGCAGCAGGAAATCCAGCGAGCGACGAACCGCCTCCTCGTCGTCCACCACATGGACGATCATCTGGTCTATCGGGATTTCAAGCATCCGGCCCCTCCGCCAAAGGCACGGTAAAAAGGAACGTGGCGCCGCCACCCGGTGTTTCTTCGCACCACATTGTCCCACCATGTGCATTGATGATGGTCCGGCAGATCGCCAAGCCCATACCCATCCCACTCGCCTTGCTGCTGATGAAAGGCTCAAACACCGCATCTTCCTGGCCCAGCGTGAGGCCAGGCCCGGTATCGACGACGCTGAAGCGGATCATGCTGCCGGCCCGCCTTGCCTCGATGGTCAGGGTCCCGCGGTCCTCCATCGCCTCCATCGCATTGCGCACGAGGTTGAGAAGCACCTGCTGGATCTGAATTCTGTCCACCAGAACGCGAGGCAGTTCCGGGGCAATTCGTACGTTGCAGGCGATGCCCCGCAAACGGGCGCTCAAGCTCGCCACTTGCAACGAATTCGCGCAGCCGGTGAATGATTGCCCCCGCCCTGAGCGCCTCCTGCCCGGCAAGGTCAAGCGCATCGCGCATGATATCGAGCAAGTCCCCAGTCGTTTCAGGTAGCAACGCCGCAGAGGTCTGGACGTAGTTGGCAATCGCGGTCAGGGGCTGGTTGAGTTCGTGGGCGAGCGCCCCGGCCATCGTACCGACGGCGAGCACGCGCGACATGTGAATCAATTCCGCCTGAAGTTCCCTGATCTGGGTTTCCGCCTCCTCCTGCTGCGAAAGATCGCGCAGGAAGCCGGTGAACACACGCCGACCTCCCCCGTTTGCCTCCCCGATAAACAGGGCGTGCGGAAACCGTGCGCCATCCTTGCGCCGTCCGTAAACGCGCCGGACCGCCCCGATCACCTTTTTCTGACCGGTGCGGCTGTAGTGATCGAGATACTCGTCGTGCAGCAGCGCCTCATCATCAGGCATCAGCATCGACACGTTGCGGCCGATCACTTCATCTGCGCGATACCCGAACAACTGTTCCGCAGTGTGGCTGAACCACAAGATCAACCCGTCCTGATCGATGGTGACCATCGCATCGGGAACGGTGTCCAGAATCGCGCGGTGATAGGCGTCATTGGCCTCGGCCGTCTTCGCGCGCTCGATTTCGGCAGACATATCGTGCACGGCGACCACGTGCCGCGCAAGCAGTTGCCTGTGCCGGTCAATGGAACCAATCGTGACCCCGGCAAAGAATTGCGATCCGTCTTTGCGCCTCGCCACGAGTTGC
>JBDLVU010000337.1:0-2532 GCA_039804665.1 Pseudomonadota bacterium | reverse complement strand
AGCGTGCCAGGGCGGTCGGCTACGGTGAATCGCAGGTACACCTTGCCCCGACGATGACCGCTTTCGGCAGCGCGCGCCTGCGTCAGTTCGGCGGCGGGAATGGAAAACGGCGCGCCCACGTCGCCGCGCGCGATGTCGATCAGGTCGGCCACCACCGCGCTGGCGGTCGGGCCGTCGCCTGCGCCGGCGCCCTGGAACAGCAGCCGGCCGACGAAGTTGCCTTCGGCCACCACGGCGTTGGTTGCGCCGTCCACGTGCGCCAGCGGGTGGTCGCGGTGAACAAGGTGCGGATGCACGCGCTGGAACAGGCGCAGGTTGCCTGTTGCGTCGGTTTCCGTCTCGGCCATGCCGATCAGGCGGATGTAATAGCCCAGGGCATCGGCCTGCGCGATGTCGGCGGCCAGCACGCGGCGGATGCCCGTGGCGGTAACCGCCTTGAAGTCCACCGCCGTGCCGAACGCGATCGACGAAAGGATCGACAGCTTGTGCGCGGCATCGATGCCGTCGATGTCGAAGGTCGGGTCGGATTCGGCATAGCCCTTGGCCTGCGCTTCGCTCAGCACGTCGGCAAAGTCGCGCCCGGTGTCTTCCATCGTGCTCAGGATGTAATTGCAGGTGCCGTTGAGGATGCCATAGACGCGCTGGATGTAATTGGCCGCTGCGCCTTCCTTCAGCCCCTTGATCACCGGGATACCGCCCGCGACTGCGGCCTCGAACTTGAAGGCGACCTTGGCGGCCTCGGCCTTTGCCGACAGTTCAAGCCCGTGGTGCGCGACCATGGCCTTGTTGGCGGTGACCAGCGACTTGCCGGCCTCGAAGGTCGTGCGGGCCAGCGCCAGAGCGGGCCCGTCGGCGCCGCCCACCAGTTCGACCACAACGTCAACGTCCGGGCGCTCGCCCAGAATCACCATGTCATCTTCCCAGGCATAGCCCGAAAGATCGACGCCGCGGTCCTTGCTGCGGTTACGCGCGCTGATCGCCGTGATGACGATCGGCCGACCCGCACGGCGGGCGATCAGATCTGCATTGGTCTCGATCAGGCGGATGACCCCGCCGCCGACCGTTCCCAGCCCGGCGAGCGCGATGCGCAGTGGTTCGCTCATCAATTCCCCGTTCCGCCGCCGCAGCGGCCTTCAGATTCCGCCCGCGCCTTAGGGGAGGGCGTGCCGGCCCGCAACCGTGCGCATCATTTCGGATGCGGCCTTTATTGCACTCGCGTGCGCGTGCAGGGGCCAAGTTCGCGGATCACTTGCGCGTAATCCTCCGCCGCGATCCGCCGGTCGGTCGCGGTGGCCGAGATGTTGGCGGAATCGGGCAACGTCTGCGGCAGCGCGCAGGCAAGGCGGTACCAGGCAAGCGTTTCGGGATGCGGTGGCTGCGCGGCCTGATCGACGATCTCGCTGAAGCTTACCCCCCACGCCGCCGGTTGGCCGGGGCGCCGCACGACGGACAGCGACACGGGCTTGCCGCCTTCGGTCGCGAAGAACAGTTGCGTCTCGCCTTCGCCGGCCAGGTTGCCCGGCACGTGCAGCGCCTCGCGAAGCGCGGTAATGCGCGGCGGCGCATCGGGGTTGACCGTCTCCGTCAGGATCGCGCGCAGCCGTGCCTCCAGCGCCGGGGACCACGCCAGCATGGCGTCGGGCGCCACTAGCAGCAGGTCGCCCGGCTTGCCGGGCACAGGATGGGCCAGCACGATCACCGATGTTTTCGTCAGCTTGGGGATGCGCCCTTTGGCGTCGAGTGGGACGTCGGCAAGGAAGCGCACCGATTCGCCGATGTCCGACCCGACCAGCAGCGCCGTGGTTTGCGCTTCGATATAGACCCGCGCTTTCCCGGCCGCGACTCCGGGGGCTTCGGCGGGCTTCAGCCGGGCGGCCTTGCGCACCTGAACCTGCGCAACCAGTTCGGCTGGCAGTGCCATGTCGGTCAGATCGGCATAGGTCAGGTCGGATGTGGCCATCACGGTATCGGCCGGTCGAATCACAGGCGTCTGCGCCTTCGCCGAAGCGGGCGCGAACGCTGCCGGCGCGGCAACGATTGCGCATATCGTTGCTGCAATTGTGAAAAAGGGCAGGCGGGGCATTGTGGACGTTCCTTTGCGGCGACGGGGCGCTACCGCCCGGCATACCAGCGTTTCAGGCAGCGAAACCGTGAATTACGCCTTAATGGATAAAGCATTTGCGCGCCTCTTTCTTCGGCGTTAAAGCTCCGGCCAATCGGGCAGTTTAAAAATAACGTCCGAGTATGCCGCCGCCGGGCCCCTTGCGCCCGATGTCGGCGGACCGGGTTGCCGGCAGGGTGGATTGAAATCGCTGGATTGGCCTATCGGGCGGGACGGTGATCTCGCACGTGGCTCTGCCATGGTGCGAATCACTTTGATTCGCGTCACGGTGGAAGATCAGGAGTTATGGAGCTGAATGGCATACGCTGACCAACAGATGAGCGGTAACAAGATCACCGCGCTCATCCTCGTTGCGCTTCTTCATGTCGTTGTCGGCTATGCGCTGGTCACTGGCCTCGCGTACTCGGCCT
>JBDLVU010000336.1:0-2544 GCA_039804665.1 Pseudomonadota bacterium | reverse complement strand
GGCGGCGGCGTGCCGCAGGAAATGGCGGCACTGCGCGGGCTGGCGCAGATCGCTGCTGTGGGATTGCTGGCGGTGGGGGCGATGCGCGGCGGGTCTGCGCTGCGTTTTTCGCCGAGCCGTGCAGTGGCGTTCCAGTCGCTGTCGCTGCTGGTGATCGGCGCGTACCTGATCGTGATGGTCGGCGCGGCGCAGTCGGTTTCGTGGCTGGGCGGCAATGCCAGCCAGCTGGCGCAGCTCGGCTTTGCCTTTGCCACCACCGTGGTGATCCTGGCGCTGGTGCCGTCGGGCCGCCTGCGCGGGTGGATCAACGTGATGCTGGCCAAGCACTTCTTCCAGCACCGCTATGATTATCGTGCCGAATGGCAGCGTTTCACGCGCACGATCGGGCGCGGCGGGGCCAACGCCATGCCGCTGCATGCGCGCGTGGTGCAGGCCGTGGCGGACATTACCGACAGCGCGCGCGGGCTGCTGCTGGTGCCGGGCGAGAACGGCGACCTTGCGCTGGCCGCGCGTTGGCAGTGGCACACGCTGGAAGTGCCCGGCGATGCCATGACCGCGGCGTCTGTCGGGTTCTTCGAACGGTGCGGCTTCATCGTCGATCTCGACGAAATCCGCGCCGGTGTGGACCATCAGGGCGAATCCGCCGCCGTGCCGCGCTGGATGGTGGAAGAGGAAAGCATCTGGGCGCTGGTGCCGCTGCTGCATTACGACCGGCTGGTCGGTCTGGTCGTGCTGGGTCGCCCTTCGTTGGCGCGCAAGCTCGACTGGGAAGACTTCGACCTGCTGCGCGTGGTGGGGCAGCAGCTGGCGAGCTACCTTGCCGAACACAACGGGCAGGTGGCGCTGCTCGAAGCCAGCCGTTTTGACGAATTCAACCGCCGCATCGCCTTTGTGATGCAAGACATCAAGAACCTGGCCAGCCAGCTCGCGCTGCTGTCGCGCAATGCGGAACGGCACGCCGACAATCCCGAATTTCGCAAGGACATGCTGGTGACGCTGCGGAATGCGGCGGACAAGCTGAACGGCCTGCTGGCGCGCCTGTCGCGCTATGGCGCGGGCAATGTTCAGGCGCTTGAGCAGGTGGATGCCGCCGGCGTGATCGCGGGGATCGCGGCGCGCTATCGGACGGCCGCAGGGGTCGATGCGCCGCAGGTCTACGTCACCGATGCGCCCTTCTGCGCGGTGCTGGCCAACCGTGAAACGCTGGAACAGGTGCTGCTGCATCTGGTGCAGAATGCCATCGATGCCAGCCCGCCGGGCATGGCGGTGTTCCTGCAAACGCGGCTCGACGGGCTGAACGGCGTGATCGAGGTGATCGATACCGGCGCCGGGATGAGCGCCGACTTCGTCCGCAACCGGCTGTTCAAGCCGTTCGTTTCCACCAAGCCCGGCGGCTTTGGCATCGGCGCGTTCGAAGCGCGCGAACTGGTGCGCGCCATGCGCGGGCGGCTCGATGTGGAAAGCCGCGAAGGGCTGGGCAGCCGCTTTACCGTGCGCCTGCCGCTGGCCGCCACAGCCGCCATTGCCCAATCCCTTGAAGACACGGCCGAACCCGATGGTTCCGGCGCGAAGAAAGTGGCCTGAGATGACCGATATCCGACCCAAGCTGCTGATCGTGGAAGACGATCCCGGCCTTCAGGCGCAGCTGAAATGGGCGTACGAGGATTTCGATGTGTTCATCGCGGGTGACCGCGCCACCGCGCTGGCGCTGCTGCGTGCGGAAGAACCGCCGGTGGTAACGCTGGACCTTGGCCTGCCGCCAGATCCCGATGGCACCAGCGAAGGCTTTGCCGTGCTAGATGCCATCATGGCGCTGCGGCCGGAGACCAAGGTGATCGTTGCCTCTGGCCACGGCGCGCGCGAATCCGCGCTGAAGGCGATCCAGCGCGGCGCCTACGATTTCTATCAGAAGCCGGTAGACATGGATGCGCTGGGCCTGATCGTGCGCCGCGCGCTGCATGTCTACAAGCTGGAGGCGGAAAACCGCCTGCTGGCCGAACGCGCGCCCGAGGACAACCGGGTGCTCGGCCGCCTGCTCACCGCGGCGCCCGAAATGGTGAAGGTGGCCCGCACCATCGAGCGCGTGGCCAACACCAACGTCTCGGTGATGCTGCTGGGCGCCAGCGGCACCGGCAAGGAATTGCTGGCGCGCGGGGTGCACGATGCCTCGGGCCGCGCCAAGGGCAGCTTCATCGCCATCAACTGCGCCGCGATCCCGGAAAACCTGCTGGAAAGCGAGTTGTTCGGGCATGAAAAGGGCGCGTTCACCGGCGCGGTGAAGACGACCGAGGGCAAGATCGAACAGGCCAGCGGCGGCACGCTGTTCCTTGACGAAGTGGGCGATATTCCGCTGCAATTGCAGGTGAAGCTGCTGCGCTTTTTGCAGGAACGCACCATCGAGCGCATCGGCGGACGGCGGTCGATCGAGGTGGATACGCGCATCGTCTGCGCCACGCACCAGAACCTTGAGGCGATGATCGCGGATGGCCGCTTCCGCGAGGACCTGTTCTATCGCCTTGCCGAAATCGTCGTGAAAATCCCCAG
>JBDLVU010000335.1:0-2567 GCA_039804665.1 Pseudomonadota bacterium | reverse complement strand
GCGTGCTCAAGTGGAACTTCGGCGCGTTCAAGGCGGTGTTCCGGGGCACGATGGTGTTCGACCTGCTGCGCTGGCTGCGCCACCCGCGCATCTCGTTCAGGCTGGATAGCGCGCATCCGCTGGGGTGCAGCCATCACCAGAAGATCGTCGTGATCGACGATCGGCTGGCGGTGTGCGGCGGGATCGACATGGCGGGCGAGCGCTGGGATACCACCGAGCACCGCGAGAATGACCGTCGCCGGCGGTTGCCGGGGCACCGCAAGGGCTTTCCGCCCTGGCACGACTGCACGATGCTGATGGAAGGTGCGGTGGCGGGGGCGCTTGGCGAATATGGCCGCACCCGGTGGGAACAGGCCGGGGGCAAGCCGATGCCTCCCTGCCGTCCGCAGGTGGCGAGCCCGTGGCCCTATGCGCTGGATGCCGAATTCGAGAACGTGGAGATCGGCATTTCCCGCACGCGCTCGCAATGGGGCAACAACCCCGAAGTGCGCGAGATCGAGGCCCTGTTCATCGAACAGATCGGCCGAGCAAAGCGCTTTATCTATGCCGAGAACCAGTACTTCGCGAGCCGCAAGGTGGCAGAGGCGATTGCGTTGCGGCTGACCGAGCCGGACCCGCCCGAAATCGTGCTGGTGATGCCGCTGGTTTCGCACGGCTGGCTGGAGCAGCAGGCGATGGACGGTGCGCGCGTGCGCCTGGCCCACGCGGTGGCGGCAAAGGACCATGCCCGTCGCTTCAGCGTGTGGGTGCCACTGAATGCTGCTGGCACGCCGATCTATGTCCATTCCAAGCTGATGATCGTGGATGACGAGATCCTGCGCGTGGGGTCCGCCAACATGAACAACCGGTCGATGGGGCTGGACAGCGAATGCGACGTGTTCATCGACAGTGCGCGGCCGGCCAACGCGCATTGCCCGAAAGTGATTCAGGCGATCCGCCACAGGTTGCTGGCGGAGCATTGCGGATTGGCTATAGGCGATGTAGCGGAACGGCTCGAAAGCGCGGGTTCGATGGCGGCGATGATCGCCGAAGCGGGCGCGCGTGGCGGGCGGCGGCTGGAGCCATTCCAGCCCCGCGCGTTGACCGAAACGGAAAAGGTGCTGGCCGACGCCGAGGTGCTCGATCCCGAGCGTCCGGAGGAAATGCTGGCGTTCTACCGGCGGGGCGGCCTGTTCAAGAGCCGCATCCTGCGCCGGCCGCGCTGACGGGTTGGAGGGGAATGCGATGAGCCACGTGCACGACGATGACGACGCCGATCTGGCGCGCGGCAAGGAGCCGGTGCCGCAGGAAGTGCAGGACGCGATCCGCACGCTGATCCGCTGGTCGGGCGACGACCCACAGCGCGAAGGATTGATCGACACGCCCAAGCGCGTGGCGCGGGCGTGGAAGGAATATTGCCAGGGTTATGGCGAGGATCCCGCCACGCACCTTTCGCGCCAGTTCGAGGAAGTGGGCGGCTATAACGAACTGGTCCTGCTGAAGGACATCCCGTTCCAGTCGCATTGCGAACACCACATGGCTCCGATCATCGGCAAGGCGGCCATCGCCTATCTGCCGCGCGACAAGGTGGTGGGCATCTCCAAGCTTGCCCGCGTGCTGCACGCGTTCGCCCGCCGCCTCCAGATTCAGGAGCGGCTGACCAGCGAGGTGGCGCAGTGCATCTGGGACAACCTGCGCCCGCACGCCGTGGCGGTGGTGATCGAGGCGCAGCACGGCTGCATGACCGGGCGCGGCGTGCGCACCCCGGGCGGGGGCCTGGTCACCAGCCGGCTGATGGGCACGTTCCTGAACGACCAGAGCAGCCGCAAGGAAGTGCTGAGCCTGATGGGCTATTGAGCGCGGGCGTGTGATCGCGCTGCCCCGCATCCACCGCTCGGCGTTGGCGCTGGTCCGGCGCACGATCCGTGCGCGCGAAACGGCGCTGATCCCGCTGGCGGTGGCGGTGGGGCTGATGGCCGGGCTGGCCACGGTGATGCTGGGCACGCTGGCGCATGGTCTTCAGGCATTGCTGTATGGCGTCGGCTTCAACCGGCTGAGTGCGCTTGCTTCCATTCGCCATCCGCTGCGGTTGCTGGCTTTGCCGCTGGGCGGGCTGGTGCTCGTGGCGCTGAACCGCGCGGTGGCGCGGTGGCCGGGGCGCGCGGCGCCGGTCGACGTGGTGGAGGCCAACGCGCTGCATGGCGGTCGCATCCCCATGCGCGATACGCTGGTTGTTTCGGCGCAGACGATCGTGTCCAACGGATTTGGCGCGTCGGTGGGTCTTGAGGCGGCCTATGCGCAGGCGGGCGGTGGGCTCGCCTCGATCTTTGGGCAGGGCTTGCGGCTGAAGCGCGGCGATCTGCGCGTGCTGGTGGGGGCAGGCGCGGGCGCGGCGGTGGGCGCGGCGTTCGGTTCGGCGCTGACCGGGGCGTTCTATGCCTTTGAAATCGTGATCGGTGCCTATACCCCGGCGACGCTCGCGCCAGTGGCGGCGGCGGCGCTGGCGGGCGCGGTGGCGGCACGGGCGCTGGGTGCGGAACCCTATATGATCGTCAGTCAGGCGTCATCGGGCCTCACCAGCCTGGATT
>JBDLVU010000334.1:0-2573 GCA_039804665.1 Pseudomonadota bacterium | reverse complement strand
CATCGTCACCACGCGGTAGTCCACGTCCAGCTTGAAATGGTCCACGAACCACGCGCCCATTTCGCCCAGCGTCATGCCGTGGCGCATCGGCATCGGGCCTGCACCGACGAAGCTTTCCCAACCGGGCAGCAACGTGGTGCCTTCCACCGGGCGCCCCGCCGGGTTCGGCCGGTCGAGCACCCACACGGCTTTGCCTGTGCCACTCGCGGCTTCCAGCAGGTACAGCAGCGTGGTCACGAACGTGTAGATCCGGCAGCCGAGGTCCTGCAGGTCGAACAGGAACACGTCCGCGCTATCCATCATCCGCGCCGTGGGCCGCCGCACCTCGCCATAGAGGCTGAACACCGGGATGCCATACGTCGGGTCCAGCTCGTCCGCCGTCTCGACCATGTTGTCCTGCTTGTCGCCCTTCAGCCCGTGCTGCGGGCCGAACGCGGCGGTCAGGTTCACATCGGGCAGCGCGGCCAGCGCATCGAGCGAATGGACCAGCCCCTCTGTCACCGAAGCAGGATGCGCGACAAGAGCGACGCGGCGGCCAGCCAGAGGCGCGCGCAAGGTGGGGTCCGCCAGCAGGCGATCGATGCCGAACTTCATGCCGGCGTCGGTGCCGCAAGCCGCGCGGCGAAGCAAGCCTCGTGGTGGAAATCGGGGCGGTCGTCGCGGTGGCCGATCGCCCAGTAGGATTTCACGCCGCCCTCCTCCTCGATCACCGCCGTCAGGCCATAGGCCCAAGGCAGCGGCGGCAGCGCGGAGGCCGGGATCGCGGCGTCGAAGAGGACCACCGATCCGCCCACCCGCGCCGTGCACACAGGCTCGCGCGCCACCGGCCGGTCGCGCATCGCGTCGCGGTAGCGGTCGAAGTCGTAGACCGCCCAGCGTTCGGACGGCGAGAGGTTGAACTCGGCGTAGCCTTCGCCGCCGCCGGGCCGAACGAACAGTTCGAAACAGGTCGCCTGCCACAGCCCATCGGCACGCCCCTTTCCGGCCAGCGACGGCAGCACGAGGCGCGCCGCGCCTTCCACCCGCCAGCGCAACGTCAGCCAGTTGGCGTCCAGCGCCAGCAGCCGCGCGGAAACGCCGGTCACCGCCAGCGGCGGATGCGCCGGATGCGCCACCAGTTCGAACGTTTCCAACCGCGCCCCTTCCGTGCTAGGCGCGCCCCCGCAAAACTCACGAAGGCAGCCATGACCCAGTACAAGTCCCCCCTGCTCCGCCTGCTCGAAGAGCGCGGCTACATTCACCAGCTGACCGACGGCGAAGCCCTCGACGCGCTGGCGAGCAAGCAGGTCGTGCCGGGCTATATCGGCTTCGACGCCACGGCGGATTCGCTGCATGTCGGCTCGCTGGTGCAGATCATGATGCTGCGCCGCCTGCAACAGGCCGGGCACAAGCCGATCGTGCTGATGGGCGGCGGCACCACCAAGGTGGGCGATCCTTCGGGCAAGGACGAAAGCCGCAAGATGCTGACGGCGGACGACATCAAGGCGAACATCGCCTCGATCCGCAAGGTCTTCGAAAAGCTGCTGACGTTTGGCGATGGCCCAACCGACGCGATCATGGTGGACAACGACGATTGGCTGGGCAAGCTCGGCTATGTGGACCTGCTGCGCACGGTCGGCCCGAACTTCACCATCAACCGCATGATGACGTTCGATTCGGTGAAGCTGCGGCTGGAGCGCGAACAGCCGCTGACCTTCCTTGAATTCAACTACATGATCCTGCAGGCCTACGACTTCCGCGAACTGGCGCTGACGCAAGGATGCCGGTTGCAGATGGGCGGGTCCGACCAGTGGGGCAACATCGTCAACGGCATCGAGCTGACCCGCCGCATGGAAGGCAAGGAGGTGTTCGGCCTGACCACCCCGCTGCTGACCACCGCCGATGGCGCCAAGATGGGCAAGACCGCCGCCGGTGCGGTGTGGCTGAACGACGACGCGCTGCCCGCCTATGACTTCTGGCAATACTGGCGCAACACCGACGACCGCGACGTGGGCCGCTTCCTGCGCCTGTTCACCGACATGCCGCTGGACGAGATCGCGCGGCTGGAATCGCTGGAGGGCAGCGACATCAACGCCGCCAAGGTGGTGCTGGCCAACGAAGTGACCACGCTGGTGCGCGGGGCCGAAGCGGCGCGCGCGGCGGAGGCGACCGCAGCGGCGACCTTTGCCGGCGGCGGACTCGGTGCGGACCTGCCCACGCTGGACGTGGCCGAGAGCGAGATCGGGATCATAGATGCGCTGATCGGTTTGGGATTCGCGGCCAGCCGGGGCGAGGCCAAGCGGCTCGTGGCCGGCGGCGGCGCGCGCGTGGACGGCGAGGCCGTGAGCGACGAAGGCCACCGGATCGTGCTGAATGGCGCGGAAATCCGCGTTTCCTCAGGCAAGAAGAAGCACGGCATCGTCCGCCCTGTTTGAGATAGATTGACGGAACGTTTTTGCCGACCCCGGCAACGGGGCGGCAGGAAACTGCCGGGTGATTTACCAAATAGTAGCCATTCTGGACCTATCGAAGGGGAACAGCGCACGCACGGTGCGCGTCCCCATCTTAGGCAGGAGGCACGATGCCCGGCGGAG
>JBDLVU010000333.1:0-2579 GCA_039804665.1 Pseudomonadota bacterium | reverse complement strand
GGGCCAGCAAAGCGTCCCATACCTGCGCCAGACCGGTGCCGGATGTCCCGACCGGTTCAGGCATGGGCGATGCGACGAACAGGCATCAGCCGATAAGGCCGGTTGCGAGCCAGTGCCCGATCAGTTGACGGCTTCCAGCGTTTCGGCATCGCCATCTTCGGCCTTGCGCGGCTTGCGAACGCGGGGCGCGCGCTTGGGCGCCGGGGCATCCTCGCGGGCGATGGAGGGGGGCAGGATGCCAGCATCGATGCCGCCTTCATTGCCCGCATCGCGCGGCTGGCGATCTTCGTCACGCGGACGATCACGGCCGGAATCGCGGTTGTCGGCGCGATATTCGCCCCGGTTTCCATCACGATTCCCATCCCGGTTACCGTCACGCTCGCGGCCACGCGGGCGGCGCGGGCGTTCTTCGCGCAGGAAGGGATTTTCAGCAGCGCCTTCGTCAGCACCGGCTTCGCCCGCTTCGGCAGGGCGGGCGCCGTCACCGGCCTGTTCCTGATCCGCTTCGCGCGCGCGTTCGCGGCGCGTTTCGTACGGACGGGACCGGATTTCGAATTCGTCTTCTTCTTCGAAGAATTCTTCCGACTGCGGCTCCCGCTCGCCCGGCTGGCGGCGTTGCTGCTCGTCCTTCTGCACCCGGCTATCAGCCAGCACGCGGAAATAGTGATCCGCGAATTGCAGGTAATATTCCATCTGCACACGGTCGCCGTTCAGCGAAGCATCGTGCGCCATCTTGCGATACTTTTCGAGCATCTGCGGGGCGTTGCCGCGAGCCCGGCTGTCAATCCGGTTGCCCTGATTGCCGCCACCACCACCGCCGCCACGGTTGTTGTTGTTGCGGCCACGGCGACGGTTGTTGTTATTGTTGTTGCGATTGTTGATGTTCAAGGGAATTCGCTTCCTGATCTGGTGACCGGCTGCCCCGGTCGCATCGCCCCCACGCCACGGCGCAAACATGCCCCCGTGGTTCCCCATTTGCACAAGCCGACGGCTATCACCGTCGCATTACAAGCAAATGATGGAGTAAGACCCGGTGCAGGCGCGTCGCCTTGCCCACCGCTGGTCTGCCCTTGAGGTAGCTACTCCCCTGCCCTTTGCCAAGCTAATTCGTAACATCCTGAAATCGAAGTATCAGCGCGCGCGGCCTGCCGCCCAGATCGCGGCATAGGTGCGCGGCAAAGCCGACCCCTTGCGCAATCGCGCTGACCGCTTCGGCCTGCGTTGCGCCGATTTCCACCACCGCCGCCCCGCCCGGCGCCAGCAGACCCGGCAATTGCGGGATCAGCAGGCGGTAATCGTCCAGCCCGTCCGGCCCGGCGAACAGCGCACCTGCCGGTTCCCACCCGCGCACCTGCGGATCGAGCAGGGCTGACGTTTCGACATAGGGCGGATTGGCCAGCACCAGATCGAACAGGCCCAGCCCATCCGCCCAGCCAGCCACGCTCCAGTCCCGTTCCAGCAAACCGGCCCGGTCCGCCAGCCCAAGCCCGGCGGTATTCGCACGGGCAATTGCCAGCGCTTCGCCGGAACGGTCGATCCCGACCCCCGTTGCCGTGGGCATTTCCGCCAGCACTGTCAGCAGCAAGGTGCCCGGCCCAACCCCGCAATCGAGCACGCGCCCGTGCGAAGGAACTGTATCCAGCGCGGCAACAACCAGCGTTTCGCTGTCCGCCCGTGGGATCAGCACGCCCGGCGCGACAGCAAATTCACGGCCGAAGAATTCCTGCGCCCCGGTAATATAGGCGACCGGTTCGTGCGCCAGCCGCCGTTCCACCAGCGCCGCGAAAGCCCCCGGCGCGGCGGCGCGCATGTGGCGCAGCAGCAGGTCCGAACGGGTGCAGCCGAGCGCATGGGCCATCAGCAGTTCCGCATCCAGCCGCGCGGTGTCCGTGGCAGCGGCCAGCCGATCGGCAGCGGCGCGCAGGGCATCAGCCACCGTGGCTGGCCCGGTCATCTCATTCCCCCAGCGCGGCGAGCCGCTTGGCCTGATCTTCCGCCAGCAGCGCATCGACCAGTTCGCCAAGGCCCGGCCCTTCCAGCACTTCACCCAGCTTGTGCAGCGTCAGGCCGATGCGGTGGTCGGTCACCCGGCCTTGCGGGAAATTGTAGGTGCGGATGCGTTCGGACCGGTCACCCGATCCCACCATCGCGCGGCGCGCTTCGGCCTGTTCGCCGTGGGCTTCTTCACGCATCTGTTCGTACAGGCGGGCGCGCAGCACCTGCATCGCCTTGGCCTTGTTCTTGTGCTGGCTGCGCTCGTCCTGGCAGATCACCACCAGCCCGCTGGGCAAGTGGGTGATGCGCACCGCCGAATCGGTGGTGTTGACGTGCTGCCCGCCCGCGCCAGACGCGCGGTAGATGTCGATCTTGAGGTCCTTGTCCTCGATCTGGACATCGACTTCGTCCGGCTCGGGCAGCACCGCCACGGTCGCCGCGCTGGTGTGGATGCGCCCGCCGCTCTCGGTCACGGGCACGCGCTGCACGCGGTGCACGCCGCTTTCAAACTTGAGCCGCGCGAACACGCCTTGGCCCGCGACGTTGGCGACCACTTCCTTGAAGCCGCCCAGCTCGTTGGCGTT
>JBDLVU010000332.1:0-2590 GCA_039804665.1 Pseudomonadota bacterium | reverse complement strand
GCGGGCAAGACCTACACCGCCACGATCTGGAAGGACGGGGAAGGGGCCACCTACCTGACCGACGCCCGCCACAAGATCGCGTATGAGACGCGCACCGTGAAGAAGGGCGATGTGATCCCGCTGTGGCTTGCGCCCGGCGGTGGCGCGGCCATCCGGCTGCATCGCGCGCAATGATACGTGGATTGCTCCTTCCCATGTTGCGGTGCAAAACGGAGGCGGGCGTATTCATGCATAGCTATGACCTGCATACATATGCGTGATGAAGCCCGCCACGTTACGGTCTAAGGCCCACCCAAGCACGGGATGCCCGGCCATTTTATGGGGAGATATTCGTCGATGGCCGGAACAAGCTGTTCAGCTCTTCTTCTTTTTGGCGCCACGGGTGACCTGTCGCGCCGCATGCTGCTGCCTTCGCTTTATGCGTTGCATGAAGACGGTTTGATTGATCATGCGCTGCGCATTGTTGGCACCGCCCGATCTGATCACGACGACGACGAGTTCCGGGCGTTTGCGCGTACCGCGCTGTCGGAATTCCTGCCGGCAGACCGCAGGGACGACGCCAAGCTTGCCACCTTCCTCGACCGGCTGGAGTACCAGACGCTCGACGCTTCCGATATCAATGGCTTCACCCAGCTGGCGGAAAAGCTGGGCGACACGTCGGGCGGGCTTTCGATCTTCCTGTCGACTGCCCCGGCACTGTTCGAGGCCACCATCGAAGGCTTGCGCCATGCCGGTCTTGCCCATGGCAACGTGCGCATTGGTCTTGAAAAGCCGCTGGGCAACGATCTGGAATCGAGCCGCCGCATCAACGATGCCGTGGCAGCAGGCTTCTCTGAAGCCCAGATCTTCCGCATCGATCACTATCTTGGCAAGGAAACCGTGCAGAACCTGATGGCTCTGCGCTTTGCCAACATGATGTTTGAACCGTTGTGGAACAGCGGCGGCATCGATCATGTGCAGATCACTGTCAGCGAGACCGTGGGCCTTGAAGGTCGCAAGGGCTTCTATGACGATACAGGTGCGCTGCGCGACATGGTGCAGAACCACATGCTGCAACTGCTGGCGATGACCGCGATGGAGCCGCCGCGCGATTACGACGCGACATCGATCCGCGATGAAAAGGTCAAGCTGCTGCGGGCGCTGCGTCCGGTGAAGCCTGAAGAAATGGTGCGCGGGCAGTATCGCGCCGGGGCCGTGAAGGGCGAAAGCGTCACGGGGTATCAGGAAGATCTTGGCGGTTCGTCCGACACAGAGACGTTCGTGGCGATCAAGGCTCACGTTGAAAACTGGCGCTGGCAGGGTGTGCCGTTCTACCTGCGCACCGGCAAGCGACTGGCCGAGCGCCGCAGCGAGATCATGGTGCAGTTCAAGGATGTGCCGCACAACATCTTTGCCGAGCGCGGTGGCAAGTTGCGACCCAATCGGCTCGTTATCCGCCTCCAGCCCGAGGAATACGTGCGGCTTCAGGTCATGGCCAAGGAGCCGGGCCTTGATCGCAGCGGGATCGTGCTGCGCGAGGTGAACCTCGACCTTTCGCTGACCACCGCCTTTGCCAAGGCGCGCCGACGCATCGCCTATGAGCGCCTGTTGCTGGACCTGATCGAGGGCGAACAGACGCTGTTTGTGCGCCGTGACGAGGTGGAAGCACAGTGGAAGTGGGTCGATGCCATCCGCAAGGTGTGGGCGGCAGGCGATCACGAAGCCAAGCCTTATGCCGCTGGCGGCTGGGGCCCGAACGCAGCGATCGCGCTTACCGAGCGCGATGGCAGGAGCTGGAATGACTGAACCTGTCCAGATACGCTGGGCCAATCCCGGCGATGCGGCGGCCGTGGCCGACCGCATCGCTGCGGAGCTTGCACGGCCCGGCCTCAAGCGGATAGCCTTCACCGGCGGCTCCACCCCGATCCGGGTGCTGGAGCTGCTGAAGGGGCGGCCGCTTGACTGGTCGCAGGTGACCATCGCGCTGACCGACGACCGCCGGGTGCCCGACGATCACCCCGCATCGAACTTCGGCAAGATTTACGCCGCGCTCGGGGAAACCGGCGCGCAGTTCGAGCGTCTTGAAGAAGGGATGGCGGTTGCACCCTTCGATCTCGTCTGGCTGGGCATGGGTGAGGACGGACACGTTGCCTCGATCTTCCCGCACATGCACGCGCTGCTGCGTCCCGGCCCGACGGTGATCGCCACCACGCCGGTGCCGCTGCCGCCCGAGGCGCCGTTCGATCGGCTGAGCCTGAACAAGCGGGCGCTGAAGGCGACGAAGGAAATCATCCTCGTCGTTACCGGGGCCAGCAAAAAAGCCCTGTTGCAAAAGGCTCTCGCCGGGTCCGAAGCCTGGCCGGTGTCCGATTTCCTGCGCGGCTATGGGCCGCCCGTCACGATTTACTGGAGCGAATGATGGCTCTCAATCCTGTTGTCGCCAAGGTCACTGACCGCATCGTGACGCGTAGCCGCACCACTCGCGCAGCCTATCTCGATCTGATTGACCGCGCCAAGGACAGCGGCCTCAACCGTCCGGTGCTTTCATGCGGCAACCTTGCCCATGGTTTTGCCGCGGCGGGCGATGACCAGGGCACGATCAAGGCGGGCA
>JBDLVU010000331.1:0-2590 GCA_039804665.1 Pseudomonadota bacterium | reverse complement strand
GACGCCCCATGCCGCGCGTCAGGACGCCTTGCGCGCAATGGGGTGCTGCTGGCGGACAATGCTGCGGAGATCGTCGCGCTGCTTGTGGCCGAGCAGGGCAAGCCCACGTGGCAGGCCGAGTTTGAAGTGGCCGCCGCCGTGCAGTGGCTGGAGGCAACCGCCAGCCTGCAAATCCCGGTCGAGGTGGTCGAGGATACGCCCGCACACCGGGTGGAAACGCGCCACGTTCCGCTGGGCGTGGTTGGCGGGATTTCTCCGTGGAACTTCCCCGTGCTGCTGTCTGTGTGGAAGATTGGCCCCGCGCTGGTTGCGGGCAACACGCTGGTGCTCAAGCCTTCGCCGCTGACGCCGCTCACGGTGCTGCGGCTGGGCCAGTTGTTCGCGGCGGTGGTGCCGACGGGCGTGCTCAACGTGATCACCGGTGGAGATGCGCTGGGACCGTTGATGACCGGGCATCCGGGATTCGACAAGATCAGCTTCACCGGATCGACCCGCACCGGGCGGGCGGTGATGCGCAGCGCGGCGGAGCGGCTTACCCGCATTACGTTGGAACTGGGTGGCAACGATGCTGCCATCGTGTTTCCCGATGTCGACGTCAAAGCGGTCGCGCAGCAACTGTTCTGGTCCGCGTTCACCAACAGCGGCCAGATCTGCGTCGCCACCAAGCGCGCCTATGTGCACGACGCCATCTATGACGCGTTCCTTGCCGAACTGCGGGAAATCGCGGCGCAAGTGCCGATGGCGCCCGGCAAAGAACCGGGTGCGATGCTGGGCCCGGTGCAGAACGCCGCGCAGTTTGCCCGCATCTCTGCGTTGGTGGAGGAGGCGCGCCTAAGCGGGCTGGGCGTGATCGAGGCGGGCAGCGCGCCCGATGGACCGGGCTATTTCGTGCCGGTCACGCTGGTGGACAATCCCCCCGATGACAGCCGGATCGTGCAGGAAGAGCAGTTCGGACCGGTGCTGCCGGTCATGCGCTTTACCGGCGAGGACGAGGTAATCGACCGGGCCAACGCGTGCGAATATGGCCTTGCCGGAACCGTATGGACGAACGACGAGGCGCGCGCGCTGCGCGTGGCGGCTCGGCTTGAAACCGGCACGGTGTGGATCAACGAGGCGCTTGCCCTGTCGCCCTTCGCGGTATTTGGCGGGCACAAGCAGTCCGGCATGGGGCGGGAAAATGGCCTTTCCGGCCTGCTGGAATACACCAACTCGCAAACGGTCACGATCCGTCGCGCCGCGGAGGCCGGCTGAAGCGCCCGCGGGCCTTTCCTCCTTCTCAACATCGAGAGCTGAACATGCAGTTTACCCAAGGCCTCGTGCGTGCCGTGCAGCAACGCCCCGGTGCGCCATCCACGATCTGCGAAGATCGCCAGCGGACGTTCGCGCAGACCGCCGACCGCGTTGCGCGGTTCGCCGCCGGGCTTTTCGGGCTTGGCGTGTCGCCGGGGCAGCGCGTTGCGACGCTGGCGCTCAATTCCGACCACGTGCTGGAAGCCTATCTGGCGCTGGCATGGGCGGGGATTGTCATGGTTCCCGCCAATTATCGCTGGAGCGCGGCGGAAATCGCGTTTTCGTTGGAGGATGCGCGATGCGTTGGGCTGATCGTCGACGATTTTCACCTCGCGATGGTGCCTGAACTGCGTCTGCTGTGCCCGTCGTTGCGCTTTGTGGTCCACAGCGGGGCAAGCGGGGAGGACAATGGTCTGATCGCGATGGAAGCGCTGATCGCGCAGCACGATCCGATCGGCGATTCCGGCGCCGGCGGGGATGACCTGCTTGGCATTTTTTACACCGGCGGCACCACCGGCCTGCCCAAGGGCGTGATGCTGTCGCATCGCAACTTGTGCAGTTCGGGCCTGTCGATGCTGGCCGAGGGCGTGTTCGACGAAGGCGGGCGTGCCCTGCACGCGGCGCCGATGTTCCACCTTGCGGACATGCTGATGACGATCTGCCTGCTGATGCGCGGCAATGCGCATGTCATGCTGCCGCAGTTCCGGCCCGAGGCGTGCCTCGACCTGATCGAGCGCCATCGCATCACCGACACCTTGCTGGTGCCCTCGATGTTGCAGATGGTGGTGGACGATCCCTCGCTGCCGGGACGCGACCTGCGCTGTTTGCGCAACCTGCTGTATGGCGCATCGCCCGCCTCCGAAGCGCTGATCCGCCGGGCCTGCGCGGTGCTGCCGGCGGCCCGCCTGACGCAAGGGTACGGGATGACCGAAAGTGCGGCGCTGATCACCGCGCTGCCCTGGCACCAGCATGCGGTGACTGAAGGCAAGCCCAACCGTTTGCGGTCGGCCGGGCGGGCCAGTTTCGACGTCAATATCCGGATCGCGGACGCGGCGGGAGTGGATGTGCCGCGCGGCGACGTGGGGGAAATCCTTGTGCGCGGGCCAAATGTGATGCTCGGCTATCTCAACCGGCCCGAGGCCACCGCAGACGCCTTGCGCGGGGGATGGCTGCACACCGGCGACATCGGCTACATGGACGACGAGGGGTATCTCTTCATCGTCGACCGCGCCAAGGACATGATCATCTCGGGCGGAGAAAACGTGTATTCCGCCGAGGTCGAGAACGTGATTGCCAGCCA
>JBDLVU010000330.1:0-2625 GCA_039804665.1 Pseudomonadota bacterium | reverse complement strand
CTGCACGGCGGCGCCGGCTACATGAAGGAGTACGGGGTCGAGCGGGTGTGGCGGGACATGCGCCTGAACCGCATCGGCGCCGGCACCGACGGCTCCGTTCAACGCTTGCACCGCGGCCAGAACAGCTGCAGACGGCATCTTGTACTCCGACGAACACAACCGATCATTTCATGCGGCACGGGCGTGGACACCAAGCAACGCGACGACAAACGCGGCGAACGGCAACAGCGGCAGCGAATACATGCGATTGCCATGAAGCTTCGAGCCCGGCGAAGTGCCGTCGAGCAAGTCCTGGACAGGAGTCGTATGATAGGCGGGCACGAACACGCCTTCCATCCTCATGTCGCCGCTCGACGTGCCGCCGATGGACGCCCCGTTCGCGCTGCCCGATGGCTATGCGCCGCCGCCCCTGCCCGAACTGCTGATCCCGACGCTGGTGATCTGGGCGATGGACGACCTCGCGCTGCCGCCGGCCAACCTCAATGGGCTGGACCGGATGATTCCCGACCTGACCATCGCGGAAGTCAGCGATTGCGGCCACTTCGTGCCGTGGGAAGCACCCGAGCGGGTCAACGCCGCGCTCGATGCCTTCCTCGATCGCACGGGCGCCTGACAGCTCAGCCGGTCCATTCCACCCACGCGCCGTGAGCGTGGGCACGGCCCAGCACCACCGGATCGCCCCCGCCCGGCCAGAACCGCACGATCAGTTCGTGGCAGAACGTCTGGCGGTTGGTTTCCAGCATGACCCATGCCAGCCGCTTTTCCGGCGTGGCCTGCGCGCCCGCTTCGGCCATTGCCGCCTCGATCCCGGCGCGCGTGGCGTCGGGCAGGTATTGCCAGACGATGGAGTGATAGATCACCCGCGTGGTATCAGCCGCTTGCGGCGCGGCCAGCCGCGCCTCCAAGAAATCGGCCGCGTCCATCTGTTCGAGCAGCGGGGGCTTCTGCCCCGCAAGCGCGATGGCCGCGTCGATCCGCGCGATGCGGTCGGTCACTTCTGCCCAGACATAGCTTTTCAGCCGCAGCGCCTGCGCCGGATCGGCAAGGTTCACCGGCGCGCGGTCGCAGCCACGAATGGCCGTGATCTCCACCGGGGCCGAGGGCGGCGGCGCGCCTCGCCATTCGGGCACGATCCGCATCGGCGAATCGGCCGGACCGACCGCAACCCCGCCCAGATCGAATCGGAAACGCTCCATCATCGTGTTCACGCCCGCGCTGGCGCCCAGTTCATTGAGTTCGAAGCGCGGCCCCAGCTTGCCCGAAAGCCACAGCAGCCCCGCCGTGATCGACGCGCTGCGCCCCGCCTCGTTGGTTTGCGGCGGGCCATCGAGCCAAGGCAGCAGCGCCGCATCGTGGTCCTGCGTCACCGCCACCACCAGCGCGTCGACCTCTGCCTGATCGGTCACTTCGCCGCGATAGACCGGAACAAGCCGCGAATCCGCGCCGGTCAGCGCCAGAAAATGGTGGCCGCCCGCCAGCCGCAGCGGCATGGCATCCTCCAGCGCCTTGCCCGGCCAATGCGCGATCCGCCGCCCGACCTGCGCGGTTCCATCCAGCAGCGCCAGTTGCGCCCGCACGACCCGTCCCGTGCACGGCGCGCCGTTGTTCGCGGCGTGATCGGCCTGCCAGCGGATGGCATCGGCGATTTTCTCGATCTCCATGATCGGTTCCACAAGGTTGCCCTTTCCGGCCCTTTGCCATAGGGGCGAAGCGCTATGTCTTCCGCCCAACCACTCGTTTTCGCGCTGCCCAAGGGGCGCATCCTCGACGAAGCGCTGCCCCTGCTCGAACAGGCAGGCGTGGTGCCCGATGCGGACTTCTTCAACAAGGCCTCGCGCGCGCTGTCGTTCGCCACGAACCGGCCGGACGTGAAGATCATCCGCGTGCGCGCCTTCGACGTCGCCACCTTCGTCGCGCATGGCGCGGCGCAGATCGGCGTGGTCGGCTCGGATGTGATCGACGAATTCGACTATGCCGACCTTTATGCGCCAGTGGACCTCGACATCGGGCACTGCCGCCTTTCGGTGGCGGAGCCGGTCGAGATGGTCGAAAGCGGCGCCAACGCGCGTGAAAGCCACGCCCGCGTCGCCACCAAGTATCCAAACCTCACCCGCCGCCACTTCGAAAAGCTGGGCGTGCAGGCCGAGGTCGTGAAGCTGAACGGCGCGATGGAACTGGCCCCTTCGCTGGGCCTTGCCAGTCGCATTGTCGATCTTGTCTCCACCGGTCGCACGCTGAAGGACAACGGGCTGGAGGAAACCAGCATCATCCATCAGGTCTCTGCCCGCCTGATCGCCAATCGCAGCCACCTGCCGGGCGCCATCTGCTTGCGCCAAAACCAATTGCACCCCGCCACCCGCAGGCTGCACCGTCACCCAACGTTTTCGCCCCTGATCAATATCGGCGGTCAGCCTAAACCCCAAGCCATCGCAAAAGAACGCAATTGCCGCGTCATAATCGGGCACCACCAATGCCAGCGCCGAGATCACTCTTTCACCGACCGCGCTTCTGGCAGGGTGATGCGCGCCACCTGTTCGGCAATTGGGTCCACCGACAAAGGATGCAGTTCAGACCGATGATCGGCGGGGTCGCCAATCGGTTGCCAAGCGCCATGTTTGAAAATTT
>JBDLVU010000329.1:0-2641 GCA_039804665.1 Pseudomonadota bacterium | reverse complement strand
CGTGCTGGCACTGACCGGCATGATGGACGTCGATGCGGCGGTGCTGACGCTGGCGGGGCTGAAGCCGGGCGCGATCGGCGATTATCAGGCCGGGCTGGTGCTGGCCGGGCCGGTGCTGGCGAACACGCTGGTCAAGGCGGTCATGGCGATGGCGATTGCGCCCGGGCGCGAGGGGGTCAGGGCTGCCGCCCCGTTGCTGTCGTCGCTCGTGGCTTCGGCTGCAGGCGTCGCGTTTCTGGCGGCGCGCATGTGATGCTGCAGGCGATTCGCCGGGCGATGGTGCGGAATTTTGCGCAAAGCCGTCGCTTTCGTAACCATCGCCTTGTCGGCGGGGAAAATTTTCCCTTCGTTCGTCAAGGTCTTGTCACTACTGTGTTGCACGAGCGCACCAAGCGGCTTTGCAATTTTTGTCGCCTGCCTTTTTTGTTGGTCAATACGTACATTGGCTATAATATCTCAGCACCGTCAAAGACGTTCGCCCGGCGCGGCCTTGGGAGAGGATGCGAAAAAATCGCGCCGCGCCGGGTGTTACATTTGTTCTTGACCGTCCCCCTGACAGTTTCGGCTCTCCGTTTGCCTCGGCTTGCCGCACGGGCTACCGTTTGCGGCATGGCGTTGTGGTGATGGGCGGGCGCGTGGCGCGCTGCATCGGCCAGCCTTGGGGAAGGGAATGAGCCTCGGCCTTGCCGCGCTGTTTGCGCTGGTCCTGATCGGTGTCCTTTTCGGCGTGGCCGCGTGGGTGGAATCGCGCGCTGAGGCGGCCCGCGCCCGCCCGCGCCTGCGCCATGTGGCCTATACGCTGGGGCTGGGGGTCTACTGCTCCAGCTGGACGTTCTATGGCGCGGTCGGCAGTGCGGTGCGCGAAGGCTGGAATTACCTGCCGATCTACGTCGCGCCGGCGTTGTTGATGATCCTGGCGCCGGCGTTCCTGCGCCGTTTGTCCGCCGCGGTGGTTGAGGAAAAGGCCACCACCATTTCCGATTTCATCGCCGCGCGCTTTGGTCACGATCCCGGGGTTGCGCGGCTTGTCACGATCATCGCGCTGTGCGGCATCGTGCCCTATGTCGCGTTGCAGCTCCGCTCCATCGGCAGCGCGGTCTCGGTCGTTTCGGGCAGCGACGTCGGGCCGTGGGTCATGGTCGCCGCCTCGGCGGTGCTGGCGCTGTTCGCCATCCTGTTCGGCGCGCGGCGCTATGAGGTGGCCGGTCGCAACGAAGGCATGGTGTTTTCGGTCGCGCTGGAATCGGTCATCAAGCTGGCGGCGCTGGTCATTGTCGTGGGCGTGGCCCTGCGGCTGCTGGCCACCATGCCGCCCGGACGCGTCGGTGCGGGCTGGGCGGAACTGTCGCTGCGGTTTGCGCCTTCGCACTTGTCGCTCGAATTCCTTGTGATCGGGCTGGTTTCGGCGATGGCCATCCTCGTCCTGCCGCGCCAGTTCTACATGGCGCTGGCCGAAGCGCAGGCGCCGGGCGATCTCGCCCGTGCGCGCTGGGGCGTTGCCGGCTATGTGGCCGCGATGGCCGCGCTGACGCTGCCGATCGCGCTTGCCGGGCTGGTCGCGCTGCCGGCCGAAGTGCCGCCAGACCTGTTCGTGCTGCGTCTGCCGCAGGCCGCCGGCCAGCACTGGGCGGTGATCGCGGCTCTGCTTGGCGGCATCAGTTCGGCAGCGGCGATGGTCATCGTCGATTCCACCGCGCTGGCCACGATGGTCTCCAACGACCTGATCTTTCCCGCCGTCCTGCGCAGCGATCGCGGGCACGATGCGGCCGGCGAACTCGGGCGGCGGATGCTGCTGGTGCGCCGGCTTGCCATCGTTGGCATTATCGCGCTGTCGCTGGCGTGGGCGCTGCTGCTGCCCGCGCGCAGTTCGCTTGCCTCCATCGGCCTGATCGCCTTTTCTGCAATGGCGCAATTCACGCCGCACCTGATCCTTGGCGTGATGGGCAAGGATCGCGATCCGCTGGCCGGACGGCTGAGCCTTGCCGCCGGGTTCCTGCTGTGGCTGTGGACGCTGGCGTTGCCGCCCATCCTGCCGGCGGAATGGCTGGCGCGTCTGTCCGGCACGCCTTTCGATCCCTTGCGCCTGCTGGGCATCGGGCACGCGGCGCCGCTGGTGCACGGCGTGGGTTGGAGCCTTTGCGCCAACCTCATTGTGTTCGTTGCCGCCACCGCCGGGGCCGATCCTCGCCGCAGCCTGCCGCGTCTGGTGCGCGGCGCGCGGCCGGTGCGCAACCAGGGCGAACTGGCGCAGCTTGCCGCGCGCTTCATCGGTGAAGAGCGCGCAGACAGCGCCTTTCCCCCGGCGCTGCACAACGCGCCGGTGGATCGTGTCGCGGCTCGCCGCGCGCAGGATCTGATCGCCGGGGTGGTCGGGGCTTCCTCTGCGCGCACGCTGGTGGCCTCGGCGCTGGCCGGCGGACAGCTGGGACTGGACGATGTGACCCGCCTGCTCGACGAAGGCGGGCAGAGCTTGCGCTTTTCGCGCCAGTTGCTGGCAGCCACCTTTGAAAACCTGCCTTCGGGGATCAGCGTCATCGATGCCGATCTCAATCTGGTCGCGTGGAATTCGGGGTATGTCGAACTGTTCGATTATCCCCCCGGCATGGTGCGGGCCGGTGTGCCGATTGCCGATCTGGTGCGC
>JBDLVU010000328.1:0-2687 GCA_039804665.1 Pseudomonadota bacterium | reverse complement strand
AGGTTGCCGGCGTGGATGAAGCCATCGTTGTATGCGCCCACCAGCACCCGCCGGGCGACGTCCCATATCCGCGTGCCCCAGAACAGGCCGCGTGGCCCCATTTCCGCTTCGATCCTGTGGACCAGCCCGGCGCGGCGTTTCAGCGCTTCGCGCCGGCGCGCTTCGGGTGACAGGTCGATCACCGGTTCAGCGGGCGTTACGGGGGTTACAGGCAGCGGGTCCACCCCAGCTATCCCCGCCCGCAATCTGAACGCTCGCAGTCTGAACACGCTGTATCAGACATCAATCAGACACCCAGCTTGCTGCGGACAGGAGTGGTGTCGGTCCAACCTTCCAGCTTCGCTTCGAGTTCCGCGAGGTTTTCCGGCAAATGGATTTCCACTGTCACCAGCTGATCGCCGCGCCCGCCATCCTTGCGCGAAAAGCCGCGCCCTTTCAGCCGCAGCACCTTGCCGCTGGCCGATCCGGCGGCCACGGTCAGCATCACCGGCCCTTCCACCGTCGGGACTTTGACTTTCGCGCCGCGCACGGCTTCGTCCAGCGTGATCGGAAGTTCCAGCGTCACGTCATCGCCGGCGCGGCGGAACACGCCGTGCGGATCGATCTGGATGGTGACGATGGCATCGCCCGCGCCGGCAGGGCCGGGCTGCCCCTTGCCCTTCAGCCGCATCTGGGTGCCGTTTTCGACGCCGGCGGGCAATTTCAGGTCGATCGTGGCGCCATCGCCCAGCGTGATGCGCTGGGGCTTCAGCTGCGCTGCATCGGCAAAGGGGACGCGGAGGTTGTAGGCGACGTTGGCCCCGCGTTGCGGCGGTGCCTGACGTCGGCCGAAGCCGCCCATACCACCGGCCTGCCCGCCGGGGCGTCCGCCGCCGAACAGGCCTTCGAAGATATCGCCCAGATCCATGTCTTCTGAACCGGCCGCGCCGCCAAACCCGGCACCGCCCGCGCCGGGGCGGAAACCGCCACCCGGCCGCCCGCCGCCAAAACCGCCGCCGCCGAAAGGCATCCGCGGATTGCCGTCGCCATCAATCTCGCCGCGATCGAACTGGCCGCGCTTCTGCTTGTCGGACAGCAGATCGTAGGCCTGCGTCGCCTGCGTGAAGCGTTCGGACGCCTTGGGGTTGTCCTTGTTGCGGTCGGGGTGGAGTTCCTTGGCCAGCTTGCGATAGGCGGATTTGATTTCCTGTTCCGTCGCACTGCGGGAAATGCCAAGGGTCGCATAGGGATCTGCCATGGCCTGTTAGCTAGATAGCGCGGACGCAAAGCACAAGTTGCCGCAGCAGTGGCAGCGCCCTTTCCCGCAAGCGGGCAACGCGGTAGGACGGACCCATGACACGCACCGATCCCCATGCGAGCGGCAACGCCATTCCCGAAAGCGATCCCTTCGCGCTGTTCGATGAATGGTTTGCGCAAGCGCAGGGAAGTGAACCGAACGATCCCAACGCCATGGCGCTGGCCACTTCCACCGCCGATGGTTTTCCCTCGGTGCGGATGGTCCTGCTTAAAGGGCATGGGCCCGATGGCTTCGTGTTCTATACCAATGCCGAAAGCCGCAAGGGCGGGGAGATCATCGCCAACCCGCGCGCCGCGCTGCTGTTCCATTGGAAAAGCCTGCGCCGGCAGATCCGCATCGAAGGGCCGCTGACGGAAGTGACCCCGGCCGAAGCCGATGCCTATTTCCATTCGCGCCCGTTCGTGTCGCAGGTCGGGTCCGCGGCGTCGGACCAGTCGCGTCCCTTGCCGTCGCGCGAAACCTATCTGGCGCGGGTCGATCAGATCGCCCGGCAGAACGACGGGCACGACGTGCCGCGCCCGGACCACTGGACCGGTTTCCGCCTCTCCCCTGTCAGAATGGAGTTCTGGATGGATCGCCCCAATCGCCTGCATGAACGGCGGCAGTTCGAACGGGCGGCTTCGGCTGCCGAAAGTCACGGCCACGCGTGGTCCAGCACGTTGCTCTACCCATGACCGAAGATCGCGCCAAGCTGACGCGCAGCGCCGCGTTCGCATCCATCACCATGGCGTTGTTCCTGGTGGGGATGAAGGTCTGGGCGGTCTGGCAGACCGGCTCCACTGCCATGCTCGGCAGTCTGGCCGACACCACGCTGGATCTGATCGCCAGCATCGCCACGCTGGTGGGCGTGTGGGTGGCCGCGCAACCTGCGGACGAAGAACACCGGTTCGGCCACGGCAAGGCCGAAGCCCTTGCGGCGATGTTCCAGGTGGTGCTGATCGCCTTGTCCGCATCCGGTATCGCCTTGCGTGCGGTGGAGCGGTTGCTGGCCGGGCAGCAGACACAGGCAGCGGGCGACGGGATCATCGTTTCCCTCATCGCCATCCTTGCCACTTTCGCCTTGCTGGCATGGCAGCGGCACGTGATCCGGCGCACCGGATCGCTCGCGATCAAGACCGATAACGTCCATTACCAGTCCGACCTGTTCCTCAACCTGGCAGTGATTGTGGCGCTGGCGGCGGACCAGTACCTTGGCTTCCGGCAGGCGGATCCGATCTTCGGCCTGATTATCGCTGTATGGTTGCTGTGGGGCGCGTGGAAGGCTTCTTCCGAAGCGGTCGATCACTTGATGGACCGCGAATGGGCACCCGAACGGCGCGACCAGTTTCTGGCCGTGCTGGCGCGACATCCCGAAATCCAGGGCGTCCACGATCTGCGCACCCGCACCAGC
>JBDLVU010000327.1:0-2707 GCA_039804665.1 Pseudomonadota bacterium | reverse complement strand
TGCCATCGGGCACGAACATCGGGCGTTCGACGATCCGGTTCGGGCCTATGATCGCCACTTCGGGCCGGTTGATGACGGGTGTGGTGGCGATGCCGCCCAAGGGCCCCAGCGACGTGATCGTGAGCGTGGAGCCTGACAGTTCCTCGGACTTCGCCGTGCCGCCCCGCGCCGCTTCGGCCAGCCTCAGGATTTCGGCGGCGATCTGCCACAGGTTGCGCCCTTGCGCATCGCGCAGGACCGGGACCATCAGGCCGGCGGGCGTTTGCGTGGCAACGCCCATGTGCACGGCGCCGTGGCGGGTGACGACGCCGGCTTCATCGTCATAGCGCGCGTTGAGCATCGGGTATTGCGGCAGCGCGCGGCAAATCGCGCTGATCATCAACGGCAGCAGGGTGAGCCGGGGCTTATCGCCGCGGTTGGCGTTCAACTGTTCGCGCATGGCTTCCAGCGCGGTGACGTCCACTTCCTCGACGTAGGTGAAGTGCGGAATGGCGCGCTTTGACGCGGCCATGTTTTCCGCGATGCGGCGGCGCAGGCCGATGACGCGGACCTGTTCGTCGGCGCGTGCCTGCCCGGCCGGGCGATAGCCGCCGGCCGCATTGTAGGCGAGGAACTGGTCGAGATCGGCGTGGCGAATGCGGCCTTCCTCGGACGGTCGCACTTGCGAGAGGTCTATGCCAAGATCTTTCGCCCGCTGGCGAACGGCCGGGCTGGCGAGGACTTTAGCCTGTGTGACAGGCGCGGCGGCAGGCGGGGCGGCGGGCGTCTCGACTTCGCTCGGCCCGAACGGGGGCGGCGCGGGGGCTGGTGCGGGCTCCTCTACCAGCGCGGCAGGCGCAGGGGCGGGTTCGGGTTTGGAGGGTTCGGGTTCGGGTTCGGCTTCCCCGTCCGTCTCGATCACCACCAGCGCGCTGCCGATGGGGATCATGTCGCCCACCTGCCCGGCGATGGAGACGATGCGGCCCGCGACAGGGCTTTCCATCTCGACCGTGGCCTTGTCCGTCATCATGTCGGCCAGCGGGGCGTCTTCCTCGACGCGGTCGCCGGGCGCGACGTGCCATGCAACGATTTCGGCTTCTGCGATGCCTTCGCCGATGTCCGGCAGGCGAAAGGTGAACGTGCCCATCAGGCCCTCATCAGTCGATCGATGGCCTCGCCAATGCGGACGGGACCGGGGAAATAGGCCCATTCGAGGCTGTGCGGATAGGGCGTGTCGAACCCGGTCACGCGCTCAATGGGAGCTTCAAGGTGGTAGAAGCAGCGTTCCTGCACCAGCGCGGACAGCTCCGCGCCGAAGCCGCCGGTGCGCGTGGCTTCGTGGACGATCAGGCATTTGCCGGTCTTTTCCACAGAGGCTTCCACAGCCTCGATATTCAGCGGCACCAGCGTGCGCAGGTCGATGATCTCGGCATCC
Organism: Pseudomonadota bacterium; assembly: GCA_039804665.1. Taxonomy (GTDB): domain Bacteria; phylum Pseudomonadota; class Alphaproteobacteria; order Sphingomonadales; family Sphingomonadaceae; genus Novosphingobium. The sequence goes on along the minus strand of JBDLVU010000327.1, from coordinate 1,293 downwards.
ACGCCCTTCTCGGCGCAAACGGCGGAGACGACGTGGACCATCGTGCCATAAGCCAGCACGGTGAAATCGGCGCCCTCGCGCACGGTGCGCGCCTTGCCCAGCGGGATTGAGTAGTAGCCTTCGGGCACGGCGCTGTCGGGATGCTTCGCCCAAGGCTGCACCGGGCGATCGTAATAGCCATCGAACGGACCGTTGTAGATTCGCTTGGGCTCGAAGAAGATCACCGGATCGTTATCCTCGATGGCAGCGATCAGCAGGCCCTTGGCATCGTGCGGGGTGCTGGGCACGACCGTTTTCAGGCCCGCGACGTGGGTGAACAGCGCCTCCGGGCTCTGGCTGTGTGTCTGCCCGCCGAAGATGCCGCCGCCGAAGGGCGAGCGCACCGTCATCGGCGCGATGAACTCACCCGCCGAACGGTAGCGCAACCGCGCCGCTTCGGACACGAGCTGGTCGAGGCCCGGATAGATATAGTCGGCAAACTGGATCTCCGGCACCGGGCGCAGGCCATAGGCACCCATGCCCACGGCCACGCCGATGATGCCGCATTCGCTGATCGGCGTGTCGAACACACGGGTCTTGCCGTACTTCTTCTGCAGGCCGGCGGTGGCGCGGAACACGCCGCCGAAATAGCCGACGTCCTCGCCCATCACGACCACATCGGGATCGCGGTCCATCATGATGTCGAGAGCGTCGTTGATCGCCTCGATCATGTTCATGGTGCGGGTGGCGGTCACGGGCGCCTCCATGGTTCGTCCTCTGACCAGTCCGGCCATTTGATACGACGTTCGCGGATCGCCTGCTCGCTCTGTTCCTTCAGGTGCCAGGGCAGTTCCTCGAACACGTCTTCGAACATGGTGCGGAACGGGTGGTGCAGGCCGTGGCCCAGCACGCCGTTGGCCTCCGCCTCCTTGGTCGCGGCCTTCACCTGTTCGACCAGTTCGGCATCCATTGCCGCGTGTTGTTCCACCGACCATTCGCCCAGCGCGATCAGGTGTCGCTTCAGCCGCATGATCGGATCGCCCAGCGGCCATTCGGTGCGTTCCTGCGCGGAGCGGTACTGGCCGGGATCGTCCGAGGTGGAATGGCCCTCGGCGCGATAGGTGAAGTGTTCGATCAACGTGGGACCGGCGTTGGCGCGGGCACGGTCGGCGGCCCAGCGCGTGGCGGCATAGACCGCCAGCGGATCGTTGCCGTCCACGCGCAGCCCGGCCACGCCATAGCCGATGGCGCGCGCGGCAAAGGTGGTGCGCTCGGCCCCGGCGAACCCGGAAAAGCTTGAGATCGCCCACTGGT
>JBDLVU010000326.1:0-2712 GCA_039804665.1 Pseudomonadota bacterium | reverse complement strand
CACCACCTCGCCCCCGCGTGTCAGCGAAGGTTCGCCCAGCACTAGCGTCCGCGTCAGGCTCTGCCCTTCCTCGCGCACGGTGGCGTCCACCACCACGCGCCCGGCCCAGATGCACTGCACGTTCGCCGCGCAACGGCTGTCCTCGCGTACCGCGTCGGGCCGTATCAGCAGCGGGCCCACCCGGGTCGCCTGCCCAAGCGCGGCATAGCCATCCACGCCCGGCGGGGGCACCGTGGCGCAGGCGGAAAGGCTGGCGGCGAGCCCCAGCGCGGCGATCGTCATCGGGTTCCACTTCATGGTGCGCACCATCGCACACGCGCATGAACCGTTCCAGAACGCCAATTGCGACAAACCGCAGGGCAGGGTAGGGCGCTTCCCCATGACCACGCCCGCCTGCCAGCTTTACCTGATCTCCCCGCTCGACGTGTCGGGCGATTTCCCCGACCGCCTTGCCCGCGCGCTCGATACCGCTGCGGAACTCGGCAGCCCGGTCGCCGCGTTCCAGTTCCGCGTGAAGAACGTGGACGAGCACGCCGCCGTGCGCCTTGCCGAACCGCTCCAGAAGATCTGCGCCGACCGCGACGTAGCCTTCATCGTCAACGATTCCATCAGTCTGGCCAAGCGCCTTGGCGCCGATGGCGTCCATCTGGGGCAGGATGACGGCAGCGTTGCCGAAGCGCGCCAGCGCCTTGGCCGGGATGCGCAGATCGGCGTGACCTGCCACGACAGCCGCCACTTCGCGATGGAAGCGGGCGAGGCCGGGGCGGATTACGTTGCGTTCGGCGCCTTCTTCCCGTCGGAAACCAAGGAAACGAAGCACCGGCCCGAACCGGAACTGCTCACCTGGTGGTCCGCGCTGTTCGAGCTGCCGTGCGTCGCCATCGGCGGCATCACGCCCGCCAACTGCGGCCCGCTGGTCAGCGCGGGAGCGGACTTCCTTGCCGTCTCGAATGCGGTCTGGGCAGGCGACGAGGCCGAGGTCATCCGCGCCTTCGTGCAGGCCATCGCCGGCGCCCCGCGCGACGCGTAACGGCGCCGAACGCGGAACCCCCTGAACTTTCGTTAGTTACCGCCCGCGCTACCTGCACGGGAGGTTCGATGTATCGTTCGCTGTTGTCCGCCAGTCTGCTGGCCTTGCTTGCCGCCTGCCACGCCACTGGCAGCGGCGAAACCGCGGCACCCGCTGCCAGTGAAACATCCGCTGCGCCGGCAAGCCTTGCCGATGCGATGGCCAGCCACGATCCCGCGCCGGGCCAGCCGCCTTCGCCCGACGAGACCGACGACCAGCCGCGCCCGCTGATGCATCTTCAGGTCGTTCTTGAACGGCTCGGCTTTGCGCCCGGGGTGATCGACAACACGCTGGGTCTGTCCACCCGCAACGCGCTGCGCGGGTATCAGGAGGCCAAGGGGCTGCCGCCATCGGGTGCGGCGGACGACGCAACGATGGCGAGCCTTGCGCCCTACGCCATGATCGCGGCCACGCGCCTCGTCACCATCCCCGCCACGTTCGCGGCCGGCCCCTTCGCGCCGCTGCCCAAGAACCCGAGCGATCAGGCAAAGCTTCCCGCGCTCGGCTATGCCTCGCTTGACGAAAAGCTTGCCGAACGTTTTCACACCACGCCCGAGGCGCTCCACGCGCTGAATCCGGCGGTGCAGGCCTTCACTGCCGGCCAGAAGATCCGCGTGCCCAACGTCGGCGCTGACGCGATCGATCCCACGCTGGTGACGGACAAGAACTGGGCGGCAACGCTCGCCGCGCTCGGCGTCGGCACCGGTTCGCCGGCCGCCACCCGCATCGTCGTCAGCCGTTCGGCCGGCACGCTCAGGGCGTTCGATGAACAGGGCAAACTCGTGGCGCTGTTCACGGTCACCACCGGGTCCGAGCACGATCCGCTGCCGCTGGGCACGTGGAAGATCCTTGGCATCGATCACAACCCCAAGTTCCACTACAATCCCGCGCTGTTCTGGGACGTATCGGATGCCAAGCCGCAGGCGCTGCTGCCGGCCGGGCCGAACAACCCGGTCGGTGTGGTCTGGATCGACCTGTCGAAGCCGCACTACGGCATACACGGCACGCCGGAACCGCAGACCATCGGTCGCACCGAAAGCCACGGCTGCGTGCGCCTGACCAACTGGGACGCCGCGCGCCTTTCCACGATGGTCAGCACCAGCACGCAGGTTGAATTCGTGGCCTAGTATTTCTTCCGCCCCTCCTGACCGGTAGGGGCTGGGGAGGGCACGTTCCAGCACGGCCGAAAAAAGTTCACCGCCTGAGTCCGGCCTGCCACACCACCACATCTTGAGTCCGCATGACTCCACCGGACTCAAGATGTGGATATGGACTCGTTCCGTTCTCACCCCTCTGGACTCATCGACTCGCCGGATTCCAGCGAGTCGCTGCTTGACGCCGAGTCCCCGATGATTCACTTGTGGCTTCAATCCACAGGAAAGTACGGGATCATCATGGCCACGATCGTGAAGGAAAAGGCGCGCGCACTCCGGGTTGCTCCGGACAAGGTGCTCGACCGCGCGCTGAAGGCCAGCGCGCTGCCGGTCAATCGCATCCTGCGCGGCGACTGCATCGAGATGATGCGCACGCTGCCCGATGCCTCGATCGACATGATCTTCGCCGATCCGCCCTACAACCTGCAATTGGGCGGCGATCTTGCCCGTCCGGACGGCAGCCACGTCGATGCCGTCACCAACGATTGG
>JBDLVU010000325.1:0-2722 GCA_039804665.1 Pseudomonadota bacterium | reverse complement strand
TGCGGGTTGTCGGCCGGAACGATCGCAACGCCGCCCGGCTCCAGCCCTTCGAACACCTCGCCCTTGGCGTCGGCAATGGCTTCCTCACCCGCGAAGTGGCCGATGTGCGCAGGGGCGATGGTGGTGACCACCGCCACGTGCGGACGCACAAGACGGGTCAGCGCGGCAAGTTCGCCCGCGTGGTTCATGCCCATCTCGAACACGCCGAAACGGGTGCGCGCCGGCATCCGCGCAAGACTGAGCGGAACGCCGACATGGTTGTTGTAGCTCTTGACCGAACGATGTGCGCGGCCCCGGCTGCCCCGATCGAGCGCCGCGAACAGCGCCTCCTTCACCCCGGTCTTGCCAGCTGAGCCAGTGACTCCGATTATGCCCGCATCCACCCGGTTTCGCGCGGCTTTTGCCAACATCTCAAGCGCACTTGAGGTATCGGAAACAAGCACGTGAGGATGATCAACGGGGCGGTCGACGAGCGCGGCCGCAGCCCCGCGCGCAAAGGCGCCTTCAAGGAAGCGGTGCCCGTCGGCGCTTTCGCCTTTCAGCGCGAGGAAAAAGTCGCCCTCCATCACCTCGCGGCTGTCGATGGCGCAGCCCGATACCTCGAAGTCGGTGGAAGCGACGCCCCCGGTTGCCGCCGCGATCTCGCGCGCGATCCACAGCGCAAGGCCTTGGCCGTCGTCGTCCGCAACTGGCCAGGCGAGCATGGCGGGGTGAGCGTTCATGCGGTGCACTCCCGGGCGACCTGAACATCGTCGAAGGGCAGCACGCGCGTGGCCTCCCCCCGCCCGATGATCTGGCCCTGTTCGTGGCCCTTGCCGGCCACCAGCACGATATCGTCCTTGCCCGCCATGCCGATCGCTTCGGCAATCGCGGCGCGGCGATCACCGATCTCGCGCGCCTTGGCGTCGCAGCCGGCCAGCACGGCGGCGCGAATGGTGGCTGCGTCCTCGCCGCGCGGATTGTCGTCGGTGACGATCACCACGTCCGATCCGGCGCAGGCAGCGCGCCCCATTTCCGGCCGCTTGCCGCCATCGCGGTCGCCGCCGGCACCGAACACGGTGATCAGCCGCCCGGCCACGTGCGGGCGCAGCGCGGCGACGGCCGCCTCGATGGCGTCGGGCGTGTGGGCGTAATCGACATAGACCGGCGCGCCAGCGCGGGTGATCGCAGCGCGTTCAAGCCGGCCACGCACGGGTTGCAGGCGGCCCAGCGCCTCGAACGTGCGCTCCACTTCGCCGCCGGACGCCAGCACCAGCCCGGCCGAAACCAGCGCATTGGCGGCCTGGTAGGCACCGATCAGCGGCAGCGTAACCTTGCGCTTCACGCCCGCGTGTTCAAGCTCCAGCACCTGCCCCAGATGCGTGGGGGTACGGGAGAGCAGGCGGATTCCCTCCGCCCGCTCTCCCACCGTGAGCAGCCGCAACCCCCGACGTCCGGCGTGCTCCACCGCCTGTTCGGACCATTCGTCGTCGCTCCAGATGACGGCAGTGCCATCATCGGCAACAACTTCGTCGAACAGGCGCATCTTGGCCGCGAAATAGTCCTCCATCGTCGCATGGTAATCGAGATGGTCGCGGCTGAGGTTGGTAAAGGCCCCTGAGGCAACGCGCAGCCCTTCGTTGCGAAACTGGCTGAGGCCGTGGCTCGATGCTTCATAGGCGACATGCGTCACGCCTTCGCGCGCAAGGCCAGTCATGTTGGACAGGAACGTAACAATATCGGGCGTGGTCAGACCGGTAGAAACGCTTTCGTCCGCCGTGGTCACGCCCAGCGTGCCGATGGAGGCGGCGGAATGCCCCGCCATCCGCCAGATCTGGCGCGTCATTTCCACGGTAGAGGTCTTGCCGTTGGTGCCGGTGACGGCCACGACCGTTTCGGGCACTGGCTGGAAAAAGCCCCGCGCGATGCGGGCGAACAGACGGCGCGGCTCTGCATCGGCAAAGTGCGCCGCGCCTGTCACATGCGCCTGCGGACGCGCGACCACGGCCACGGCGCCGGCCGCGACCGCCGCCGCAATGAAATCCTCGCCATTCACACGCGTGCCGGGGAACGCGCCGAACACGGTGCCGGGCGCCACCTTGCGATGATCGATGGCAAAGCCGGTGACCTGCACATCGGCATTGGCGGGAAGCGGCAGGCCGGCAGCGGCGGCAAGATCGCCCAGCTTCATTCGCCCTCTCCGTTGCCGACCAGCGGCGACAAGTCCGAAATATCCACGTCGCGGCTGGCATCAGGCACGACGCCCAGCAGCGGCCCGACACGCGGCACCACGCGGCCGACGACCGGCGCGGCATTCCACGCGGCAGTGCGCTGGCCCGAAGTGGCCTGTGTACCCTGCGGTTCGTCGAGCATGGCGACCACGACGTAGCGCGGCTTGTCCATCGGGAAGGCGGCCGCGAACGTGGCGATCAGCGAGGTCTTGCGATACCCGCCAGAGCCCGGCTTTTCGGCCGAGCCGGTCTTGCCGCCCACGCGGAAGCCGGGGGCATCGGCCTTGCGCCCGGTGCCGTCCACCACGATCAGGCGCAACAGCTGGCGCATCCGCGCGCTGGCCGAAGCGGTGAACACACGGCGGCCGGGCGGCAGGCGATCGGGATCAACCTTGTACAGCGTGGCCGGGCGCCAGATGCCGCCGTTGACCAACGCGGCATACGCCGCCGCAAGATGCAGCGGCGTAACGGCAAGGCCGTGGCCATAGCTGACCGTCATCGTCGTGATGCGC
>JBDLVU010000324.1:0-2729 GCA_039804665.1 Pseudomonadota bacterium | reverse complement strand
CATCGACCAGGACCGGGTCGGCCCCAACCTGCTCGATGGCCGAGACGGTGGCCACCGCCGTATGGGAAACCGTGATCACCGCGTCGCCCGGCCCGACGTCGCAGGCCCTCAGGGCCAACACCAGGGCATCGGTGCCGTTGGCCACCCCAACCCCGTGGGCGGTGCCGATGAAGGCGGCGAATTCGGCCTCGAAGGCTTCAACCTCCCGGCCCAGAATATACCAGCCGCTCTCGAGGACCCGGCGAACCGCGCTGTCGATCGCCTCGCGGTGGGCGAGGTAGCCAGCCTTGGGGTCAGCCTGGGGGATCATCGCGGGGCGTTCCATCGCAGCCTCTTGCTCACAGATAGGGGTCGAGTTCACAGATAGGGGGCGCGTTCACAGATAATGTTCGAGATGGGGGCGGTAATAGTCGACCGAGCGCCGCAGCCCTTCGGCCAGGGAAACCCGTGGCTCCCAGCCGGTGGCGGCCCGGAAGGCCCGGTCGCGCGCCGTCCGCCGGGAAAGCCAGCCGCGCGCCGGCGGGCAGGGAAAAGCGGGCCTGGGCCTTGGTTACCTGATGCAGGTTCTGGTCCGACGCGGTGTGTTCCACGATGCGCTGTCCATCCTTCTCGCAAAAACAATAATAAAACATATGATCTTGCAGCATACTATCGTCAAGGATAAGCTGGTCGGCAAGCAGGCATCGGGAATCGTGTCCCGGCCGCCGGGAGAGAGCCATGAATGACATGAAGGCCCATGCCTTCTTCTCCACCGAGAACCTGGGCAATCCGTTTCCGCTGATGGCGCAGATGCGCGCGGAGGAGCCGGTTGCACGCATTGTCGACCCGGCGGGGCGCGAGATCTATCTCGTGACCGACCTGCGGCTGATCGAAGAGACGGCGAAGCGGACGGACGATTTTTCCAACCGCTTTGGCCACCTTTTGATGGCGGGCGGCGGGGCGGACCCGGAAGTGGGCGCGATCCTTGCCTCGGAGCCGCTGGAAGCGACGCTGCTGCTGACGACCGACGATCCCGACCACCAGCGCTTTCGCGCGCTGGTCAACGCCGCGTTCGCATCGGGCCGCGTGGCGCACATGGAAGACCGCATCGGCGCCCTGATCGACGAACTGATCGATGATTTCATCGAGGAAGGCCATGTCGATTTCGTCAACCGTTTCGCGGTGCTTCTGCCGACCTACATCATTGCCGATATCCTCGGCCTGCCGCGCGAGAAGTATGGCAAGGTGAAGGAATGGTCGGACGCGGTCATCACCGTGGTGGGCCGCACCGGCACGCTGGAGCAGGAGCGCGATTGCGCGCGCCTGATGGTCGAGATGCGCCGCTATATGAAGGACACGGTGCGGGCGCGCCGGGCAGAGCCGCAGGATGACCTGATTTCCAATCTCGTGAGCGCGCGGGTGGACGGCGTTTCGCCGCTGACCGATGACGAGGCGGCGGCGCTGGCGTTCGAAACGGCGGTGGCCGGCAACGAGACGACGCGCAACACCTTGATGAGCGGCATGGTGCAGTTGCTGCGCCATCCGGACCAGATGCAGGCGCTGATCGACGATCCCTCGCTGGCGGCCAACGCGGTGGAGGAAATCCTGCGCTATGAAACGCCGGCTTCGTCGATGTGGCGCATTGCCCGGCACGACACGACGCTGGGCGGGGTGGCGATCCCGGACGGGGCCACGCTGCTGCTGCGCTATGATGGGGGCAACCGCGATCCCCAGCGGTTCGAGGACCCGGACCGCTTCGACATCCGACGTCGCAATGCGCGCCAGCACATCGCCTTTGGCGCGCCCAGCATGCACCGCTGCCTTGGCCAGATGCTGGCCCGCAAGGAACTGACACTGGCGTTTCCGCGCCTGCTGGAGCGGATGAAGAACATCCGCCTCGGCGCGGACAGTGCCGTGGATTACCTGCCCAGCCTGCTGTTCCATTGCATCGGCAGCGTCTGGCTGGATTTCGATCCGGGCGAGCGGGTGACGCCGCGCGACTGACGACCGACAGTCGGACGCACGATCCGGCGCGGGGGAGAGAGGGACTGATGACCGAGGCTTACGACTACATCATCGTCGGGGCCGGATCGGCCGGTTGCGTACTGGCCAACCGGCTTTCCGAAAATCCGGCGCACCGCGTGCTGCTGCTGGAGGCTGGTGGGGAGAACAAGGCGTTCCTGGTCGATATGCCCAAGGGCATCGGCAAGCTGGTGACCGATCCGAAATATGCCTGGTCCTATCCCGTCGGGCCTGCGGGCGCGCCGACTGAAACGTGGCAGCGCGGCCGGGGCCTTGGCGGATCGTCGGCGATCAATGGCATGATCTATGTGCGCGGGCAGCCAGAGGACTTCGACCGGTGGGAGCAGGAAGCCGGGCCCGACTGGTCGTGGGCGCGGATGAAGGCGGCCTATCGTGCGATCGAGGATCACGAACTGGGCGATGACGGCGTGCGGGGTGTGGGCGGGGCAGTCCATATCTCCACCAACAAGTTCCGCTATCCACTGGCCGAGCGCGCGATCGAGGCGGGCGTGCAGATGGGCCTGCCGCTGCACCGCGACGACCTGAACCGCGAGGACCAGGAAGGCGTTGGCTATTATTGCTACAACATCCGCAACGGCAGGCGGCAGAGCGCGGCGCTGGCGTTTCTCGATCCGGTGCGGGGGCGCCCAAATCTGGATGTGGTGACGGGTGTCATGATCGACCGCATCCGCTTTGACGGCACGCGCGCCGTGGCGGTGGACGGTCGG
>JBDLVU010000323.1:0-2741 GCA_039804665.1 Pseudomonadota bacterium | reverse complement strand
ACCTGAACACCCAGCAGAACGCCGCGATGGCCGAAGAAACCAACGCCGCCGCGCAAGGACTGTCGCAGCAGGCCAGCCGGCTGGCTCAGCTCGTCTCGCGCTTCCGGCTTGAACGGCGCAGCGAACCGCGCGATCCGAACGAGGATCTGAAGCGCGCCGGAGGCAAGGACGGCGATACCGGCAAGGCAAAGGGGGCTTCCGCCGGGAGAACAGCGCTCGCCGCCTGAGAGTGCGAGCGCGGATCAGCGTCCGCGCAAGTCATAGATCGCTTCGCCAAGGCGGACGCGATGGCGCGTGACGATGTGCAGCCCGGCGCGCTCCAGCGCACGGGCAAACGCCACCGGGCCAAGCCGGTGCCCCCAGCCCACGCGCTTTTCGCGCAGGCGCAGCCGCCACAGCACGTCCTGCACCGAGGCGTGGTTGTAGGACAGCACCACGCGTTCAAACTGGCGCAGCTGTGGCAGGAAGCGCGGCAGGTCGTGGACGTATTCGATCACGCCCAGCATCGCGGCGGCGCGTTCTGCAAAATGGGGCAGGGTGCCCGCGTTCAGGTCCACCAGCACAGTGCCAGGCCCGCGGTCGACCATGTCCACCGGCACATAGCGGGTGCCGGCTGTCAGGTAATCGCGCAAGGTCATCAGCCCGCAGCCGATATCGACCACGCCGGGTTCGGTCGCCAGCCAGTCGCCCGCGATTTGCGCCCGTTTGTCCCACCGGGTGGCAAGCTGTGCCCAGTGGGTGAATTCGGACGCAGGTGTGGTGGTCGGCGCAGGCGCGCGGGTGGTGGGTGAGGGCGTCGGCCCGTCAGCTTGAGCAAGGCACGTGTCCATTCGCCAATTCGACATTGCCCGGGCCGGACCGGCAAGCGGAGAACCATCGAAAACAGTGCTGCATTGCAGCAAACGGCTCCCTTCCGGAGCAAAGTAAACTCAACCAATATAGTGGACAATATCCGGACGGCGGATATGGTATGGCCGTCCGGCGCCGGAATGCGCCAACCGAAAGCCCACGCGCCAAGGGATCGCTGCCAATGACCCGTTCTGCCTTGCCCCCCGTTACCCGTCGATCCGCTCTGGCGGGTGCTGCCGCGATGCTGGCCGCGCCGGCCTTTGCCACCACGCCGCGCGGGCAGGCAAAGCCGAACATCCTGTACATCATGGCCGACGACATGGGGTACGCCGACCTTTCTTGCTATGGCCGCACCGACTACGCCACGCCGCACATCGATGCGCTGGCCGCGCAAGGGCTGCGCTTTACCAGCGCATATGCCAACAGCGCGGTCTGCACGGCAACGCGCGTGGCGCTGATCACCGGGCGATACCAGTATCGCCTGCCGGTCGGGCTGGAGGAACCGCTCGCGCGGCGCGACAATATCGGCCTGCCGCCCGAACATCCGACGTTGCCCTCGCTGCTGCGCAAGGCGGGGTACGAAACCGCGCTGGTGGGCAAGTGGCACCTTGGCAGCCTGCCGGGGTTCGATCCGCTGAAAAGCGGATACGATCATTTCTGGGGCATCCGCAGCGGCGGCGTGGATTATTTCACCCATGCCACCACCGGCAACAAGCCCGACCTGTGGGACGGCGCAACGCCGATCGAGCAGGCCGGCTACCTGACCGACCTTTTGGCTGACCACGCGATTGCCGGAATTACGCGCAGCGCCGGGGGCGCCCGCCCGTGGTTCATGAGTCTCCACTTCACCGCGCCGCACTGGCCGTGGGAGGGGACCGGCGACGAAGCCGAATCGCGCCGCATCGCTGCTTCGAAAAGCCCCGAGGCGCTGATGCATTTTGACGGTGGCAGCCTTGCCACCTATGCCGCGATGGTTACGCGGCTCGATTATGAGGTCGGCCGCATTCTGGATGCCCTGGCCGCATCGGGGCAGGCGGACAACACCATTGTGGTGTTCACCAGCGACAATGGCGGCGAGCGCTTTTCGGCGACCTGGCCGTTTACGGGGCGCAAGACCGAACTGCTGGAGGGCGGCTTGCGCATTCCCGCTATCGTACGCTGGCCGGGCGTGACCCGCGCCGGCAGCACCAGCGATGCGCAGGTGATCTCGATGGACTGGCTGCCCACCTTCCTTTCCGCCGCCGGTACCGTGCCGGATCCGGCCCACGCTCCCGATGGCATCGACATCCGCCCCGCGCTGACCGGAGGCGCGCTGCTCGAACGCACGCTGTTCTGGCGATACAAGAACCATGGACAGCAGGCGGCGCGACGCGGCCGGTGGAAATACCTCAAGATCGAGGGCGAAACGTTCCTGTTCGACGTGGTTGCCGATCCACTGGAGCGCGCCAACATGAAGGAGCGCGAACCGGCGATCTACAAGGATCTGGTCGATGCCTGGAATGCGTGGAACGCCACGATGCTGCCGCTTGACCCGCAGTCATACACCCACGGCTTCACCGGCCGCACGCTGGCCGATCACTTTGGCGTGCGCGCCGACTGATCCGGGAAGGAGGCATGAAAAAACCCCGCCGAGGCGGGGTTTTCTGCGGTTCCGATGGTGGGCGTAGCAAGGATTGAACTTGCGACCCCTACGATGTCAACATAGTGCTCTACCACTGAGCTATACGCCCGCACCATCGATCGGGCCGGTCCGGAAAAGCAGTGCCGTTCCGCGCCGGGAGCCGCCCATTAGCTGCGCTGTCCGCGCTTCGCAAGGGGGCAATTGCGCTTTTTCACGAAGTGTCAGAGCTGCGGGCGGCCACTGCCGGCGAGCGGGGTGTCGGCGAAGACGA
>JBDLVU010000322.1:0-2753 GCA_039804665.1 Pseudomonadota bacterium | reverse complement strand
GCGATGCCGGTGGCGGGCGCCGTCCACCTCGGCTTCCACTTCCTCGGCCACCTTGCGGTTGATCCCTTCCAGACCCACCGCGGCCGTGCCTTGCAGCCGCTCGGTGATCTGTCGGGAATAGCCCGCGTTCACGCCATACGAATTGACATTGGCCAGCGATGACCGACCATTGCGATACCAACTGTCATAGACGGCAACGGTAAAGCTGGAATGACGATCGATCGGCCCGGAAACGCCGGCATCAACGAAATAGTTTTCGTCAACAGTCCCGTTTGCCGCGGCCAGCACCGTGCCTGCCGCGCCGATGAACTTGCGCCGGCTGTAGCCCGCGCCGATGCCCAGCTTGAGATGGCCGACCTGCGTGCCATAGGTGGCGGTAATTCCGCGCCCACGGAACACCGAGGACGAAACCGAGCCCAGCACCCCGTTCACGCAACCGCCGCTACTCGCGCCCATCGCACAGCCGCCGATGTCGCCGCTGAACGGATTGCGGGAAACCTCGAAGTCGGTCGGCAGGTCGTGCACCGCGTTGGTCAGGCTCGAACCGAAGCCCGAGATACCGTCATAAACGTTGATCCCCAGCGACGAGCGCGAATTGGGCGCATAGCTGAACGAGCCGTAGTAGGTCGTGCTGTCATACCGCCGCCCGACATAGACGGACAGCGATGTGCGCCGGCTGGGCCGCCACATCACGCCCACATCCCAGGTAATTCCGCTGGTCTGGTAGGCAATCTTGCGCGGCTGGCTCTTGTCTGTCTTGTAGCGCCCGTCCGATCCCAGGACGGGATTGCCCGCACCATCGCGCACCGCATCCCGCGATGAGACTGTCACATCGTCCCAGCCCACATCGCCCACCAGCGCGACATCCATCGTGACCGGCAGCGTAGCCTGCAACCCGGCGCGGTATTCGCGCACGCGCTGATCAAGGTTCGCAATGTCTTCCTGCGCCCAGCCGCCACTGGCGGTCAGCCCCACCGGCAACAGGTCCCCCGGCTTAACCCCGGCCGAAACCTGCGCGCTTTGCGCCACCGAATGGTCAAACAGGTCGACACGCGGCGCGCCTGGCGCGATCTGAATCGCCTTGGGCTGGTTCATCCTGGAATAGCCCACGAGATACGAACCATTCACCGCCACGCGGCCAACGTGCGTCGCCAGCGCCGGCCCGGCATAGAGCGACCAGACCTGGCTGACCGCATCCGAATTGGCGAGCGCACTGAGCGACGACGCCCCGCTCGCTTCCACATGCGTGCGCGCGGCCAGTCCGCCGGCCTCTATCGTCAGCGTGCGCGGGATCAGGTCGTGCTTCACCCGCGCGAGGCCTGACACCGTATCGCTGTCGCCAAAGTTGCCGCGTTCGACGAACCGGCGTTCATAGCGCACGGAAACCGCACCCTCGGTGCGCCGCCCGGCCATTGCCACATCGACGCCGGCCGACACCGCCGTATAGGTCAACACCTCGTTGCCCGGCTGGAGTTCGGCCAGCAGGTTCTGCGACACCTGAATGTAGGGCTGGATCGAAAGCCGCCCGCCACCCCCGGCGCCACGCGCATGATGGCCACCACGCAGGGCATCGCCCTTGCTTTCGCCATCGCCACCAGCCGCCTCGCCCGAATCGGCATCGAGCCCGCCATAGGCCATCGTCTGCGCATGCGCCGGCGCAACGGCGGCAAGCAGCGCACCCGCCAGCGCAACGCGCGAGATTGTCGGCAGGAAATTCCCGGTCCTGGTCATTCCTTGTACCCGTAATAAGAGCCGAAGCGTCGGCCCGTGGGGGAAAACCGCGTGCAGTTGAGCAGCAGCCTGATGTCCTCGCAGCCCGACAGGATGTTCACCGCATCGCGCAGCGCCGCTTCGCCCGTACGATCCGCGCGCACCACCATCACGGCCTGCCCCACATGGCTGGCCAGCTCGCTTGCGGGCGATGCCGCCAGCACCGGCGGGCTGTCGAAAATCACGATGCGGTTTGGCGCATGGGCGGTAAGCCGCGCCAGCACCTGTTCCGTGCGCGAAGAGGCGAGGAATTCGGTATCCGCACCGGTCGCATCGCCTGCCGGCAGCACGAACAGTCCCGGAATGTCGGTGCCAAGGATGCAATCCTCCACCGCAATCGCAGGGTCGGCCAGCGCGTCCATCAATCCCGGCCCGCCGGGCAGGCCCAGCGTGGACAGCACCGAAGGCTTGGCGAAATCGGCGTCCACCAGCAGGACTTCGTTGTCCTTTTCGGCCGCGATCGAAAGCGCGAGATTGACCGCGCAAAACGTCTTGCCCTCACCGGGATGGGCCGAGCACACCAGCACCCGCTCGCCATGCGCCGCACCCCGTCCGGCACGCGATTCCGCCGCCGTCAGCAACAGTTGCCGCTTCACGATGCGAAACTCTTCCAACAACCCGGTTACCGGCCCTTCGGGCTCGATCAGGCACTGGTCGCGTAAATGCTGGCGGTCGATGGGATGGACCGTTCCCCGAAAAGCCTGCGCCGCCGGAATGCCGCTCAGTTCGGGCATCGGCGTTTGTGCCACAGGCTTCGCCACTGGTGCCACTGGCGCCACCGCCTCTACCCGCGCCGCCGCAGCGGGCTGCGTCACGGGCGTGGCCGGCACCTTGGGCGCCTGGATCTTGCGAAAGTCGAACGCCCCTGCGGCCCGCTCGATCAACGAGGGGCTCCCGGCCGAAAGGTCCTTGGGCAGCGGGATCTTGCTCTGATCGGTCATGTTCGTCCCCGCTTCCTCAGGCCACCATGCCGCGCTTCAGGA
>JBDLVU010000321.1:0-2754 GCA_039804665.1 Pseudomonadota bacterium | reverse complement strand
CCGGGTGCGGTTTAGGTCCCTTGGAACGAATGCCTAACCGTCCACTTCGAGGAGGGCCGCCAGGCCAAGCCCGCCCCCGATGCCAAGGGTCGCCACGCCGAGCCCGGGGATCGCGACCACTTTGTTACTCGTGGCGCCCGGCACTCTGGGCTAGCTGTTCCGGGTGACCTCCTCCAAAAAAGCCGAAGTGCTCCGAGAATACGGCCCCTTCCCCGAGGCCAGCAGCGTGCATGGCGTGACCTTCGACGGCACCCATGCCTGGTTCGGCACGGGTCATCAGCTGCTCGCGCTCGACCCCGTGAGCTTCGGCAGCGCCGCGAATCGCAACCGCCACTGACTGGCGGCCCCGCGCCCTCTCCTCCTCGCCATGGCGGTTTGTTCCCTTGAAGTCGTCGCGCCGGGTCCCGGGGCCCGATGCCGCGCTAGCCCCTGATATGCAGCACGCAGATCAGGGTAAAGAGCCGCCGCGCGGTGGCGAAGTCTGTGTCGATCTTTCCGTCCAGCCGTTCCAGCAGCATGTCCGCCGCTTCGTTGTGGATGCCGCGCCGGGCCATGTCGATCGTCTCGATCTCCTGCGCGGTCGCGCGGCGAATCGCCTGGTAGTACGAATCGCAAATGGCGAAGTAATCGCGAATCGGGCGGCGGAACCGCCCCAGCCCCAGCACCACCGTCTCCAGCAGCGTCGAATCCTCGCCCGAAACCTCCAGCGCCAGTCGGCCGTCCTGCACCGAAAGGCGCAGGCGATAAGGCCCCTCGTGCCCTGCGGCAAAGGCGCGCAGCGGCTTGAAGGTGTTTTCTTCGATCAGGTCGAAGATCGCGATCCGGCGCTCCTGCTCGATATCGGCATTGCGCCAGATGATGGTCGCGTCGTCGAGTTCGATGTGCGAGATGCGCGGGTCCGCCATGGGGCATTGTGTTTTGCAGACGCGAACATTTGCTGCAAGCCCTCCCCGCTATCCACAGGGTCGACTTCCCCTCGGCACCTTGCCGCTGCGATCCCGCTGGGGCACATTGCGCGCCATGTCAGCCAGCACCACGATCCTTTCGCGCGAGCCTGAAACGGTCCGCGCCCTTCCCTCCAACGTCGAGGCCGAAGCCGCCTTTCTGGGCGCCGTCCTGATCGACAACCGCATCCTCGAAGAACTGACCAGCCCGCTCAAGCCGGAGCACTTCTTCGCCGCCGTCCACGGCCGCATCTACGAACGAATCCTCACCCTGATCGACCGCAAGGCGGTGGTCACCCCGGTCACGCTGAAGCCCTATTTCGAGGCCGATGAAGGGCTGAAGGAACTGGGCGGTGCGGCCTATCTCGCGCGGCTGACGGGCGACGGGCAGGGCCTGCTCAACCCGCGTGAACTGGCCGAACAGATCTATGACCTCGCGCTGCTACGCGAACTGATCACCGTGGGCCGCAACCTCGTCGAAGGCGCGATGGACACCAGCGAGGCGGTCGCCCCGCTGCAACAGGTGGAACAGGCCGAAGCCGCGCTTTATGCCGTGGCCGAGGGCGCGCAGACCGGCAGCGAGGCGCAAAGCTTCGGCATGGCCACCCGCACCTCGCTGGAGATGATCGAAAAGGCGCTGCTTTCGGGCGGCCACATCTCGGGCAAGACCACGGGCATGACCTCGGTCAACGAAAAGATCGGCGGCCTGCACGATTCGGACCTTATCATCCTCGCCGGCCGTCCGGGCATGGGCAAGACCTCGCTCGTCACCAACATCGCCTTCAACGCCGCCGACCGGCTGCGCCGCGACATGGCCGATGGCATCACGGTAAAGGATTCGGTCGGGGCGGCGGTCGCCTTCTTCAGCCTGGAAATGAGCGCGGACCAGCTCGCCACGCGTATTCTTGCCGAACAATCGGGCATCAGTTCCGAAGCGTTGCGCATGGGCCGCATCAGCCGCGAGGACTTCCAGCAGCTGTCCTTCGCCAGCCAGCGACTGGCCGAACTGCCGCTGTTCATCGACGATACCCCGGCGCTCTCCATCGGGTCTTTGCGCGCCCGCGCCCGCCGCCTGAAGCGCCGGCACGATATCGGGCTGATCGTGGTCGATTACCTGCAGCTGCTGCAAGGTTCCGGCCGCGCCACCGACAACCGCGTGAACGAAATTTCGGAAATCTCGCGTGGTCTCAAGACCCTCGCCAAGGAACTTTCCGTCCCCGTGATCGCGCTGTCGCAGCTCAGCCGTGCGGTGGAACAGCGCGACGACAAGCGCCCGATGCTGTCGGACCTTCGCGAATCGGGCTCGATCGAACAGGACGCGGACATGGTCTGGTTCGTGTTCCGCGAAGACTACTACGTCGCCTCACGCGAACCCAAGCGTCCGATCGATGGCGACGACGCCAAGACGCACGAGGCCCACGCCGCATGGGCCGCCGAAATGGAGCGCGTGTTCGGCCTTGCCGAACTGATCGTGGCCAAGCAGCGCCACGGCTCCACCGGCAAGGTCCGCCTGCGCTTCGAAGCCCGCATCACCCGCTTCAGCGACCTCGCCCCGGATGAACTGGCGGCCCACGCCTATGGGGATGATGAGTGAAGGCAACAGCACAGGAGGTTTGATGCAATCCGAGGAATACCGCCAAGCCCAGCTTGCCGTTGCAAACCTGAAATCTGCGATCGTTGCATTGCTTGAGCGCTCCAAGATTCCAATGTCGAACGCTCAAATTGGGCGTTCCTTGGGGATTTATCGGGGGCATGAAGGTCACGAAGGGCACATTTCTCGCACGCTTCTGGCTATGCTCGAACAAGAAGG
>JBDLVU010000320.1:0-2762 GCA_039804665.1 Pseudomonadota bacterium | reverse complement strand
GCAGTTGACCGAGGCATTGGGATCGAGCCCGGCTTCGAGGAACGAAAGCGCGACCATCGGCTTGACCGTGGAGCCGGGGGGGTAAAGACCGCGCAGCACCTTGTTGCGCAAGGGCACGTGATCGTCTTCCGACAGCATCTTCCATTCGATGCGGCCGATCCCGTCGGAAAAGGAATTGGGATCGTAGCTGGGCATCGACACCATCGCCAGCACGTCGCCGGTCTGGCAGTCCATGACGACGACTGAGCCGCTTTCAAGGCCGATGCGGCGGGCGGCGTAGTCCTGCAAGCCGGCGTGGATCGTCAGCTGGATGGGCTTGCCCGGAACGTCCTCACGCGTGCCGAGATCGCGCACGACGCGGCCCGAGGCGGTCGCTTCCACGCGGCGCGCGCCGGGCACGCCGCGCAGGCGCACCTCGAAGTGCTTTTCAAGGCCGTCCTTGCCGATCTTGAAGCCGGGGGTGATCAGCAGCGGGTTGCGTTCGCGCTCGTAGTCCTCTGCCGAGGCGGGGCCGACATAGCCGACGAGGTGGCCCACCGACGGCCCGGTGGGATAGAAGCGCGAATAGCCGCGCTGCGGGATCACGCCGGGCAATTCGGGCAGGCGCACCGACACGGCGGCGAACTTGTCCCAATCGAGGTTGCTGGCGACCTCCACCGGCTGGAACCCGCGCGCCTTGGCCATCTTGTCCTTGATATCGCCCACCTTGTCCGCGGTGAGGCCAAGCAGGCCCGACAGGGTGGCAAGGGTGGCGTCCACATCGACCACGCGATCCGGGATCAGGTCGACGCGGAAATCGGCGCGGTTGGAAGCGAGCGCGACGCCCATGCGATCCAGCACCCAGCCGCGCCGTGGCGGGATCAGCGACAGGTTGACGCGGTTGCTTTCGGACGCGGCCTTGTACTTGTCGTTTTCAAAGACCGCGAGATAGCCAAGCCGCGTGGCGAGCAGCAGGCCGACGCCGGCCTGTCCCATGCCGAGCACGAAGGTGCGGCGTTCGAACTTGTTGGTGAGGATGGCCGAGGTCATCGGCAGCTTCTGCTTCACCTCACAGCCTCCGCAACGGAATCAGGCGGACGCGGTCGAGCAGGGCGACCAGCCGGTTGACCACCGGGAACAGCGCCACGCTGAGGAGCAGCTGCGGGCCGATCGACAGCGGCAGCGGATAGCCGGTGGCGAACCCCGCGAACGTGGCCGACAGGAACAGGTAGCCGGTCAGCAGCGCGGCGGCGGCCAGCCAGTCCTGCACGAAGCCGCGCCACAGGAAACGTCCGTCGATGGCCTCCATCGCCAGCATCGCGGCCGACCACAGGATCACCGCGCTGCCCACCGGCTGGCCGCTGAAAAGATCGTCCCACAGGCCGAGCGGCAGGCCGACCCATACCGGCAGCAGGCTGGGGCGCAGCATCCGCCATGCGAGCAGCAGCATGAAGGCGAGCGGGGGCAGCACCGGGGCCGAGGCGACGATGGGCGAGAACGTGACCATCGAGGCAAGCATGACCGTGGCCCACGGCAGCCCGGTCGCCAGCCAGGGCGAGGGCGCGCGGTTGATCCGGTTGCGTACAAGGTCTTCCGGCCGGGCAGGCAGGCGAGGCAGCATCGGCGCGCTAGTTCCCGTCGTCTTGCGGCGCAGGCGGCGCGGCCTTTTCGGTCTGTTCCAGCGTGGCTGTGGCGGCAGGCTGGAACACCGGCAGCACCAGCACGAAATCCGCGTCGGACGGATCGCTGGCAAGGTGGCCTTCGGCACCATCGCGATGCGGATCGGTTGCGACCGCCACGGGAATGTTGGGGGGATAGATCCCGCCCGAGCCGGAGGTGACGAACACGTCACCCTTGCGCACCGCATTGACGCCCATGTTGATCAGGCGGATCTCGATCCGGCCGTTCGATCCGCCCTGGATGAAGGCGGGCAGGCCATCGGTGGCGCGGCGCACGGGCACGACGTTGTCGGGATCGGTGACGAGCAGAACGCGCGCGGTATCGGGCCCGGTTTCGATGATACGGCCGATCAGGCCCCCGGCGGCGCGGACCGGCTGGCCGGCGCGCACGCCCTGCGCCGAACCGACGCTGAGCACGGCAAAACGGCGCGCGCTGGCCGAGGTGGAGCCGATCAGCCGGGCGGCGGCAACCGGGCGCTGGTCCGGATCGACGATGCCGAGCAGCCCCTTCAGCCGACGGTTTTCATCCTGCACGGCGCGCATGGTGACCGCGTTGGCACGCGCGGCGGCGACTTCGCGGGTGAGCGCGGCGTTCTGGCGGCCGGCGTTGAAATAGGCGCCGATCGCGGCAAACAGGCCCTGGCTTGCGGCGCGCGTCTGGGCGCCGGCCACGCCAGCGGGGCGCGCCACTTCGCTGGCGGCCGCGCGGGCAAAGCCGAAGGTGCCGGGATTGACGAGCGAGACGATGAGCAGGACCACACCCGCCACGACGCCGAGGACGGCGATTACGTAGCCGGTGAAAATTCCGTACTGCGCCCTGCGCGAAAAGCCCGGACGCAGGTCCTGCGACCGCGCCATTACCCAATTCCCCTACGAACCGCCCAATTCCCCGACGCGCCATCGGCGCGCCGTCATGAAGCCGGTATGAACCGCCGGTCAGGCGGTCATCAACACGCCGCGATAGATCGGATCTTCCATCGCGCGGCCGGTGCCGAGCGCCACGCACGAAAGCGGATCTTCCGCCACCGAAACGGGCAGGCCGGTCTCTTCGCGCAGGTGTTCGTCCAGACCCCGGATCAGCGCACCGCCACCGGTGAGCACCAC
>JBDLVU010000319.1:0-2767 GCA_039804665.1 Pseudomonadota bacterium | reverse complement strand
GAGTAGGATTCGAACCTACGACCAAGTGATTAACAGTCACCTACTCTACCGCTGAGCTATCAGGGAGCAGCCTCGGTTGCCCGGGGCAGGACCGCGCTAATACCAGCCGAATCCGGATTGGCAAGCCTTGTTTTTTCCACAGGCTGCCATTCCGGATCGATCTGCCGTCACACAGCGAACTGTTCTGCGAAAATGCGCTCGTCCAGGCTTTGGCCACGGTCGAACAGCAGCGTCAGCTGGTGGTCGGGCCACGCGCGCACGCGCACTTCCTTCACGTCGCGCACTTCCTTTTGGTCGGCCACCACCAGAACGGGGCGCTTCACGGATTCGCGTGCGCGGAACGTGATGTCGGCGCTGTCGGGCAGAATCGCGCCCCGCCAGCGGCGCGGGCGGAATGGGGAGATCGGAGTGAGCGCGAGCATGTTGGAGCCGAGGGGCAGGATCGGCCCGTTGGCGGAAAGGTTGTAGGCCGTCGATCCCGCAGGCGTCGCCACCAGCACGCCGTCGCAGATCATCTCGGGCAGTCGCACCTTGCCGTTGACCGATACTTCCAGCTTCGCGCTCTGGCGCGTTTCGCGCAGCAGCGACACTTCGTTGATCGCGTAGAACGTCGATTCCTCGCCGGTGTTGGCGATGGCGTCCATGCGCAGCGGCGACACCGCGATGCGCCGTGCCTTGGCCATGCGTTCCTCCAGCGTGCGGCTGGACTTGAACTTGTTCATCAGAAAGCCGACCGTGCCCAGGTTCAGCCCGAACACGGGCATCACGTTGTCGCTGTCGAGCATCTGGTGCAGCACCTGCAACATCAGCCCGTCGCCGCCCAGCGCCACGACTGCCTCGGCTTCCTCCAACGGCACCCATTCGCGCGCGTCGCGCAGTTGCTGTTCGGCATCTTGCGCGCGGTCTGCGGTGGACGCCACGAGCGCGAGCCGTTGGGGGACGGTCATGATAGCAGGGATCCTCTTCGGCGTTCGCTTTTCAGGCGCGGGTGTATGGATCGCCCCATTGTGGTGCAACCTCAATAAGGACCAGCCCTTGCGCTTTTTGTCCTGATGCATTCGGCTACCATCTCGATTATGGCAGCGCGCATGGACGGGGTGATCACCAATGCGCCGCAGGACCACGATGTCCTGACCGGTCTGGCCGGCGCGCAATCGGCGCGCATGTGGCTGGATTCGGTGGATGAGGGCAGCTTCGTTCAGGCGATGCTGGTCAGCCTGCAACGCCTGCAATCGGTCAACCTTGCCTATGGCAAGGCGGGCGGCGATGGCGTGCTGGTGGAAGTGGCGCGGCGGATTGCCGATTTCGTCGCCGACGAACTCGGGCCGCAGGCGATGATCGCGCGCACCGCCGGCGGCGAATTTCTCGTCGCTTCGTGCCACGCGCTCAGCCGCGAACGCTGGCAATGGCTGGCCGAGGCACTGGGGCGCTCCATCGCCCGGCCAATGGCCATCGCGGGTGAACGGCTCACCCTCTCGCCGCGCACCGCGTTGCTTCGTGGCCTTCCCGGCGAAAGCGGTTCCGCCTTGCTCGACCGGCTCGATCAGGCCGCGCAGACGCTCCAGCGCAGCAGCGGCCGGCGCGTGCTGTGGGCCGATGGCAGCCATCCCGCGCGGGGCCGCAGCGCTGCGGCGCTTGAAGCCGACCTGATCGGGGCGCTGCATCGGGACGAGATCGCCATCCTGTTCCAGCCGCAGTTTTCCGTTGCCTCGGGCGCGCTGGCCGGGGCGGAGGCGCTGGCCCGCTGGGAGCATCCCCGCTATGGCCGGATCGGCGCTGAAACGCTGTTTGCCGTGGCGGACCGGGGCGATCACGTTGCCCAGCTTTCTCGCCACATCGCCGCCCGTACGCTGGCGATGGCCGCCGCCTGGCCGCAACCCTTGCGCCTATCGTTGAACGTGACGGCAGAGGACTTCGCGGTTGGCGATTTCGCCGCCACCTTGCGCAGCATTCTGGCCGAAAGCGGCTTTCCGGCCGGCGCCCTCACGCTCGAAATCACTGAACAGACCCTGATTACCGACTTTGAAGCCTGTGCCGCGGCTCTGCGCGATCTGGCGGGCGACGGCATTCACGTTGCGCTCGACGATTTTGGCACCGGCTTTTCCAACTTCCGCGCGTTGAAGGCGTTGCCGCTCGATGCGCTGAAGCTGGACCGCTCGCTGGTAAAGGACATCGCCCGCGACCGGCGCGACCGCGCTATCCTGTCTGCCATGATCGCCATGGCCCGCGCGCTGGACCTCAAGGTAATTGCAGAAGGCGTGGAGGACGAATCCCAGTTGGCAGTCCTGCGCGAAGAAGGCTGCGATCTGTTTCAGGGCTTCATCCGGTCCGGCCCGATTGCGCCGGAAGATTTTGCAAAGCTCGCTGGCTAAAGCCGCCCCGGCTTCGTCCACTTACGCTCGATGCAAACGGCGGTGGGGGGCTCAAGCGGCCTTCTTCCCCGCCCGCCGTGCGATGGCGGAAAGACCCTTGGTCAGCTGCACCAGCCCGTTGAGCCGCGCTTCGGCCGATCCCCACGCGCGCTGGATCACCAGCTTGTTGTCGGGGCGCAGCTTGGCCACGCCGTTCAGCCGTTCGACATAGCCGATCAGCCCCATCGGATCGGGGAAATCGTCGTTGTGGAACGATACCAGCGCGCCCTTGGCGCCCACGTCGATCTTGGCGATGCGGGCTTCGATCGCCTGCCGCTTGATCTCGATCAGGCGCAGCAGGTTCTGCGTCGGGGAGGGGAGTGGGCCAAAGCGGTCGATCATTTCTACCTGCAATT
>JBDLVU010000318.1:0-2806 GCA_039804665.1 Pseudomonadota bacterium | reverse complement strand
GTTGGTGGCGGGGTCGATCTTTTGCAGCGACTGCTGCGGCAGGCTGACCGCCCACACCGCGCCAAAGCCGAAGGCCATGTAGGACGTTTCGGGATCGACCGGGATCGTGGCGATCACCGCGTTTGTCGCGGGATCGACGCGCGAAATCAGGCCCTTGGCATCGCTCGCCAGCCATACCGATCCGGCGCCCGCCACGACGTTCAGTTCGCCTTCCTTCTGGTTGGCGATGCCGGTGGGGATCGTGGCGACGATCTTTGCGGTGCGCATGTCGATACGGTTCAGCGTGCCATCGGCGCAGTTGGCGACCCACAGCGATCCGGCGGCAATGGCCATCGCGCCGCAGGGGTGGGCCAGCGGCACTTCGGCCAGCTTGCCCTTGCGCGACCAGCGTTCGACGCGGCCCTTGTTGGTGGTCCACACCGTCTTGCCATCGACCGCGAGGAAATCGGCGAAGCCGGGGACGGTCTGGACGTGCGGCGCCTTGGCGTGCGCTGCGAGCGGCAGGGCGGCGGCGATGAGCGCGAAAGCGATCTTTTTCATGGGGTTATCCCTTTTGCGCGATGAAGGCGCGCCAGCCGCCGAGGTGGGTGATATCCTGCGCGCCATCCAGTGCGCGCGGTTCGGCAACGAAGCCTTTGACGCTGGTGCCGTCGGACAGCGTGACCGTGCCGATGGCGAGCGGCGGAGGCACATCGACCACGAAGCTGCCGAATTCCGCGACGCCCATTTCATAGACTTCGAGCGCTATGGCGCCGCCGTCCTCTGCATGGACCAGCGCGGGCTTGGGCGGCACGCTGTCTGCCATCGCATAAAGCCGATAGGTGGGCGCGGTTTCGAACGCGCCGACGAAAGTGGCGTCGCGCGAGGTCAGCTGCCAGTGCAGCGGCATGTCCTTAAGGTGCGCGCCGACTACGGCGAGTTTCACGGTCTGCATACGGCCCTCCAGATCGAGCGGGGGTGGCGGGGGAAGGGTGGCGGCGGAAAGGTAGGCATCGGCCAGATCGATCAGCGCGCGGTCGGTATCGGCCGGGCCGATCAGCGTGATGCCAAAGCCGGTGGCGTTGGCGTGGGTGCCGGCGGGCACGGCAATCGCCGCCATGTCCAGCAGGTTCACGAAATTGGTGTAGAATCCGAGGTTTGAATTGAGCGCAACCGGCGCTGCGAGCAGTTCGGCCACGCGATACGTGGTGCCGGTGGTGGGGAAGGCGAGCGCGTCGATGCTCTGGTACAGCGTATCGGCATGGCGCTTCAGCTCCGCCATGCGATAGATGCCGTTCCACAGTTCGACCGCGCTTTTGCTCCACCCCGCTTCGACCACGGTGCGCACGGTGGGATCGACCGCTTGCGCGTTTTCGGTAAGCAGGCGGGCGATGGCGGCGGTGCGTTCCGCCACCCACGGCCCGCCATAGAGAAGCTGCGCGGCTTCGAGCAGTGGGGCGATGTCGATCTCGACGATCCGGGCGAGGCCGGACAGCTTTTCCAGCGCGCGATCATAGAGATATTCGGATTCCAGATCACCAAACCATGCGCGCTGGTCGCGCCGGGGCACGCCGATAACCTTGGGCGCGAGCGGGCGGTCAGCGAGGGGTTTTGACCACGGATCGGCGGCATCGAACCCGGCGATCACGCTGTCTACCAGCCGCGCATCGTCGGTGGTGTGGGCGAACACGGTGATGCAATCGATGCTGCGGCAGGCGGGGACGAGGCCGGCGGTGCTCCAGCGGCCCTTGGTGGGCTTGAACCCGATCAGATGGTTGAACGCGGCGGGCACGCGGCCCGATCCGGCGGTGTCCGTCCCCAGCGCGATGGGCACGAGGCCCGCCGCC
This sequence comes from Pseudomonadota bacterium, assembly GCA_039804665.1. GTDB lineage: Bacteria > Pseudomonadota > Alphaproteobacteria > Sphingomonadales > Sphingomonadaceae > Novosphingobium. The sequence goes on along the minus strand of JBDLVU010000318.1, from coordinate 980 downwards.
GTCACCACGGCCGAACCCGAGCTGGAACCGCCGCTGACATAGCCGAGATTGCGGACATTGCGCGGGATTCCATACGGGCTGCGCGTGCCGACAAGGCCGGTGGCGAACTGATCGAGATTGGTCTTGCCCACGCAGATCGCGCCCGCCGCCGTCAGCCGCCCGATCACCGTGGCCGACGCTTCTGGCGCATAGGCGAAGGCGGGACAGGCGGCGGTGGTATCGAGGCCGGCAACGTCGATGTTGTCCTTGGCGGCAAAGGGCACGCCGGCCAGCGGCAGGACTTCGCCCGCCGCGATGCGGGCGTCGACCGCGCGGGCCTGTTCGAGCAGGGTTTCGGGGCTGGCGCGCGATATCCATGCCTGCGGTTGCACGGTGTCGTAGGCGGCGATGCGCGACAGGGTTTCATGCATCACGGCAACCGCCGTGGTGCGGCCAGCCGTCACATCGGCGGCGATGGTGGTCGCGGTGGCGGTCATGCGTGCCTCCGCAGGGCCAGCATGGGCGAGCCGGGTTGGAGGGCCTGCTTTTCCTTCATGTAGAGCGCCGCGATGGTGCCCGCGCCGGGGCTGTGGACCGGGCATTCCATCTTCATCGCCTCGATCACGGCGATGGTATCGCCTGCCTGCACTTCGTCTCCGGCGGCCACCAGCAGCTTCCACACGCTGCCGCCAAAGGGCGCCTCGATCACATCGGCGCCATCGGGCACGTCCACCGCGCCGCCGGTGCCGGGGGTGTCGGCCTCGGCCAGATCGGTCACGCGGTCGAATTCGCCGCGCGCGTGCCAGTCGGCGCGTTCGGCGTCGAAGGCGGCCGTGCGGCGCGCCTCGAAATCGGCGATGGCCTCGGCATTGTCGGCCAGATACTGGCGGTAATCGGCCAAGCGGAATTCGGATGGTTCGATGCGGATCGAACGGCGGCCGCTGGGGAAATCGCGGCGCCATTCGGCCAGTTCATCGGCGCTGACCGGATAGAAGCGGATC
>JBDLVU010000317.1:0-2807 GCA_039804665.1 Pseudomonadota bacterium | reverse complement strand
CCCGCGAGGTGATCGTTGACGAGGTCCAGCTTCAGCCGCGCGTCGGTGGCGTCTTGCGTGCCGGGATAGCGGCGGATCACCTCGGTCAGCGACTGGAGGGCCTGCTGCGTGATCTTCTGGTCGCGGCTGACGTCGCTGATCTGTTCGTAATAGCACAGCGCGACGAGGTAGTACGCGTAAGGCGCATCCTTGTTGCCCGGGTGGATCGACAGGAAGCGCTGCGCCGCCTGCACCGACTTCGCATAATCGCGCGCGGCGTAATAGCTGAAGGCGCTCATCAACTGGGCGCGGCGGGCCCACGGGGAATAAGGGTGCTGGCGTTCGACTTCATCGAACAGCGCGGCGGCCTGCTTGGCATCGCCGCGATCGAGGCGGTCCTTGGCGGCGGCATAAAGCGTGTCCACGTCGCGCGCGACATAGGCCACGTCCTTCTTCGCCTTTGCCCCGCCGCCGCAACCGGAGGTGAGCGCGATGGCAAGCGTGGCAGCGGCAAGGACGGGGATGCGCAGCGGGCTGCGACGAAGGGCTTCGAGCGTCATGGGCCACGCTATAGCCAGCGCCCTGCTGAACGCCAAGTGAAGTTCGCTGCAACGGCGCGAGTTGTTCACGCGTTTGCGGATTCGGCGTCTTCGAACGGAGGTTCGACCAGAATCGGATCTGCCAGGGTGACGCGATCGAGCATCGCGGCCATTTCATCGCGCAGCCCCAGCATCAGCCCGCGCAGGCGGCATTCCGCCTCTGGCAGGCAATTGGCGCAGTGTTCGTGCGCGTTGCGGCTGGCGCAGGGCACGAGCGCAAGGCTGCCGCGCGTGAGGCGGATGATATCGCCATAACGGATGTCCAGCGGCGGCAGGGCGAGTTCATAGCCCCCTTCCCGCCCGCGCTGCGACACGACGATGCCTTCGCGCGCCATTTCCGACAGGATTACGGTGAGGAACTTGCGCGGAATGTTCTGCGCCTCTGCAATCGCGTCGAGGCGCACCGGACCCTGGCCATAGGTATCGGCAAGGTGCTGCAAGGCCCGGATGGTGTAGCGCGTCTTTTGCGAAAGCATGAAGCAATGCTTGGCCGCTTGGCCGCGAAAGTCAACGGCGGGAGTAGAATTACCGGGTGGATCAGGCCACGGCGGGCCGGCGTGCGAACACGCCGAACGCCGCGATGACCGCATAGCACACCGCCGGCAGGACGAGCGCGAGGTGCAGGCTGCCGGTCATGTCGGCCACGCCGCCGGTCATCAGCGGCACGACCGCGCCGCCGAAAATGGCGATGTTGATGATCCCCGACCCATCCGCCGCGCGCCGGCCAAGCCCTTCGCAGGCAAGGCTGAAGATCGTCGGGAACATGATCGAGTTGGCAAGGCCGACCAGCAGCAGGCTCCATGCCGAAACAGCACCCGTGGTGTGCGTGGATACGGCGATGAGCGCGATGGCGGCCACCGCGTTGAAGGCGAGCACCTTGCCCGGATTGACGCGCGCTAGAATGGCCGAGCCGGCGAAGCGGCCGACCAGTGCGCCGCCCCAGTAGAACGGGATGTAGCCACCGGCGGCGGCGGCATCGATGCCCAGCACGTCGTGGCTTTGCAGGTAGTTGACAATCAGCGAGCCGATCGAGACCTCGGCACCCACATACAGGAAGATGCAGGCCGCGCCGAAGGCGAAGCGGGTACGGCGCAGCAGGTCGAAGCTGTTGAAGATCGAGCCCGAATCGTGGCTTTCCCCCTTCAGCCGGTTGCGGTTCATCCACACCACGCCCGCGACCAGCGCCAGCGCGATGGCGAGGCCGATATAGGTGCGCACGACGGTTTGCGTTTCCGCGACGCGATAGGCATCGAGCGCCGGGCCGGAGAGTTCGGCGGCGGTAACGGTGGCAAGGCTGCCAAGGATGATGACCGCCCCGACCTTGGGGAAGATCACGGTGCCAAGCGAGTTGAACGCCTGCGCGAAGGTCAGGCGGCTGTGCGCAGTGCGCGCCGGCCCGAGCAGCGATATCAGCGGGTTGGTGACGACCTGTACCACCACCACGCCGCTTGCCAGCACGAACAGCGCAAACAGGAACAGCGGATAGGCAGCGCTTTTCGAGGCCGGGATGAACAGCAGGCAACCCGCCATCATCGTCAGCAGGCCGACCACCGCGCCGCGCATGTAGCCGACGCGCTTGACCAGCGCGGCACCCGGGATGCCGATCAGCAGATAGGCGGTGAAGAAGCAGAACTGCACCAGCATCGCCTGCGTGTAGTTCAGCGTGAAGAGTTCCTTCAGCTTGGGGATGATCACGTCGTTGAGCGAGGTGATGCCGCCGAAGATGAAGAACAACGCCATCACGAACAGGCGCAGTTCGGGCGCGTCGATATGGGTGCCGTCATCCTCCAGAGGAACGGAATCGGTGCTGCTGGAGGCGGTGGGAACGACGGCCATCAGGTATTCTCCCCCAGGACGGCACGACGGCCGCCCCTTGTTGGTTATCAGCGTGCGGTCTTGGCCATGCTTTCGGCAAAGTCCACTCGCATACGTATGGGATCCTCGACATGGGCAGCGCCGGCCTTGTCGATCACCTGCACGCGGGTGTCATCCGGCGTGACCGCAGGCCATGACGGCACTTTGCCATCGCCGTCGGGCCGGCCCGTTTTGGCGAAATTGACCCAGTAACGATGCGTGAGCGAAGCGACCGGCTTTTCTTCGGGCAGCATCGCGGCCCCGCCGCGCGCCTCGACCGTATCGAAAACATAGGGGATTTCGCTGGCATGGGGCGCACCGCCCATCGCGGCGGCGATTTCCGGACGGGCATAGCCAAAGCGGAACAGCCACACC
>JBDLVU010000316.1:0-2841 GCA_039804665.1 Pseudomonadota bacterium | reverse complement strand
AGATCCTTTGACGGCGGAATCGGCGCCTGCATCGCGGCGATGCGAATGTCCGCCAGCTTGGTTTCCAGATTGGCCAGCGGCGCGATGTAATGCACGGTCGCACCGCCCAACGCCGCGGCTGCGATCCAGATCGCAACGCTGGAAAGGACCTGCCTGGGCTTGAGCTTCACTGTTTGTCCTCACTGGGTTGGGCTGGTTTTCCCGCCGCCGCGCCGGCGTGGGCAAGATCGCTCTGGATGGCGCGCAAATAGGCGTCGGCCTGCTGGAAACAGGCCTTTTGCAGCATCCACGATGTCAGGATCATCGGGTCGGTCAGGTCACGCGGGATGACGTTCAGCCGCACCGCATATTCCTGATCCGCCACCGTCACGATAAAGCTGCGCGCGCCGTCGAGCTTGCCGAGTTCGGGCGCCTGCATCGTGGTCGCGCCGTCCTTCCACACGAAGTCGGCCTTCCACGACCGGTCGATGGGATAGACGGTGAATGGCTGGCTGCCCGCGCCGGTCGGTCGCCACCATGTCGGGCTGTCGCCTTCGCGGATGCACCGTTCGCCCGCGCGGGTGATGTCGATCAGCCATGGATCGGGCAAGTCCGCAGCCCCGGAACCAGACCGCACCGCACCCACCGCGCTGGCCCGGTCGCGGCGCGTGGAAATAAGCGCGGCGAGCGCAATCGACGCGTTTTGCGTCCCCCCGCCGCCGCCCTGCGCCGCCGGTCCGCGATAGACCCCGCGCAAGGTTATCGCCCGCCCGTCGGGGGCGATGAGCACGATCTTTTCGCCTTCCTTCAGTTGCACCGGGGTGTTGCCGTCGATCCGCATGCCGGGGCGCAGGTTGGCGCCGCGCGCCTCCACCACCACCAGCTGCGACGCCAGCGCGTTCCCCGCCTGCAGGGCAAGACACGCGCCGATCAGCGCGCCGGCCAGCCTCGATTTGCGGATCATGGCGTGGCCCTTTCCTGCAAGGGCATGGCCGCGCCATCGCCCAGAACGACGAACGCGCCCCAGAATACCGGGTGGGCAAACGACCGGTCGCGTATCGCGCGCAATTGCGCCTCGCGCAGCGCCTCGTCGATCGACGTGGCGGGGTTGGCGCGCATCGTGGCAAAGGCATCGGTCATCAGCCGGGCTGTGGCGGCCGAAGGCACCTGCCAGTGGCTGACCACCAGATTGCGCGCGCCCGCGTGAAAGAACGCCAGCGCCAGACCGGAAAGCGTTTCCCCGCCCATCGGCCCATTGCCGCCGGTCCCGGCGGTGTTGCACGCCGAAAGAACGACAAGATCCGCGCGCAGATCCAGCGCGGCGATTTCGCTGGCGTCCAGCATTCCGTCGCTGGCGCGATCGGTGGCGGCGATGTCGGGCGGCGTCAGCACGAGGCCCGGCTCGGCCTGACAGCGCAATTCACCGGGGATCACCCCGTGCGTGGCAAAGTAAAGGATGCGGTACTGGTTCAGCGCCTGCGCGCGCAGCCCCGCCTCGGTGGCGTTGCGCCCGGTCAGCAGCGTGGCATCGCCCCCCAGCGCGCGCGACACGGACGACACTTCGCGCAAGGTATCGGGCAGGGCGCCCATCGCGCGCAGCACGTCCGGGGCAACGGGCGCATCCTGGCGGCACGCACCGAACAGCGATGGCGCGGTTCGCGCAGCGGCGGCGGCAGCGGCGGGGGCGGCCGGCCCGGCGCGGTTCAGCACCGGGTCCGCCACGGCCAGCAGTGTGTGCGCCTGATTGCTCGACAACCGCGTGGACCGCAGCGCGATAAAGCTTGCCAGCGACGGCGTGTGCGTGATTGCCAGATCCTGCACCAGCCAGTGTGTGCCCGCATAATCGCCGGGCACGCCGGGACGGGTGACCAGCACCGCGAACGGCAGGCTGGCCAGCGGGCCGGCAGGCGCCACGATCAGGCGCTTTGCACCGGCAAGGTCGCTCTCCACCGGGCCCAGCAACCGGGTGAACAGCCGGTGCGACGCGGCCAGATCGAAATCGGCAACGGCCTTACCTTCGATCTCAAGCCCGTGCCGCAGGCCCCTGACCGCTTCGGCCAGATCGTCACCCCCCGCCGGTACCGCCGCCAGCGTGATGCCGCTGCGCCGGACCAGCTGAACAAAGCTGGCCTTGCGGCCGATCAGGAACGTCGCCAGCGCCTCGTCCTCGCCAAGGCGGGCGCGGACCGCATCCAGCGTCGGCAAGCGGGGCGACAGGAGCGCGGCATAATCGGGATACGTGGTGGCAAGCTTCTTTCGCAAGCCGGCCAGACGCGCCTCGGCCTGTTTCGCGCCGGCCTGCAACGTTTCCAGTTCGGCGGGGTTCTGTTCGTCCGCCGTGCGCGCCTGCGCCTTGGCCAGCGTATCGCGCGCCTGCAGCAAGCCGCCGTCCGCATCGTCAAGCGCGCGCAGCAGCTCTGCCAGCGCGGGCGACGACGAAGCCAGCCTTTGCGTCGCAAGCGCCACGGTCCGATCGCGTCCGGGCGCCGACGCCAGCTGAAAGGCGTCGAAAGCTTCGGCAAACAGGCCTTGTCGCGCCTTGGGGTCGGAAATCCCCGCCCCCTCGTCAACAACCGCCGCCGCGAAGGGGATCAGATCCTCAGCGGTGAACGGCACGCTGTCTCGCGGCAGGGCGCGCGCAATGCGCAGCGCATCGCGGTACGCAACGATAGCCGCGGTATGCAGGCCCTCCGCCTGATAGGCGCGGCCCAGCGCGATGCGCATCCGCAGCGTGCCCTGATCTTCCCCGAACACGGCGCGGCGCAGTTCGATCACCGCCTTGAAATAGGCTTCCCCGGCAGAGAGCCGCCCCAGCGCGATGCTGGATGCCCCCAGATTGGCCAGCACGTCCGCCCTCCACCA
>JBDLVU010000315.1:0-2866 GCA_039804665.1 Pseudomonadota bacterium | reverse complement strand
AACAGGCGCTTTTTGCGGACATGGCGCATGAAGCCGCGCGCACCGGGCCGCGCCTGTTGACCTCGATCTTCTTCGGCGGCGGCACGCCTTCGCTGATGCCGCCCGCGCTGGTCGCCGCGCTGATCGAAAAGGCCCGCGAATACTGGACTTTCGCGCCCGATATCGAGATCACGCTGGAGGCGAACCCGTCGTCGGTGGAAGCCGCCAACTTTGCCGCGCTGGCCGATGCGGGGATCAACCGCACTTCGCTGGGCCTGCAAGCTTTTGATGACAAGTCGCTGCAATTCCTTGGAAGATTGCACGATGCGGCGGAAGGCCTCGCCGCGCTGGACGTGGCGCAGCGCCATTTCGCGCGCGTCAGCTTCGATCTGATCTACGCCCGCCCCGATCACACCCCGGAAAGCTGGAAAGCCGAACTATCCCAAGCGCTTGCGCTCGGTACCGGGCACCTTTCGCTCTACCAGCTGACGATCGAACCCGGCACCCGCTTCGCCACCTTGGTGCGTGAGGGCAAGTTCACCCCGCTGGACGACGATGCGGGGGGCGAACTGTTTGCCATCACGCGGGAAATGACCGCTGATGCCGGCCTGCCCGCGTACGAAATCAGCAATCATGCCCGCGCGCACGAGGAAAGCCGCCACAACCTGACCTACTGGCGTTATCAGGACTATGCCGGCATCGGCCCCGGCGCGCATGGGCGGCGGCTGGAAACCGCCACCGTGCGTCACCGCAAGCCCGAGAATTACCTGCGCGCCGTGGGCGAGCAAGGGCATGGAATCGTTGAGGAAAGGCCGCTCGGCACGCGCGAGCAGGCGGCCGAGGCGATGCTGATGGGGCTACGGCTGGCCGAGGGCGTGGACCTGACCGAAATGGCCGCGCGCTTTGGCCTGACCGAGGCCGACCTGATCGTGCCCGCCAAGCGCGATTTCTATGAAAATCTCGGCTTATTGAGAACGACTTGCAGGGGGTCTAACCCGGTCAAGGCCGGTCTGACTGTCACCGAAGCCGGGATGCCGCTGCTCGACGCGCTTCTGGGCGAGCTGATTCCAGAGGGCCTTGTCGCGTGATCGAGACGGGCGATCTCCTTCTCGCCTGGCACGATCACCTTGCGCTTGCACGCCGCCGTTCCCCCCACACCGTGCGCGCCTATCACAAGGCGGCTGAGCGCCTGCTGGCGGCCCTCCCCGCCGGCCAGACATGGACCAGCCTTGCCCGGCTTGACGCGGCAACCTTGCGCCAGCAGCTGGCCGACCGCCGCGCCGACGGCATCGGCAACGTTTCCGCCGCGCGCGAATTGTCCGCGCTGAAGGCCTTCCTCAGCTTTGCCCGCGCGCAGGCCGGCGATCCGCTGGCCGCGCCGCCGCGCCTGCGGGGGCCGCGCATCAAGAAAGGGCTGCCGCGCCCGATCACCCCGGACGAGGCGGTAAACCTTGCCGCCACCGTGGCCGAGGACGCCGCCGAGGAATGGATCGCCGCGCGCGACCGGGCGGTGCTGCTGCTGCTGTATGGCGCGGGCCTGCGCATTGCCGAGGCTCTGGCGCTGCCCGCGCGCGCGCTGCCGCTGGGAGAATCGCTGGTCATCACCGGCAAGGGCGGGCGCCAGCGGGTGGTGCCGATCCTGCCCATCGTGCGCGATGCCGTGGCCGATTATGCGGGCAAGGTGCCGTGGCCCCTGACCCGCGACGAACCGCTATTTCGCGGGGCCAAGGGCGGGCCGCTGTCGCAAGGGATCGTGCAAAAGGCGGTTGCCCGCGCCCGCGTTTCGCTGGGCCTGCCGCCAAGCGCCACCCCGCACGCGCTGCGCCATTCCTTCGCCACACACCTGCTGGGCGCCGGCGCGGATTTGCGCTCGCTTCAGGAACTGCTCGGCCATGCCAGCCTGTCGTCGACGCAGATCTATACCAAGGTAGACGCGGCAACCTTGCTGGATGTGTACCGGAACGCGCACCCGCGCGCCTGACTGCTATTTGGCCGCGTTCACGCGGGGCAGGCGCAGCGTGGCCAGCAGGCCGCCCAAATCCTCGCTTTCGCCGATTTCCACCGAGCCGCCATACAACTCCGCCACGTCGCGCACGATGGCGAGGCCAAGGCCAGTGCCGGGCTTTCCGGTATCGAGCCGGGCACCGCGCGTGAACAGGCGTTCACGCGCGTCTTCGGGGATGCCCACGCCGTCATCCTCGATCCAGATGTCGCAGAACTTCGGATCGGTCGGTGCGGCATCGACGGTGATGAACACCGACCCGCCGCCATACTTTGCCGCATTCTCGATCAGGTTGCCGAGGATTTCGTCAAGGTCCTGCCGCTCGATGGCGACCTGCGCATCGCGGTTGCCGTCCATGTCAAAGCGCACCGCCGGGTACAGCCGCACCACCGCGCGCTCCACCGCCTCGGCGCTTTCCCACACGCTGGCGCGCGACAGGCCGATGGCGCGGCGGCCCACCGCACGGGCGCGGGCAAGGTGGTGGTCAACCTGACGGCGCATCACGGCGGCTTCGCGGATCACGGTATCGGCCAGATCGGGCGCCTTGGCCGTGGCCGCGTTCATCACCACGGTCAGCGGCGTCTTGAGGGCATGGGCCAGATTGCCCGCGTGGGTCCGCGCCTCTTCGGCCTGCCTCTCGGAATGTTCGAGCAGCGCGTTGATTTCCTGCACAAGCGGCTGGACTTCCAGCGGCAACGGTTCGTCCACGCGCGGCGCGCCGCCTTCGCGCATCCGGGCGATGGCGCGGCGCACGCGGCGCAACGGATTGAGGCCGTACCAGGTTTGCAGGCTGGCCATGGCGGTCAGCCCCAGCCCCAGCACCGCGAACGACCAGATCAGGATGGACCGGATACGGCGGATCTGCGCGTCCAGCTCTCCGCGATT
>JBDLVU010000314.1:0-2873 GCA_039804665.1 Pseudomonadota bacterium | reverse complement strand
CTGGTACACCGGGCACTCTCCCGCAGGCGGGAGATCAACGGTTCCGACGCGTCACGGTTTCGTCGCGGCCCTGATTCAGGCGCGCAGCCGCTCGATCCCCTGCGCCAGCGCGACATAAAGCTTGCCCATGTCGGACGAAAGCAGCGTCACCCCCAGCGCGTTGCCGTCACGCGTGGACAGCAACTGCCGCAGCATTGCCTCGAAATCGTGGATGTAGCGGTTCACGTGTTCGCGGAACTCGGCATCGCCTTCGTAGTGCTGTTGCACCGCCTTTGCCTCGGCGTTGTCGAGCAGCGACACCGCGCGCCGCGTGAAGATGCCCCGGTCCCCTCGCAGGTACGAAGCCCACGCGGTTTCCGAAACATCGGCCGACAGAACCTTGGCAATGTCTATGGCGTTCGAATTGAGCGATTCGGTGATCAGCGCGGTGCGGCGGGCAAAGTCGTTGTCCACCTGCTCCTCTGCCTGTTCGCGCGCACGGCCGACCCGCGCTTCGAGGTTAGCGGCAAGGCGATCCACCTTGGCCAGCTGGTCGCGCATTTGGATTGCGGTTTCGCGTGCGGATGCGGCGGTGCTGTCGATCGCCTGCTCCAGCCGTGCAACCAGTTCCGCGCCGCGCCCCTGCAACACGCGCACGATGGCCGCGTTGGTCTGTTCGCCCAGATTGGTGGCCAGCGCCTCGATCTCGCCCGCGGTGCTGTCGCGCAGGTCCTTGCCGGCTTCGCCCGCGGCCTGCGCCAGCTGTTCGATGGCGGTGGACAGGCGCGTCTCGACGCCTTGCGACAGAGTCGCGCTGTCCTCGCTCGCCGCCGCCAGCGCCGCGCGTAGTGCCGCCAGCCGGGCCTCCTGCTCGGCCGCCCGCGCGCCCAATTCGTCTTGCAGCCGGGCCAGCTCTGCCAGTGCTTCGGTCAGGTCCGCCCGTGTCGTCACCACGCGATCGGACAGCACGCGCCCGGTATCGCCCGCCTCGCGCAGCGTGTCGCGCAGGGCCACCACGCGGTCTTCGATCTTGCCCAGCCCGGCTTCGGTGCTGCGCAGCGCTTCGGGGATCTGGGTACGGGTATGCTCGCTGCCCGCCTGGATCAGTTCCAGCAGCCGCACCGACGAATCGGTCAGTTCGGCCACCTGCCTGTCGGTGCCGGCCAGCGTCTCGCGCATGTCGATCAGCCGCTGGTTGAGCGCCGCAATCGACCGGTCCACTGTGGCGGACGTTTCCGCGCCTTGCGCGCCCGATGCGTGCAGCGTGGTGGTAAGCGCCGCTACACGGTCGGCAATCGCGTCGCAGTGGTTGCCCAGCAGTCGCGCCTCTTCCATCTGGCGGCTGCGTTGCTGTTCGATGGCGTGGTCCAGATCGGCCAGCTTGCGCGCCATGTCCTCGGCCGCTTCGGCCCCGGCGCTGGCCATCGCCTGCCGCCGCTGGCCGATCGCTGCATCCAGTTCTGTAAAGCGTTTCGCCAGGGCATCGCGCTGTTCGCCCATCGCGTTTTCCAGCGCATTGCGCCGCCGCGCGATCTCGCCATCCAGCACGGTGGCTTCTTCCACCAGCCGGCGGGTGAGGGCAGACGCGCCTTCCTCGAACGCCGCCAGTCGCTCGCGCGATCCGGACAGCAGCCCGTCGTGATCGCGGCCCAGTTCCTCGATCGCGCGCCGCAGCGCCGAAACTTCGCCGTTCGCCCGCTCGGCAAAGCCTTTCAGCGCGGCCTGTTCGGCCTGCGCCAGTTCTCGGCCCAGCGCGGCGCTTTCGTCGCGCAGCGCCTCGAACCGCGCGTGCAGCGCCGCCAGCGTGTCTTCTTCCGCCGTGGCGATCACGTCGCGCTGGCTTGCCAGTTCCTGCGCCAGCGTGTCGGCGCGGGTGCGCAGCGCGTTCAGGGCGTGCTCCTCGGCAGCGGCGGCACTGCCGCGCAAGCTGGCCAGTTCCTCGTCCAGTGCCTGCGCGCGTGCGCGGATCGCGGCGAGCGCAGCCACTTCCTCGCCGTCCAGCCGCGCGCGGTGCGCATCGGCATCGCGCGCCAGCGCGGTAAAGCGGTCGTCGGCAATCGTGGCTATGCGCCCGGCAGCTTCGTCAAAGGCGGCCAGCGCGGCATCCACGCGCTCGCGCACCTGACCCACCTGGCGCTCGCTCGCCACGCCGAATTCGTTCAGCCGCTGGAACCCGGCGATCAGTTCTTCCAGCTGCACGTGCGCGGTGCGCCCGGCGTTGCCGATGGAATTGGTCACGTCCTTGGCCGAATTGGCGATCACCGGCAGCTGCCCGCGCAGCTTCTCCATGTTTTCCAGCGCGTGCCCGGCCACTTCGCCAATGCGGTCTACTTGTGCGCCGTTGCCCGCAATCAGGTCCTGTAACCGGTCAGCGCTGCCCGAAATCCGCTCCACCGCCACGCGCGCCAGCGATTCGAGATCGCGCGATTGCGCGGCAATGAAATCGCGCGCCAGCGACAGTTCGGTATTGGCAGAGGCCAGCCGCGTTTCAAGCCGTTCGGATTCCATCGCCAGGCTTCGCGCCACATCGGCAAACCGCGCGCCTTCGCGCCGGCTTGTGCGCAGGATCAGCAGCACCGTGACTAGCACCACCAGCACCGGGCCCGACCAGCCCGCGATCCATGCGCTGATCGCCATCGCAGTCGCGCCAGCACGCATGGCGGGCCAGTTTGCCGCCACGAAGAACGCGGTCCATCCTGCCACTGCCAGCAACGCCAGCACGGGCACCACCGCATCGCGTCCGCGCCGCGAGGGTGTTTCGGCCTCCGCGTCGCTCCAGTCAGAGCCGGTGTCGGTGTTGGCGTCGGTGTCGGGCGCCACGGCGTCCTCAACCAGGGGTTCGCCGGCATTGCTGTCGGCAGCGGTCGCGCTCTTTTCGAGCGGAATGATCCTTG
>JBDLVU010000313.1:0-2882 GCA_039804665.1 Pseudomonadota bacterium | reverse complement strand
TTTAGCTGGAATCGTCATTGCGAGGAGCGTAGCGACGCGGCAATCCAGCCCTACCGTTGAACTGGATTGCCGCGCTTCGCTCGCAATGACGTGGGAGAGACTGATTCCGCCACGCAGATCAAATGCCTGATCTGCGTGGCGGGGGGTTACCGCCGCCCTTCCAGATAATCGTTCAACACTTCATGGAAGAACCGCACCCGCGTTTCCTGACTGGTCAGATAGGCGTCGGTATAGCCACGGGAGTGCATGCCGGCCTGCATGTCCTGCGCCAGCATCATGTCCTGATAGACGATCTGTCCTTCCAGTTCGGGCACGCCCCGGCCATTGTCGAACACGCGATGATCGCATTCGTCGACTTCGCGCAGCGGCTTGACCCCGGCCATGATCGATTCGACCTCGGTCTGCCCCGCCACCGGGAACGCCATGCACCACAGGTCGAAGTAGGATCGCTCAGGGTTGGTCGGGTGCGGTTCGCTGCGGAAGAAGATCAGGTTGTCCGGCAGGAAGCTGATGGTCACGTTGGGGAACATCACCGTGTGCGGGCTGTCGGTAATCTCCTCGTCGTCCATGTGCTCGTAATGCACATAGCCGCGCTCTTTCCACAGGCGGCGCTTGGCGGCCTTCAGATCGAGCCAGCCCTGCATCGCCATCTCTTCATAGCTGGCGTACTTTGCGGGATCGATGTCCCACTGGCGCAGGATGTATTCGAACGGGTGGGCCACGCCATCGGGCAGGCGGTCGGACAGCGACGGGCGCATCGGCTGCACCGTGCGGCCATGGCCCTTGGGCCACATCTCGTGCCGGGCGGTATCGACGTCCTGATCGATCCACGGCGGCACCTGCGGGTGCGCGGTGCGGGTGTGGTAGCTTTCCGAGAAATTGTCGGTCACGAACTTCCAGTTGGCGTTCAGCGCGATGCGATACCATGCCACGCGAACCGCGGTGTCCATCGGATAGTTCTTGAACACTTCGGGCATCGGTTCGAGGTAATCGAGCAGCGCGGGGCCGTTCGGGTCCATCGAATACCACACGAAGCCGCCCCACGTGTCGCAGCGCAGTTCCTTCAGGCTCAGCTTGCCGCACGGATCGCCCTGCGGAAAATCGTGCGCGTCCTGCGCGAATTGCAGCACGCCGTCCTTGCCCCACTTCCACCCGTGATACGGGCAGGTGATCGATTCGAGCGACGAGCTTTCTGTCACCATCCGCATACCGCGATGGCGGCACGAATTGTAGAACGCGCGGATCGATCCGTCTTCCTGACGGATGCAAATCACCGATTCCTTCATGAACGTGTGGACCAGGAAATCGCCCGCATCGGGGATTTCGGCGGTGCGCCCGGCCACGTGCCAGATGCGCGTCCACAGGCCGTCCCATTCCTTCTGCATGAATTCGTGGGAATAGTACCGGTCGCCGGTAATCGGGTCCCCCCGAAGGTTGGCGGGATCGCGGCCGTCGAGCGGCGGAGCGCCGCGCGCCTGCTGGTTCATGTCTATCTCTCCCGATCGCAGGCCGAAGCCGTGCTGTTGGCGCCATTGTGCCCCCGTGCGCGGCGCCGGCCACCTGACACAATGGTGAGATTTCCGGCAGAAACGCCGGTTTCGCGCTATTCGGCGTAGAGCCTGTCCAGCACCCGGTTCACCAGCGCATGGACCGCATCCGTGCGTTCCTCGCCCAGCGCGTTGCGTTGCAGCAGGAGGCCCATGTGCGTGGCGGTGACCAGATCGTTGGCCAGCTTCATCGTCTCCCACTGGTCGCGCCACTGGGGGAAGGATTCGATCATCTCGCCAATCCACACTTCATCGAAGCGCTTTTCCACCGGGCCGAAAAAGCCGTGCAGTTCGGTGTCGGTGCGCGCGGCCACGGCGAGTTCCAGATAGGCCGCATATTCGCGCGTCTGCACGCTGCGCCAGTGCGCGGCGGCGGCAATTTCCACCAGTTCGCCCACCGCGCCGCGCGCCACTTCGCCCAGGTAGTCTTCAAGGAACAGCCGCATCCGTTCATAGAACACATGCTCCACCACGGCAGAGACCAGTTCCATCCGCGTGGGAAAATGGTGGTGCATCGCGCCGCGCGATACGCCGGTGCGCTCGGCCACGGCTTGCGTGGTCAGGCCCACGTATCCGCCTTGGACCAGACATTCGATTGCCGCCTCGATCAGCCGCTGGCGCGTGCGGGCGCTTTTCTGCTGCTGCCAGCGGGCCGGGCGCGCGGCCATGCCCGAAGGCCGCATGGCCTCCAGCATCCGCGTCTGCATCGTCGATCCGCTCACGCCGTACTCCAGTGTTGAGGGCATCAGATAGTGGCCGCGCGCGCCGTTGTCTGCCCCCTGTCCAAAGTTTCAGTTTTCCATGCAACCCTTATAGGCGCATAAAACCGGCATTGTCGCCGGTTATAGGGCATATCAATAGGGTATCCGGACCTGCGGCCTCGACAAAAACACCACAAAAAACCGGGAGTTACCCCGGTGACGGAGGGGAGAGAGAGCATGATTTCGCACAAAAACGTGCGCTGGATGGCGGGCCTTTCGCTGCTGGCGCTGAGCGCCACGCCGGCGCTGGCCGCAGAACAGGCGGCAGACACCGCATCGGGCGGCATTCAGGAAATCGTCGTCACCGCGCAGAAAAAGGCTGAAAAGCTGCAGGACGTGCCGATCTCGGTTGCCGCCGTTGGCGCCGCGCAGATCGAAAACACGCACGCTGTGAACCTTCAGGGCCTGCAGGGCGCGGTTCCCAACGTGGAAATCGGCACCTTCTCCAACACGCCCAACACCGCCGTGTTCACCATTCGCGGCATCGGCGTGATCGAACCCGATCCTTATGCGGGCAACACCGTGGGCATCGTCACCGATGGCGTGCCGCAGTACTTCTCGATGGGCGCGCTGC
>JBDLVU010000312.1:0-2892 GCA_039804665.1 Pseudomonadota bacterium | reverse complement strand
CTGCGGCATGCATCCGTTTGTGGTTCGTGACCGGGCGGGGAAAGACCGCGCTGGTCGAAAATTTCGACATTGCTTATGAACTCGAAGCGACGATGCGCGAACGGGGCAAGGACATGTCCGTGCTCGACGCCACCCGCTTTACCCCCGGCAACCTGATTACCGTGCGGCAGCAGGTGCCGTTGGGGCTGGGCCACGCCATCTGGTGCGCCCGCGCGGTGGTAGGGGACGAACCTTTCGCTATCCTGCTGCCCGATGAACTGATGATCGGCCAGCCAGGCTGCATGGCGCAGATGGTGGAAGCCTACAACGAAGTCGGCGGCAATCTGATCTCGGTACTGGAAGTGCCGGAGGAGGAGGTGTCGAGTTACGGTGTCATCACCCCCGGTGAAGCGCGCGGCGCACTGACCGAAGTGAAGGGACTGGTGGAAAAGCCGAAACGTGAAGAGGCGCCGTCGAACAAGATCATTTCCGGCCGTTATATCCTGCAGCCCGAAGTGATGCGGACGCTGGAAGGACAGGGCAAGGGTGCTGGCGGCGAAATCCAGCTGACCGACGCGATGGCGCGGATGATCGGGCAGCAGCCGTTCAATGCCGTGACCTTTGCCGGGCGGCGGTTCGATTGCGGCAGCAAGACCGGCTTTGTCGAAGCCACGCTGGCGCTGGCGCTGGAACGCGAAGACATGGGCGCGGAAGTGCGCCGGATCGCGGAACGCCTGCTGGCCCGCTGATCTTTCCTGCACGGATGGATTGCTGATACGAAAAGGGGCGCCGCGGCGCCCCTTTGTTCGTGCCGGATCGTGTCCGGCCCGGATCTGCTCAACGGCGATCCGCGGGGTTTATTCCGGGCTTATTCCGGGCCGCCCTTGGCGCCGTTCGGGTTCAGCGCAATCTGGGTTGCGGCCATCATGTAAGGGGTCGGATCGACCGCTTCGCCCGCCACGCGGACTTCGTAATGCAGGTGCGGGCCGGTGGAACGGCCGGTGGTGCCGACGTAACCGATCAGTTGGCCCTTCACCACGTGTTCGCCAGCCGCAATGGCGTAGCGCGACAGGTGGGCATAGCGGGTTTCCAGATCACCGCCGTGTTCGATCTGGATGTAATTGCCGTAGCTGCTGTAGCGTTCGGCCTTGGCGACAAAGCCATCGGCAGTGGCATAGACCGGGGTGCCGATCGGGCCGGCCAGATCAATGCCCTTGTGCGCGCGACGACCGCCCAGCACCGGGTGGATGCGCATGCCATAACCGCTGGTCAGCGTGACGCCTTCGACCGGGATCATGGAGGGGATGGAAACCTTGGCGCGGGGGGTCATTTGGCCAGAGGTGGAGACGGGGGACTTTTCGCTGCCTTTCCAGCTGGCGAAGAGTTCGGTGAACTCCATATCGCCGCGGCCTTGGCTGGCTTCGGCCTTTACCGCACCGGCGATCTGCGCCGCGGTGGCGGTTTCATTGGCCAGCGCCGGATGGGCAGCGAGGCTGAACAGGAGGCCGGCTAGAGCCCCAATCCCGTGTTTGAAAATCATGCGACCTGGTTTCCGTCCTTCTCGCCGATGCTGTGTGGCACCGGTGGATTTCGTTGCAGACCTTGTTGGCCTGTTCGTTCATTCCAAGAAGGTGGAACCCCCCGCCGTCTCGGTGGTTGGGTGGTAGGGTGTCATTCGTTAATCAGGCAACACCGCCATAGAATTCCCGCGACAAACCGGCAGCGAGACGGGCTGAGTCGTTGAATGGAGGCCTAATCGGGCCGTTGAAGTGTTGCCGCACTAGCCGTTTCCAGCACAATTCCGGCGTTTCGCCCCGCTCTATGCACCATGCGTTGAAATGCCTTGTGCCCACCGCGACATGGCGGATTTCGTCGTCAAGGATTCGCTGCAGGATGCGGGCGCCGCGTTCATCGCCGCCCGATCTTACCCGATCGCGTGTGGCCGGGGTGACGTCCAACCCGCGCGCTTCCAGCACCATCGGCACCACCGCCAGCCGTGCCGCCACGTCATGCCGCGTATTGCTGGCCGCTTCCCACAGCCCGCCGTGGGCCGGCAGGCAGGTGTAGTGCGCGCCCAGCTGCCGCAGCTTGCGGTCGATCAGGGCGAAATGCATCGCTTCGTCGGCGGCCACGCCCAGGAAATCATCGACAAAACCGGGCCCCATCTCCGCCCCGAAGCGCCCGGCCATGTCCAGCGCCAGGTCGATTGCGGTGAATTCGATATGGGCAAGCGAATGCCACAGGGCGACGAGCTTGCGCTGCGATCCTTCGCCGCTGCCGGAACCGCGCTTGGGCATCCTGCCGGGCGGCAGCAGTTCCAGCCCGGTTGGCAAGGCAGGCCGATCGGGCATGGCGGTGTCGAAAGCCCATGACAGGGCGCCTTTGTGCCAGCCGCGCACCAACGCCCGCGTGGCCATGACCTTGGCCTGCGGATCGCCGGTCAGCAGTGCGGCGCGAATCGCCTGTGCAATCGAAGGCATCGCCTGCGCCCGGTCAGAGCGCGCTTGCGGCGTCCAGCACTTCAGCCGCGTGGCCGGCCACTTTCACCTTGGGCCACACGCGTGCGATCCTGCCGCTGGCATCGACCAGCACGGTCGAACGTTCCATGCCCATGTAAGTGCGGCCATACATGGACTTTTCCTTCCAGAAGCCCAGCGCATCGGACAACCCGCCCTGTTCCGCATCCGACGCCAGCGGCGCGGCAAGACCATGCTTGGCCGCGAATTTCACATGCTTTGCGGGCGGATCCTTGCTGATCCCCAAGACCGCCACGTCGGCTGCTTCGAACTGCGGCAACAGCGCGGAAAAGTCCTTGTTTTCCGTGGTGCAACCGGGCGTGTCATCCTTGGGGTAGAAGAACAGCACCAGCTTGCGCCCGTGGAAATCGGCAGGGCGAACCTGACTGCCGTCGGG
>JBDLVU010000311.1:0-2899 GCA_039804665.1 Pseudomonadota bacterium | reverse complement strand
CTGGAAGGCCGACCGCCAGCGGGATACCCAGACCAGTGGGCGTGGTACATTCGTGCCGCTGATCTTCCAGCCTGGCGAGGCGTTCCAGTTCGACTGGAGCGAGGACTGGGCCCTTATCGCCGGCAAGCAGACCAAGCTACAGGCGGCCCACACCAAGCTGTCGCACAGCAAGGCTTTCATCGTGCGTGCCTATCCGCTCCAGACCCACGAGATGCTGTTCGACGCCATGACTCATGCCTTCCGGGTGTTGGGCGGCGTGCCGCAGCGGGGGATCTTCGACAATATGAAGACCGCGGTCGATCGGATCGGCACAGGCAAGGCCCGGCAGGTCAACGCCCGCTTTGCCGCCATGGCGAGCCATTATCTGTTCGAGCCGGAGTTCTGTAATCCGGCCTTGGGGTGGGAGAAGGGTCAGGTCGAGAAGAACGTTCAGGATGCGCGGCGCCGGCTGTGGCAGGCGATGCCTGCCTTCCCCGATATCGATGCGCTCAATGCCTGGCTCGAGGAGCAATGCATCGCACAATGGGGGCAGATCCAGCATGGAGTCCTGCCCGGCACTGTCGCCGATGTGCACGCCGCCGAGATCGCCATGTCAACGGCACTTTAAAAGTCCCCGGAAGTGGCAAGGTAAAATTCCCCACTTTTAGTTTCGGTTGATCAGGTGGTCTGTGGCGCGCCGCCACTTTTCGGTGGGCGTCCGCGACGGCGTGGCTCGACGGGTGCAGGTGGTGTAATTCGCGCGTTGGACCTGATGTGCTCGGGCAGCAGATCGGCATGGCGGCGCAGGCGATAACTCGAGCCATCGATCTGGATAACGATGGCATGGTGCAGCAGGCGGTCGAGCAGCGCCGTTGCGACCACAGGGTCGCCAACCATCTGGGGTTGCCTCTGACTTCGATGGGTTGATTCAGCATGTGACGGTGACGGCACCGCGTCATGCGCTTTACGGGCAGCGGCTTGAGGTCCTGCAGTTGGTCTCTGATCGAGGGCCTACCTGGGTTACCGTTCGCGTACCGAGCGGCTCGCGTCTCAACATCAAGCGGGCGCTGACTGACCTCGCCCAGCCACTTCCCGACTCAAAATCCGCGCTGTTCGTCTCAGTCCCCGTTCTTTTGCGAATCCTCAACTTCGTGGAGGCGTTGTCGCGACGAGCCGAGGAGGAAAAATGCAATGACGAAAACGCGATCGCAGCCACTGCTGCCCAGCCTGCCGCCGCTGTGGTCCAGGCTGCCGGAACGGATCCGACGCCAACTTGCGGCGCAGCTGGTGCCCGCGCTGCGCATGCAGCTTCGCGGCCGCGGCGAGGATGACGCCGATGCTGAACACCCTTTCTGCAAATGAGCCGATCAGCACGCTTCACCGAGCTAAGCTGGCCTATGTCTACATCCGGCAGTCGAGCCCTGGACAGATCCGCCACCATCAGGAAAGCACGACGCTGCAATATCGCCTCGTCGAGCGAGCACTGACGCTGGGCTGGCCCAGAGAACGCGTTACTGTCATCGATGAGGATCTTGGCAAGTCGGGCGCGGAATCGCACCTGCGCTATGGCTTCCAGCGGCTGATTGCCGAGGTTGGGCTCGGCCATGCCGGGCTTGTCCTGAGCTTCGACGCCTCGCGGCTCGCGCGCAACAACAGCGACTGGCATCAGCTACTTCACCTCTGCTCGATGTTTGGTGTCCTTATCGCAGACAGCGAGCGGCTGTACGATCCTGGGCTCTATCATGACCGCCTGCTGCTGGGGTTATCGGGGATCATGAGCGAAGCCGAGCTTCACCAGATCCGCATTCGTCAGCATCAAGCCGAGCGGCAAAAGGCGGCCCGCGGCGAACTGTGCATCCCGCTACCGGCTGGGCTTGTTCATGTGCCGCGCGGCGGCATCATGCTTAATCCCGATGCCGAGGTGCAGGCGCGGATCCGTCTCGTGTTCGAGCGGTTTACCAGTCTTGGAAGCGCGAAAGCGGTCGTGCGTTATCTGCGCAAGGCCGAACTGGCGCTGCCGGTTCGACCGTTGCGAGGACCCGCCCCGCATGAGACGTTTTGGCGTGAAGCCAGTGATGCCCGTGTACGCTCGATCCTCAAGAACCCGGCCTACGCCGGCGCTTATGTTTATGGGCGTCGGTGCGCGGCGCCGGAGCGGCGGAAGTCGCAAACCCGGCAACCGACCCGTGCAGTTGCGCGCGAGGAATGGGAAGTGTGCATTACAGACGCCCATCCAGGCTATGTTAGCTGGGAGGAATACATGGAGATCGGTGATCGCCTCGCGGACAATGTCGGCAACTTCCGCAAAGGTCATCGCGGCATACCCCGCCGAGGTCGCGGGCTGCTCCAGGGCATTGCGGTCTGCGGCAGCTGCGGGCGGCGCATGGCGCTTAACTACTCCGGCGATCACGGCGCATGGCCGGTCTATCGATGCCGCGCCGAAACCGCGTTGTGCGAAAAGCAGTTTTGCCAGGAAGTGCGCGCGCCTGCTGTCGAGGCGGAGATCGAGCGCCTGTTCCTGGCCGCGCTCGCGCCGGACCAGCTCGCTCTGACGCTAGCGGCCCTGGACGAAATCAGCGACGACGCGCGATCTCTGGAACGACAATGGACACTCAAGCGCGAACGCGCCGCTTACGAGACCGAGCGCGCCCGCCGCCAGTATGACGCGGTCGAACCAGAGAACCGGCTAGTCGCACGCTCGCTCGAGGCATTGTGGGAAGAGAAGCTGCGCGGAGCCGAAAGGATCGAGCAAGAATATGAACGCTGGAAGCTCGAGCAGGCCGCCGTGCTGGGCGCCGAGGACCGCACCCGGATCACCACGCTTGGCATCGATCTGCCGCGGCTCTGGGAGACTCTCGGCAATGCCGACCGCAAGGCGATGCTCCGTCTCGTGATCGACCAGGTGGTGCTCGATCAGCGG
>JBDLVU010000310.1:0-2901 GCA_039804665.1 Pseudomonadota bacterium | reverse complement strand
CTTCCCGCCGGCGCCTCGCTGGCGCTGGCGCTGCCGGATTCGGCCCTGCCCGCGCTCGCCCACGCTGCCGGGCGCGATCCGGCAGTGCCCGATGCCCTCGTGACGGTCACGTCGTTCGGTGGGGTTGCGCCACTGGTGGCGCTCGCAGACGCCGCGCGGAGCACCGTGGCTGCCGGCACGCGCCATGCCGTGCTGCCGGGGCGCGATGCGATCCGGCTCTTCTTTGGCCTGCGCCGCCTGCCCACGCTGACGCGAGAGGGCTTCCACGATTACTGGCTGAACCATCATGCCGAGATCGGGCGACGACTGATCCCGCCATACACCTACCATCAGATCCACGCCGATGCCGCCATGACCGACGGTGCCGCCGCGGCCACCGGGCTGGCCGCATCAACCTATGATGGCTTGGTCGAAGTCCATTTTCCCGACATCGACGCCTTCGTCCGCCAGCTTTCCCGCCCGGAGATCGCGGCCGAGGCGCTGGAGGACGAAAAGAACTTCATCGACCATTCGCGCTCGCAATTCTGGGCCTTTCGCGAAGTGGCGTGAAGCGCTGAATGCGAAGGGCCGCCACGGGCATCCCGCGGCGGCCCCGCTTCGGGCGAGGACAAATTCGCCCTATTCCTTCATCGCCGGCTTTGGCGTCTGGCCGGTTTCGTCGAGGTAATAGGCGATCCATTTGTGGAAGAACTGGTTGCCCGGCTCGTTGCGGCCGAAGGTCTGGTGCGTCATCGCGCCGGATTCCAGCCCGTTCTGCACCTTCAGGCCCAGAAAGTAGTCTTCCTCTTCCACCACATCGAAGAAGAAGTCGCACATCTTGTCCAGCGCTTCCAATCCTTCGGGCGTCTCGGGCTTGGTCGGGAAGATGTAGTTCATCACGGTGGTGTTCTGGTCCGCCTTCGGCCCCGGGAACAGCTGCGCCAGCTGGCCCATTTCGGGCGCCAGGAAGAAGCTCATGTTGGGGAACAGCATGCGGATGAAGTCGTAGCCGTGGTTCTCCTGCCGGCCCCATTCCTCGCGCGGCAGGTCCTTCAGCCGTGTGATCGAGTTCTGCGGAAAGCCAAGGCGGATGTGCGGGCCAAAGCCTTCATAGGTCGCGCGGTTGGACGGTGAACGCGTCGCCACCGTGTTCGTGTGCGCGGCCTGAAAGTGATAGCCTTCCAGATAGCCGTCATAGGCGACCTTCCAGTTGGCGCCCTTCATCGGCTTGCTCTTGTGGTAATACCACGTTTCGAGCTTCAGCGCGGCGAAGTCTTCATACATGCCGTCCATCCATTCGATGGCATTGATCGGCAGGTCGGGGGTCAGGATCACGAAGATCAGGCCCGCGGCCTCGTCACACGGCAGCTCGGTCATGTTCAGGGTTGAGCGGTCCACATCGCCAAAGGTGCTGGCTTCTGCAATCCCGATCAACTGGCCGTCGTTGGCATAAGTCCAGCCGTGGTACTGGCAGGCAAAGCGCGAACAGTTGCCCTTGCCTTCCTTGGCCAGATGCATCGCGCGGTGCTTGCACACGTTCATGAACGCCCGCGCCTTGCCGTCCTTGCCCCGCGTGATCAGCACCGGGGTGCCCATCACATCCATCGCCTTGTAATCGTTCGGCGCGGGCAGTTCGATGGTCAGCGCCAGCATCAGCGGCAGGCGCTTGAAGATGCGGTTGATTTCCTGCTGCCAGCGGCCTTCGTCCAGATAATCCTTCACCGGCACGCGCAGCACATCGCTGGCCATGTCGGTCGTCTTCGTTTCCACGAAGTTCAGCATCCGCTCCGCCGCGTTGGCGTATTTGTCATACAGTTCGGTCATGGGATCGCCCTCACTTGTTGAGGTAATAGTCGATGGTCTGGTGGATGTGGCGGATGCGCACTTCCTGATAGTCGGCCAGTTCGACCGCCTGGTTCTTCGAAACCTTCAGGCCTTCGTGGCACAGCTCCATGTTCTCGCTGTCCTGATCGAGCACGCCGCCGACCACGCCCAGCTCGGCCGCATCGGCCCAGCATTCGTCGTCGCGCAGCATGTGCATCGGCACGCCCGCCGGGCGCGGCTGACCTTCGGGCACGCGCGCGATCACGCGCACTTCCATCAGGCAGCTGTCCTGATCGGGCCACGGGCGCCAGCGATAGACGATGTTCGGCATGAACCCGCCCCACGGGGCAAAGTTGGGGAACACGTTGTAGACCAGCGCGTCCAGCAGCTCGCTTTCGGACACCTGACTGTAATCGCCGCCGAACTGCTTTTCAGAAACCGCGCGCATGGCCGCGCCCAGCGCCTGCCGGGCGGTCTTGCCGGTGGGCACGTCGATGGCGAAGTTGTCCTTTTCCGCGTCGTAGTTATCGGCGCTGCGGCCGTTGTACTTCACGAACTCGTCGATGATGCGCTGTTCGCTCCAGCCTTCCGCCTGCGCCTGCGCTTCCACGTGCGGGCTGATCACACCGAACGGGGTGTAGTTCACGTTCACGTGACGGCCGAGCACGTGATAGGCGGCGTTGGCATCGCCCGTGAACGGCATCAGCTGCGGGTGGGTGACATAGGCGTGGTAGCTTTCCATGAAAGCTTCCATCGCAACCTTCCAGTTGGCCTTGATCACCTTGCCCACCCAGGCGACCGTCACGCACTCTTCGTGCTTCCAGCGCTTGAAGTATTCGGGCAGCGGCGCGAGGTATTCCTCGATGGTCGGGCCTTCGGCGGCATCGCGCACGAAGATGTATCCACCCCATTGCGCCACGCTGGCTTGCGGCAGCTGCATCTTTTCATCGGTCAGGTGCGCAAAGTCCCAGCGGCAGGGGATATTGCGCAAGGAACCATCCTTGTTCCACGAAAAGCCGTGAAACGGACACAGGAACTGGTCGGCGCTGCCGCTGTCGTTCTTCAGCTTGCGGCCACGATGCAGGCATACGTTGTGGA
>JBDLVU010000309.1:0-2917 GCA_039804665.1 Pseudomonadota bacterium | reverse complement strand
CCTTTCGGCAGAAGGCGCCAAGGTATGGTTCACCGGATCGAAGGAAGAACCCGCCGCCGCGCTGTGCGCTGAAACCGGCGCCGTTTTCCGCAAGCACCGCGTGCAGGATGCGGCGGCGTGGACCGTGCTGATCGACGAGATTCTCGCCAGCGAAGGCCACCTCGATATCGCGTTTGCCAACGCCGGGACCGAAGCGGGCGATGGCAGCATCGAAGACGTCGATCTCGAAGGCTGGAACAGCATCATCGCGGTCAACCAGACCGGCGTGATGCTGACCGTGCAAAGCGCGATCCGCGCGATGGCGAAGAACCCCGGCGCCACCGGCTCGATCATCATCAATTCCTCGATGAACGCCACGCGTCCCTTGGGCAATTACGTGGCCTATTCGGTCACCAAGGCGGCGGTGTGTGCGCTGGCCAAGTCCTCGGCCGTCTATTGCGGGCAAAAGAAGTACAAGATCCGCGTCAACGCGATCCTGCCCGGCGTGGTGGAAACCCCGCTGATCACGCAGATCATGAACGCGCAGCCCGATCCGGCCGCCGCGCGCGCGATGTACGAAGGCATGGCCCCGATGGGCCGCATGGCCCAGATCGACGAGATTTCGGGCCTTGTCGCCTATCTCGCCTCGGATGAATCCGGGTTCATCTCGGGTGCTGAAATTGCGATCGACGGTGCCACAACCGCCGGCATGATGGGAGTTTGATGAACATGGAACTGGGTTCTCAGCGGCTGAAGGGCCGGGTCGCTTTCGTATCGGGCGGCCTGCGCGGCATCGGTCTTGCCTGCGTCGAACGTTTCCTTGCCGAAGGCGCCGAGGTCGTGCTGTCCGACCTTGATGCGGCGGACAGCGAAGCCGCCACCTCGGTCATGGCCCGCCTCGGGCAGGCCGCGACCTACGTCTCGGCCAACGTGACGAAGGAAGAAGATTGGGAGCGCGCGGCTGCCACGGTCAAGCAGCTGCACGGCCGCTGCCACATCCTTGTCAACAACGCCGGCATCGATTGCACCGGCCCGGTCGAGGACATCACGCTGGAAAGCTGGCGCCGGATCATGGCCGTCAACGTCGACGGCGTGTTCCTTGGCACCAAGCACTTCGTGCCGATGATGGCCGAAAGCGGCAAGTCGGTGCGCGGCGGTTCGTCGATCATCAACGTCAGCTCGATCATGGGCCTCGTCGGCATGAACGAGGTTTCGCCCTACAACGCCACCAAGGGCGCGGTGCGCATGTTCACCAAGGGCATCGCCATCGAATTCGCGCAAAAGAAGATGCCGATCCGCGCCAATTCGCTGCACCCCGGCTTCGTCGAAACCCCGCTGCTCAAGGCTGGTTTCCAGCGCTGGGTGGATCAGGGCTTTGCCGAAAAGCCCGATGATCTGGTCGCCGGCGTCGTCGGCTCCACCCCCATCGGCCGCCTTGCGCAGCCTTCGGAACTGGCCTCGGCGGTGTACTTCCTCGCCAGCGAGGATTCGTCCTACATGACCGGGGCCGAACTGGTCATCGACGGCGGCTGGACCGCACAATGACCATTGCTCTCAACGATGTAGTCGCTGTCGTCACCGGTGCCGGCGGCGGTATCGGTCGGGAACTGGTCAAGGCGATGAAGGCGGCGAACGCCACCGTCATCGCCACCGACATGGCGCCCGGCCTCACCATCGAAGGCGCGGACCATTACCTGCAGCACGACGTCACGAGCGAAGCCGACTGGCGCGCCGTGGCGGCGCTGGTGCAGGAAAAGTACGGGCGGCTGGATGCGCTGGTGAACAACGCCGGCATTTCCATCGTGACGAAGTTCGATGAAACGCCGCTGTCGGATTTCCACCGGGTCAATGCGGTGAACGTCGATTCGATCATCATCGGCACGCAAGTGATGCTGCCGCTGCTGCGCGAAGGCGGAAAGGCGCGGAAATCCGGGGCTTCGGTGGTCAACTTTTCCAGCGTCGGCGGCCTGCGCGGCGCGGCGTTCAACGCGGCCTATTGCACCAGCAAGGCGGCGGTGAAGATGCTGACCAAGTGCCTTGGCGCCGAATTCGCGGCGCTGCGCTACAACGTCCGCGTCAATTCGGTGCACCCCGGCGGCGTCGACACGCCGATGCTGAACTCGATCATGGACCGCTACGTGGAACTGGGCGCCGTCCCTTCGCGCGAAGTGGCGATTGCCGGGATGGAGGCGCGGCACCCGATCGGGCGGCAGGCGCAGCCGGCCGAGATGGGGGGCGGGGTAGTCTACCTGTGCTCCGACGCGGCCAGTTTCGTGACCTGTTCGGAACTCGTCATCGATGGCGGTTTCAGCCAGGTTTGAGGCCGGCTCAAGGGGGCCTGAACGGCTTAGGTCGATCTAGACCCCCCTTAGGTCGCTCTCAATATGGAGCAAAAAGGCCCCGACTCCTTGCGGAGCGGGGCCTTTCTCCTGCGCGCCAAGGAGGGATCAACGCGTCAGGTAACCGCCTTCCACCGCCAGCGAATGGCCGGTGACATAGCTTGATGCGTCCGAACACAGCCACGCGCTGGCCTCGGCCACTTCCTCGGGCTTTCCGAAACGGCCGAACAGCGACAGCGCGGGCGCGAAATCGGCTTCGGTAAAGCCGGTTTCCTCCAGCGCGCCGCGCAGCATCGGGGTGTCGATGGCGCCCGGCAGCACCGCGTTCACGCGGATGCCCTTGCCCGCATATTCAAGGCTGCCGGTCTTGGTCAGGCCGATGACCCCATGTTTTGCAGCGACATAGGCCGCGTTATTCGGCTGCGGCCGGAACGAGCTGACCGAGCCGATGTTGACGATCGAGCCCGGCGACCCTTGCGCCAGGAACTGGCGGATTTCGTACTTCATGCACAGCATGACCGAGCGCAGGTCCACGGCCAGAACCTTGTCGAACACGGCCATGTCCGCTTCGGCAATGGGCAGCACGTCGGGCGTGATCG
>JBDLVU010000308.1:0-2922 GCA_039804665.1 Pseudomonadota bacterium | reverse complement strand
ACTGGATCATGGCGCGCGGCGACGTGGAGCAGTACGACGGCCGCGCCGTAAAGCCTGAAGACAACGGCCTGAAGGGGCCGGATCGTTCGGCCGGCGTGCCCGCGTTCCCCCACGTCGAGCGCCGCCCCTTGCGCGCCAAGGCCGGCGCCAACGTCAGCCAGATGCACTACGCGCGACAGGGCATCATCACGCCCGAGATGGAATATGTCGCCATCCGCGAAAACCTTGGCCGCAAGCAGTTGAAGGAAGCCCTGATCCGTGACGGTCAGGACTGGGGCGCATCCATCCCCGACTACGTCACCGCCGAATTCGTCCGCGATGAAGTGGCGCGCGGCCGGGCGATCATCCCCAACAACATCAACCATCCCGAATCCGAACCGATGGCGATCGGCCGCAACTTCCTCGTGAAGATCAACGCCAACATCGGGAACTCGGCGGTGGCGTCTGACGTCGCCAACGAAGTAGACAAGATGGTCTGGTCGATCCGCTGGGGCGCGGACACCGTGATGGACCTTTCCACCGGCCGCAACATCCACGACACGCGCGAATGGATCATCCGCAACAGCCCCGTACCGATCGGCACCGTGCCGATCTATCAGGCGCTGGAAAAGGTCGGCGGCATTGCCGAAGACCTGACGTGGGAGGTATTCCGCGACACGCTGATCGAACAGGCCGAACAGGGCGTGGACTACTTCACCATCCACGCCGGCGTGCGCCTGCCGTACATTCCGCTGACCGCCAAGCGCGTTACCGGCATCGTCAGCCGCGGCGGCTCGATCATGGCCAAGTGGTGCCTTGCCCACCACAAGGAATCGTTCCTCTACGAACGCTTCGACGAAATCACCGAGATCATGAAGGCCTACGACATCGCCTATTCGCTGGGCGATGGCCTCCGGCCCGGCTCGATCGCCGATGCCAACGACGAAGCCCAGTTCGCCGAACTCTACACCCTTGGCGAACTGACCAAGCGCGCGTGGGAACAGGACGTGCAGGTGATGATCGAGGGCCCCGGCCACGTGCCGATGCACAAGGTCAAGGAGAACATGGACAAGCAGCTCGCCGCTTGTGGCGAAGCGCCGTTCTACACGCTCGGGCCGCTCGTCACCGACATTGCGCCGGGCTATGACCACATCACCAGCGGGATCGGCGCCGCCATGATCGGCTGGTTCGGCACGGCGATGCTCTGCTACGTGACGCCCAAGGAGCATCTCGGCCTGCCCGACCGCGACGACGTCAAGGTGGGCGTGATCACCTACAAGATCGCGGCCCACGCCGCCGATCTCGCCAAGGGCCATCCGGCGGCGCGGCTGCGCGACGATGCCTTGTCCAAGGCGCGCTTCGAGTTCCGCTGGCGCGACCAGTTCAACCTGTCGCTCGATCCCGAAACCGCCGAGCAGTATCACGACCAGACCCTACCGGCCGAAGGCGCCAAGACCGCGCACTTCTGCTCGATGTGCGGGCCGAAGTTCTGCTCGATGAAGATCACGCAGGAAGTCCGCGAATTCGCCGCCAAGCAGAATCAGGCCCCCGAAACCTTCCTCGCTGCCGAGGACGCGGAAAAGGGCATGGCCGAAATGAGCGAAAAGTACCGCGAAGCCGGCAACGAACTGTACCTGCCAGCAGCGGAATAACCGGTCGAACCAGAACCCGCCCATCCTAGAACGGAGGGGCGGGTTTCTTGCATACCCCGGCGCGGCGCGGGATTTGTCCTGCGGCTGACAGGTTGATACTCCGTCACCTCTGCCGCATTTTTGGCCTGCGTGTGCTTTAGGTCCGCTTCATGTTGTCCAGTCCGGCGACCACGCCGGGTTTCACGGAGGGGTTGGAGGCGTTCAGCTTTTTCGGCTTTTCGGCCTTGGGCTTGCGCACTTCCCTGTTCGATTTCTTCTGGCTCTTGGCCATGGTCGTTCTCCGGCGGGCGGTTGCCCAGCCTCGGGGCTAGGCCTTTCCCGAAGCAATAGCGAACCTTAACGCGTCAACCGGGCCAGTGCCTCGTCCAGCGCGGACAGGAACCGCGACCGGTCGGTTTTTGAAAACGGGGCGGGGCCGCCCACGATGTCGCCGCCCGCGCGCAAATCCGCCATGATCGCGCGCGTGGCGATCTGGCTGCCGATGGAACTGGTGGTAAAGGGTTTCCCCGCCGGAGACAGCACCGTTGCCCCGGCCTTCAACGCGCGGTCCGCCAGCAGGATATCTGCGGTCACGACAACCGCCTTCGCGCCGGCATTCCCGGCGATCCAGTCATCGGCGGCATCGAACCCGTCGCTCACCACCACGCGCCGCACCAGCGGATGCACCGGCACGCGGAACGGCGAATTGCTGACCACAACGACCGGCACGGCGCGGCGGAAGGCGACCTTGTAGATCTCCTCCTTCACCGGGCAGGCATCACCATCCACCAGAATGCGCGGCGATTCGTCGGTCGTTTCCATGCCAGCGCCTTGCCACACGCACGCGGCCACGAACACTCCACCCGGCGCGCAATCTATGCCAAGGCATTCCGCATGACTGATCTCGCCATCCGCCTGCGCCGCGCCGCCTTCAACCGCGCCCTTGCCGACGCCGATCTCGCCGCCATCGGCCCCATCCTTGCGCCCGATTGCGTCATGGTCACCGGCTCCGACAGCGCGGTGATCGCGGGCCGCAAGGCGCAACTGCACGCATGGAAGCGCGAATTCGCGGCCCGCCCACGCACCATCTATACGCGCACGCCCGAAACAATCGTGGCCTCACCGATCGAACCCATCGCGCTCGAGACCGGCAACGCGCTGCGCACCCAGGCGCGCGGCGAGGCCACCATGACGGCCGACATCTTCCGCTATTTCGGCGGGCTCGCCTCGGAGCTGAAGGGCGAGACCGTGCCGCTCGGCTCCGTCGCGTCGTTCCGCACCGTCGAGACGCCGCAGGGCATCGAGCGCCAGC
>JBDLVU010000307.1:0-2932 GCA_039804665.1 Pseudomonadota bacterium | reverse complement strand
GCGATGGAATTCCAGCCGCCGTTCCTGCACCGTGGCGAGCAGCGCCAGCGCGATCGACCCGCCAAGGTTGCGCGCGGCGTTGAACAGGCCCGCCGCGTCGCCCGCTTCATCGGGCTTCACGCTGGCAATGGCCGCCTGATTAAGGAACAGCATCGACAGCGCCTGTCCCAGCCCGCGCAGCAATTGCGAGACGGTGAAATCGGAACCATCGGACATGGCGGTCAATGACGTGTCGAGCCAGCACGAAGCTGCCATCACAAGCATCCCCGTGGCCACCACGGCGCGCAGATCGAACCGGGTGACCATCAACGGAAACAGCGGCATCATCATCGCCGCCGGAATGCCCGACAGAAACACCACGAGGCCCGATTGATAGGCGTTGTAGCCGGCAATCGCGGCAAGGAACTGCGGGATGACGTATGACGTGCCATAAAGCACCGCGCCGATCAGCAGGCCCAGCACGAACACCGCCGCAAAGGCGCGGTTGCGCAGCAGGGCGAGCTTCACCACCGGGCGCCGCGCGGTCAACTGCCCCGCAGTGATGAGGATGAAGCCGAGTGCGGCAATGGCGGAAAGCTGCCAGATCAGCGTGGATTCAAACCACTGTTCGCGGTTCCCTTCCTCCAGCACCACGGTCAGCCCGCCCAGCCCGAGCGCGAGACCGAGGATGCCAAGCCAGTCGGCATGGATCAGCTCCTCCAGCTTCATCGCCTGATGCTTCAGTCCCACGAGCAGGAACACCATCAGCAGGATGCAGACCGGGATGTTGATGAAGAAGGCGTAGTGCCAGCTGAAGTTTTCAGTCAGCCAGCCGCCCGCCAGCGGCCCGAGGACCGGGCCAAGGATCAGCGTGGAGCCGAACAGCGCCGTGCCGACCGGTTGCTGGTGGCGCGGCAGGCGGGTGGCGATGATGGTCATGCCCGTGGGGATCATCGCGCCGCCGGTAAAGCCCTGGCCGATGCGCCCGATGATCATCATCGTGAGCGTGGTCGAGGTGCCGCAGACGATCGAAAAACCGGTGAACAGGATCGAGGCGATCAGCAGGAACCGGCGCAGCCCGAACACGCGTTCAAGCCACGCGGTCAGCGGGATGATGACGATTTCCGCCACAAGGTAGGACGTGGCGATCCACGTGCCTTCGGTGGCCGAGGCGCCGATTTCGCCCTGGATGGTAGGCAGCGCGGAATTGACGATCGAGATGTCCAGCGTGGCCATGAGCGCGCCGATCGCGCCCGCGGCAACCGCCAGCCATGCCGTAATATCGGCATTGGCCTGTCGTCCCGGCGCCTGCCGGGCCGGGGCAGGGGCCGGCGCGGCTGTGCCATCGAGAGTGGCGCCGCCGCTCATTTTGCGGGCGCCGCCTTGTTCTGTTCGGACTGGATCGCGCTGATCGCCTGCTTGGCCGAGGAGGTATCCACCGAGACCTTGAGCGACAGGCCGGGGACCAGAACCTTGCGCGATTCGGGGCCGGCATTGATGCGGATGCGCACGGGCACGCGCTGCACGATCTTGGTGAAGTTGCCGGTGGCGTTCTGCGGCGGAACCAGCGAGAAATTGGCGCCGGTGCCGGGGGTGATGCTTTCCACCGTGCCGTGGAATTCCACGTCGGGCAGGGCATCGACTTCCAGCGTCACCGGCTGGCCCGGCCGCATCAGGCCGATCTGCGTTTCCTTGAAGTTCGCCTCAACATACAGCGCCTGCGTGGGCACGATGGTCATCAGGCGCTGCCCGGGCTGGACATACTGCCCCAGCCGCACCGCCGACGAACCGATCTTGCCCGCAACCGGCGCGACAAGGCGGGTGGTGGCAAGGTCGTTCTGCGCGGCCTGCTGCTGGGCCCGGGCGGCTTCGATCTGCGCGGCGGACTGGCCGACCTGCGCCTGAATCGAATTGACCTTGCTGCGCGCGGCGGCGAGGGCGGCCTGCTGGGCCTGCACTTGCGCGGCGGCCTTGTCGCGGTTGCTGACCAGCTGGTCCAGCGCCTGCTTCGGCTCAGCGCCCGACGCGGCAAGAGGCCGATAGCGGGCGACTTCGCCGTTCAGATAGGCGAGATCGCGTTGCGCGGCGGCCAGCGCGGCCTGTGCCTGCGCAACGCCAGCCTGCGCTTCGCTGATACCGGCGCGAGTGGCGGTTTCGGTGGCGCGGGCCACATCGACCTGCGCGGCGGCCTGTTCGAGCCGCGTGCGGTAGTCGGTGGGATCGACCACGACCAGCAACTGCCCGGCATTCACCGCCTGATTGTCGGCCACCGCCACCGTGCGCACGTAACCGGGCAGCTTTGAACTGATCGCCACGCCGTCCGCCTTGACATAGGCGTCCTCGGTCGATTGCACGAACCGGCCGTGGTTGCGGTATTCGATGTAGCTATAGCCGCCATAAAGCGCACCGGCGACAATCGCGCCAAGGGCAACGCGGCCGATCAGCCGACGCTTGCCATTGGGGGTTTCGTCATCCTGCGGAGCGAGCTCGGGGGTGGCGTGCTGCTGGTCGGTCATGGGGAATCCTGGAAATGGAACGAAAGCGTTTCGTTTCACCTGCAAATGAGACGATGCTGTTCCATTTGCAAGTGCAAGATGCGCGCAGCGCAGTTGCGCCCACTGCAACTGCCTGATTTTCGTGGGCCCCTCGCTTGCGAATACGTAGGCGCGAGGCGGGTCTAGACGCGGTGGCAACCCGTTTGGGCCGATGCGGTTCCGCCATGCGGATGAAACAGCCGGGTGTCATTTGGGGCAAGGCGGCATCCATTGATCGATCCAATCAATCAAAGTGGGCAGAATTGATCATTGGAAATTGCCGGGCAGGGGGCCTACCTGACGCTCGATCCCGAGTTCACCACACGCAACCACAAAAGGAAGCCTGACCAATGTCTCTCGTCGGAACCAGCATCAAGCCGTTCAAGACCACTGCCTATGTGCAGGGCAAGTTCGTCGAC
>JBDLVU010000306.1:0-2978 GCA_039804665.1 Pseudomonadota bacterium | reverse complement strand
ATACAACGCACCTTCGTGCAAGACAACCACAGCAAGTCGGCCAAGGGCGTGCTGCGCGGCATGCACTACCAAGCGCAAAACCCGCAAGGCAAGTTGGTGCGCGTGCTGTCGTGGTACGACAATGAATGGGGCTTCTCGAACCGCATGCTCGATACCGCGGGCGCGATGGCGAAGTTCCTCTAAGCCGCGATGGATGCAGGGCACCTTCAGGGTATCGCGCGGCATGATCGGCCGCGCGGCCCCATCGAGACGGTGTCCCGCGTCCGCGTGACCGAAGGCGAGGGCATCCACGGCGATCTGCGTGGTGCCCTCCGCCCCGGTAAAACCGGAAAGCGCCAGATCACCCTGATCGAGGCGGAATCCTGGGCCGCCGCCATGGCGGACCTCAAGATCGATCTCCCCTGGCATGTGCGCCGCGCCAACCTGCTGGTTTCCGGCCTGCGCCTGCCGCGCCGCCCCGGCGCCATCATTGCCATTGGCCAAAGCTTGCGCATCCGCGTGAACTGCGAATGCGACCCATGCAGCCGCATGGATGAAATTTCCCCCGGCCTGAAGGCCGCCCTGCTGCCCGATTGGCGTGGCGGCGTGTGCGGCAAGGTCATCAGCGATGGCGAAATCGCCATCGGCGACCAAGTGAGGATCGAGCAATGAGCTTCAAGACCCTTGACGACATCGGCGACCTGCGCGGCAAGGCCGTGCTGGTGCGCGAAGACCTGAACGTGCCGATGGCCGATGGCAAGGTGACTGACGACACCCGTCTGCGCGCCACGGTCGCCACGCTGTCGGAACTGGCGGACAAGGGCGCCAAGGTCCTCGTCCTTGCGCACTTCGGCCGTCCCAAGGGCGAACGCAGCGAAGCCAACTCGCTGGCGCAGATCGTGCCCGCGCTTTCGGGTGTGCTGGGCCGTCCGGTCGCATTCATCGAGGATTGCTGCGGTGCCGATGCAGAAGCCGCCGTTGCCGCGCTTGCGCCCGGCAGCATCGCCGTCCTTGAAAACACCCGCTTCCACAAGGGCGAGGAAAAGAATGACGCCGATCTCGTGGCCGCCATTGCAAAGCTAGGCGCGGCTTATGTGAACGATGCGTTTTCCGCCGCGCACCGCGCGCATGCTTCCACCGAAGGCCTCGCCCATGTGTTGCCCGCCTATGCCGGCCGCGCCATGGAAGCGGAGTTGAAGGCGCTTCAGAAGGCGCTGGGCGAACCCGAACGTCCGGTCGCGGCGGTTGTCGGCGGCGCCAAGGTCTCCACCAAGCTCGACGTGCTCAAGCACCTCGTCAGCAAGGTCGATCACCTGATCATCGGCGGCGGCATGGCCAACACCTTTCTCGCCGCGCGCGGCGTCGACGTGGGCAAGTCGCTGTGCGAGCATGACCTGACCGGCACCGCCGACGAAATCCTCGAAAACGCCGACAAGGCCGGCTGCACCGTCCACCTGCCGTACGATGTCGTCGTGTCCAAGGAATTCGCCGCGAACCCGGCCAGCTTGCGCACTTGTAACGTCCACGAAGTCGCGGCTGACGAGATGATCCTCGATGTCGGGCCGCAGGCCGTCGAAGCGCTGGGCGATGTGCTGAAAACCTGCAAGACGCTGGTCTGGAACGGGCCGATGGGCGCGTTTGAAATGGCGCCGTTCGATGCCGCCACGGTGGCGCTGGCGCGCACCGCCGCCGCGCTCAGCAAGGAAGGCTCGCTGATCTCGGTCGCGGGCGGGGGCGATACCGTCGCCGCGCTCAACCATGCCGGGGTTGCGGCCGATTTCTCCTATATCTCCACCGCCGGGGGCGCGTTCCTCGAATGGATGGAAGGCAAGGAACTGCCGGGCGTCGCCGCGCTCGAAAAATAATCGCATTCTGGACAGGCGCGGATGTTGCACTGCAACCCGCGCCTGTTTATGGACCACTCGCGCATAGGTATGCATTCATACCGCCCAGGACAGGCCCCAACAGGACAGGGACACCCCATGAACTTTGCCGAAATGACCGAAAAGATGGCCGCCGGTAACGGCTTCATCGCCGCGCTCGACCAGAGCGGCGGTTCCACGCCCAAGGCGCTGGCCGGTTATGGCGTGACCGAAGGCGCATGGACCACCGAAGATGAAATGTTCGGCCTGATCCATGCAATGCGCGCCCGCATCATCAAGTCGGCGGCGTTCACCGGTGAAAAGGTCATCGGCGCGATCCTGTTCGAACGCACGATGGATGGCGATGTCGATGGCACGCCGGTCCCCGCCGCGCTGATCGCCAAGGGCGTCGTGCCCTTCATCAAGATCGACAAGGGCCTCGAAGACGAAGCCAATGGCGTGCAGCTGATGAAGCCGATGCCCACGCTCGACGCGCTGCTTGTCCGTTCGAAGGCGCTGGGCGTGTTCGGCACCAAGGAACGCTCGGTGATCAACTCGGCCAACGCCGAAGGCATCGCCGCTGTGGTCAAGCAGCAGTTCGAAGTGGGCGCGCAGGTGCTCAGCCACGGCATGATGCCGATCATCGAACCCGAAGTGAACATCAAGAGCGAGACCCGCGCCGAGTGCGACAAGATCCTGCTCGCCGAGATCCTCAAGAACCTCGATGCCCTGCCTGAAGGGCAGAAGGTCATGCTCAAGCTCTCGCTGCCGGTCGTGGCCGGGACGTTCGATCCGCTCGTGTCGCATCCCAAGGTGCTGCGCGTCGTCGCGCTTTCGGGTGGCTACAAGCGCCCCGAGGCTTGCGTCGAACTGGCCAAGAACACCGGCATCATCGCCAGCTTCAGCCGCGCGCTGCTCGAAGACCTGCGCGCGCAGATGACCGATGCGGAATTCGATGCGTCGCTGGGCGCCGCAATCGACGAAATCTACAAGGGCTCCACGCAGAAGACGGCCGCAGTCGCCGCCTGAATCCTATCGCTTGCGTGAGGATGGGAAAGGCACGCCCCGCGCCCCGGCAACCGGGGGCGGGGCGTTCTGCTGTCAGCGCGTCCTGTAGCTGAAGTGGAAGCGGTAATC
>JBDLVU010000305.1:0-2986 GCA_039804665.1 Pseudomonadota bacterium | reverse complement strand
GAACTGGCGCAACGAACAGTGGGCGTGGGCGCATTCCGCCGTGCTCTACAACCAGAGCTACCACATGGTGGACCTCGCCGTGCGCGGGCCGGACGCCTTCAAGATGCTCGAACACCTCGGCATCAACAGCTTCAAGAACTTCCAGCCGGACCGCGCCAAGCAGTTCGTGCCCGTCACCCCCGATGGCTACGTCATCGGCGACGTCATCCTGTTCTACCTCGATGAAAACGAATTCAACCTCGTCGGCCGCGCGCCCACCATCGAATGGGTGGAATACCACGCCGCAACCGGCAACTGGAACGTCACCGTTGAGCGCGACGAGCGCTGGGCCATGCGCACCGATGGCAAGCGGAACAACTACCGCTTCCAGGTTCAGGGTCCCAACGCGATGAAGATCATCGAAAAGGCCACCGGCAAGTCCGCGC
Source organism: Pseudomonadota bacterium (assembly GCA_039804665.1). Classification (GTDB taxonomy): domain Bacteria; phylum Pseudomonadota; class Alphaproteobacteria; order Sphingomonadales; family Sphingomonadaceae; genus Novosphingobium. The sequence goes on along the minus strand of JBDLVU010000305.1, from coordinate 2,561 downwards.
CCGACCTCAAGTTCTTCCACATGACCCGCATGACCATCGGCGGCAAGGAAGTGCGCGCGCTGCGTCACGGCATGGCCGGCCAGCCGGGCTTTGAACTGATGGGCCCGTGGGAAGACTACGGCGCCGTCCACGCCGCGCTGGTCGAAGCCGGCAAGGAATTCCAGATGGCCCTCGTCGGTGGCCGCGCCTATTCGTCGAACACGCTGGAATCGGGCTGGATCCCCTCGCCCTTCCCCGCGATCTACACTGGCGAGGCACTCGCCCCTTATCGCGCGTGGCTCTCGGCCAATTCGTATGAAGCCAAGTGCTCGATCGGCGGCAGCTATGTGCCGGAAACCGTCGAAGGTTACTACACCACGCCGTGGGATCTGGGTTACGGCCCGTTCGTGAAGTTCGACCACGACTTCATCGGCCGCGCCGCGCTGGAAAAGATGGCTGCCGCGGGCAAGCACCGCACCAAGGTGACGCTGGCGCTGGACAACGAAGACGTCATGCGCGTCCAGTCCTCCGCGCTCAGCAAGGGCGACCGTGCGAAGTTCATGGAATACCCGAGCGCGGTCTATTCGATGCACCCGTTCGATCAGGTGCTCTCCAACGGCAAGCTGGCCGGCCTCTCCACCTGGATCGGCTACACCGCCAATGAAGGCAAGTTCCTCACCCTCGCTATGATGGAACCGGGCTTTGAAACGCCGGGCACCGAAGTTTCGCTGCTGTGGGGCGAACCGAACGGCGGCACCACCAAGCCGACCGTGGAACGCCACGTGCAGACCGAGATCAAGGCCGTCGTCTCGTCGGTCCCCTACTCGGAAGTCGCGCGTGACAGCTACGCCGAAGGCTGGCGCACCAAGAAGTAAGGCTTACGCCATCTGCCTGTGGTGACAGCAGGCAGTCCGGGCGCCGGTCCCCTCCCGACGGGGGCCGGCGCCCTTCTTTTGCGTGCGTTCTAGGTTACCTAAAGCGGTATACCGTGCATGATAACACGCAGGATCAGCCTTTCCTCCATAGGAAACACTGTATTCTGAGCGTCTTGATCCACTGGGATCGGCCAATACTCAACCGCCGCGACCTTATACGGTTGAATGTCGAGATCACGAACCACAATGATATCACCGTTTTTCGGAAGATTGGAAAATTTCCAATCACCAAGGCATTCACCTTCAGAGTCGAAAATTTTGGCGATCATCATTTAAATTCCTCCGATCCGGTTTAACTTTAAATCCCATCCCGATAGCATGAGCCACGCTATCAGGAACTTCAGCCACATTCACCAACCGTGCCTTGTTTGGCGCGATAATTTTGGGCGACGGCAATCTAAGTTCGCTTAGTCCCAAGCGTAAAATTCGTTTGTGTTGCTAACAATTTCTGGCAGACTGCGCGGCAACAAACGGAGAGGATTCCATGGCCGCCAACAACACCATCACGTTCTACGATCTCGCCCTGTCCACCGGCGCCACGATCAGCCCGTTCGTCTGGGCGACGAAGTACGCGCTCAAGCACAAGGGCTTCGATCTCGATGTCGTGCCCGGCGGCTTCACCGGCATTCTTGAGCGCACCGGCGGCAAGACCGAACGCCTGCCCGCGATTGTCGACGATGGCGAATTCGTGCTCGATAGCTGGGGCATCGTCGAATACCTCGACGCCAAGTACCCGGACCGCCCCACGCTGATCCCCCACGAAAGCGTGGCTGCCACGCTGAAGGCGCTGGACCACTGGTTCTGGAACGCCGCCGTCGGCCCGTGGATGTTCTGCTTCTGTCAGGACTACCGCGACCTGTCGCTGCCGCAGGATCACGAATACGTGACCCACAGCCGCGAAAAGATGCTCGGCCGCAAGCTGGAAGAGGTTCAGGCCGGCCGCGAAGAGCGCCTGCCCAAGATCTCCGCCGCGCTCGAACCGCTGCGCGCTTCGCTCGCACAGCACCAGTGGCTGGGCGGCGCGACGCCGAACTACGCCGACTTCCGCATCATGGGCGGCATCCTGTTCACCGCCTCGGTGTGCAAGACCCCGGTCCTCGCCAACGACGATCCCTTGCGCGACTGGATCGAACGCTGCCTCGATCTGTACGGCGGCCTCGGCCGTCACCCCGGCCTGTTCCCCCTCTTCGGCCTTGAACAGCGCGAAGGCGACCCCGACCTGTTCAACCGCGCCGCAGGCCAAGGCGGCATCTACAAGCGCAACACCGGCCCGGATTCGACCCGCGCCGAAACCCAGCGCATCACCGAAGGCATGAAAAAGGCCGACGCCTGAAGACCAAGCCCCTCCCCGAGCTCGCTCGGGGAGGTGGCAGCCGCAAAGCGGCTGACGGAGAGGTAAGACCGCCACGTCCCCGTCACCGGGGCCTCACGGATGCTGCGCCAACACCGAGTTCTGGATGACGGAAGCGGAACCGCACTCCGCCAGCCCCCCTTCCGTCATCCCGGGCTAGACCCGGGATCCCGCTTCCTTGCCGCAACCGCGCCCTAAAGCGGGACCCCTTTGAGTTCACAAACGAAGTGCAACACCACACACAGGTGCTGCCATGTCGAACTACAGCCAGTTATCGCTTGAGGAGCGATGTTCGA
>JBDLVU010000304.1:0-3020 GCA_039804665.1 Pseudomonadota bacterium | reverse complement strand
GCTCGATATCGCGCTGGGCGTGGGCGGCTTGCCGCGCGGCCGCGTGATCGAGGTCTATGGCCCGGAAAGCTCGGGCAAGACCACGCTGGCGCTGCACGTGATTGCCGAGGCGCAGAAGGGCGGCGGCACCGCTGCCTTCGTCGACGCCGAACACGCGCTCGATCCGGTCTATGCCAAGAAGCTGGGCGTCGACATCGACAACCTGATCGTGTCGCAGCCCGATACCGGTGAACAGGCGCTTGAGATCGTGGACACGCTGGTGCGGTCCAACGCCATCGACGTGCTGGTGGTCGACTCGGTCGCCGCACTGGTGCCCCGCGCCGAAATCGAGGGTGAGATGGGCGACAGCCACGTCGGCCTTCAGGCGCGCCTGATGTCGCAATCGCTGCGCAAGCTGACCGGTTCGATCAGCCGTTCGCGCTGCATGGTGATCTTCATCAACCAGCTGCGCATGAAGATCGGCGTGATGTACGGCAACCCGGAAACCACCACCGGCGGCAATGCGCTGAAGTTCTACGCCTCGGTGCGTCTCGACATCCGCCGCACCGGCCAGATCAAGGACCGTGACGAAATCGTCGGCAACGCCACGCGCGTCAAGGTCGTCAAGAACAAGGTCGCCCCGCCGTTCAAGCAGGTCGAATTCGACATCATGTACGGGCAGGGCATCTCGAAGATCGGTGAGATCCTCGACCTTGGCGTCAAGGCCGGGCTGGTCGAAAAGTCGGGCGCGTGGTTCAGCTACGACTCGATCCGCATCGGGCAGGGGCGTGAAAACGCCAAGACCTATCTCAAGGAACACAGCGAAGTTTGCGACCGGCTGGAAGCTGCGATCCGCAGCCGGACCGAGCAGGTTGCCGAAGGACTGATGGCGGGCCCGGACGCGGACGACGACATCTGACCTTCAGGCGGGACGGGCGCCTTGCGCCTTCCGGCCAGACAAAAGACCGGCGCGTTCCAAGGGCGGAACGCGCCGGTTTCTTTTTCAGCGCAGGTGCCGTGGCCGCAGCGGTCAGGCCGGAACCGGCGACCACCGCACCAGCGCCAGCAGTTCGCGGCGAAAGGGCCACAGCAGCATCGCGTTGCAGCCAGCGGTGAACACGCCGAAGCTGCACTGGATGGCGCCGGGATCGAGCACGAAGTTCCACCAGCCGATCACCACCGTCAGCGGCAGGCACAGCAGCGCCGCCGGCAAAATAGCCCGGTTGGCCAGCACGGCCAGCCCGATCGCCACTTCGGCCACCTTGACCCATGCGAACAGTCCACTGTGGATCAGCGCCAGCGTGAATTCCTGCGCGCGCGCCGTGCCGCCCAGCGGTTGCAGGTTGAAAGGCAGGAAATATTCGATGCCCGATGCGAGGAACCACGCCCCGAACAGCACCCGCAACACCGTGTAGGCCCAGCGCCCCATCATCGCCCCTCTCACCAATTAATAACATTTGGTAGAAAATATCGGGCGCGATGGCAAGCGGCTCAGGTATCCAGCGCTTCGCGCAGCACGGCGACCCCGCGTTCGCGCTGGGCCTTCAGGTCCTGCCTCAACCGCGCCGGATCGCGCGCGAACACGAAGCCGAAGCTGACCCCGCCCTCCTTGCCGATCGTTGCGTGGTGCAGCTTGTGCGCCTGCACCAGCCGCTTGGCATAACCGCGCTTGGGCACCCAGCGGAACCAGCGCTGGTGGACCAGCCCATCGTGCACCAGTGTGTAGATCACGCCGTAGGCCAGCACGCCAAGCCCGATCCACGTGCCCGGCCACCATGCCGCGTCCCCGCGCACCAGCGGACTGCCCAGCGCGAAGGCGGTGATCGAAATGGCTGCGCCGACCAGCGCAAAGCGGTCGTTCTTTTCGAAAAAGCCATCGTGCGGTTCGTGATGATCGCGGTGCCAGCCCCAGCCGAAGCCGTGCATGACGTACTTGTGGCTGCTCCACGCCACCCCTTCCATGATCAGGACGGTGGCAACAACGATAAGAAACGCGGTCATGCCTTCTCCATACCCGCTCCCGCGCGCCCATGCGAGCGATCCGTTCGGGCAATAAAATTACGCACCGCAGCCCGCCAACGCCTTGAAATGCCGCCCGTGCAGGCCTAACCGAAGCGCCATGTCGAACACGCCCCGCACCCTCTACCAGAAGATCTGGGACGCCCACGTTGTCGAACAGCGCGACGATGGCACCTGCCTGATCTACATCGACCGCCACCTGGTTCACGAAGTGACCAGCCCGCAGGCCTTCGAGGCGCTTCGCGTCTCGGGCCGCAAGGTGCGCCGGCCGGACCTGACGCTGGCGGTGCCCGATCACAACCTGCCCACCACCGCGCGCCGCGATGCCGCCGGCAACCGCATTCCGATCGCCGATCGTGAAAGCGCGCAGCAGCTTGCCGCACTGGAACGCAACGCGCCCGAATTCGGCGTGCGCCTGATCGGCGATGCCGACAAGGAACAGGGCATCGTTCACGTCGTCGGTCCGGAGCAGGGCTTTTCGCTGCCGGGCGCGACCATCGTCTGTGGTGACAGCCACACCGCCTGCCACGGCGGTCTGGGCGCGCTGGCCTTTGGCATCGGCACCAGCGAGGTCGAGCACGTGCTGGCCACGCAGACGCTGCTGCTCACCCGGTCAAAGGCGATGGAAGTTCGCGTCGATGGCACGCTGTCGCCGGGCGTCACCGCCAAGGACGTGGTGCTGCACATCACCGGGGTGCTCGGCGCGTCGGGCGGCACGGGCTATGTCATCGAGTACACCGGCAGCGTCATCCGCGACCTGTCGATCGAGGGCCGCCTGACCGTGTCGAACATGGCGATCGAACACGGCGCGCGCGCCGGTCTGATCGCGCCCGACGATAAGACCTTCGCCTACCTCAAGGGCCGCCCCTATGCGCCCAAGGGTGCCGAATGGGACGCCGCCGTCGCATGGTGGACCAGCCTCGCCACCGATCCGGGCGCAAAGTACGACAAGGTCGTGGTGATCGATGCCGCCGACATCGCGCCTTCGGTCACCTGGGGCACCAGCCCGGAAGACGTGCTGC
>JBDLVU010000303.1:0-3024 GCA_039804665.1 Pseudomonadota bacterium | reverse complement strand
GAAACGGGGCGGTCCTCTACCATTTCAATCTGCCATACACTCGCACGTTCCGGCGCGGCAATCGTGTTGGTAGTCATGCTGCGTGCGCCTCCTGCGCATGGTTCAGAAGTGGACCCCATTGCGCTGCCATTGCGGTGGCGATGCCGGGGAAGAAGCGGCTGCGTTCCTTGGCGCGGTCTTTGCCCGGTGCCATCTTGTGGACGCGATCGACCGGCTGGGCACCTTCGGGAAGGTCCAGCGCGGCGCGCGCATCATCGATCGTACGAAACGGTGGCACCAGCGGCGGTAGGCCGCGTAGCCAAAGGCAGGTGCGCTTGCGCTCCCAATCGCCATATTGCCATGGCTGCACCGATTGCGCGGCCGGCTGGAAATTGGCAATGCGCTCTTTCGCATGGCGGTGCATCACCGGGTTTTCGCAAGCCACGCGCGGCACTGGCGCGTTCCATAGCGTGCTGAACAGCGCGGCACCTTCATCCAGTTCGGCCCACATGTCGGACAGCGATCGGCCGGGCGGCGGAACCTTCAGCCAGCGCACGCCCGAATTGCAAAGCCGGGTGCAGGGCGGGTGTGCCACGATCAGCAAATCCCATCCTTCGCCCAAAACAGCGCGCACATCACCGGTAATATGGTGATTGCTGCCATCCTCCGCGGGCAACAGATCGCACGACCACGCATCGAACCCGGCGGCCGTAAACGCGCGGCGCACGGTGCCCGAAAATTCGCAGGCGACAAGAACGCGGGCGCCCATCATCCGCCCCGCTGCGCTGGCGCGCACGAAGGCGGCAGGCGCTTTACGAAAAAGCGACCGGCTGGCCCGCATTTTTCGCGGCCGGTGATCAGAGCCTTGTCGGTGGCGCGTTCGCGGTGGGGGTTAGCGGCCATGTATTCGCCGCGCGTTCCGTCCACCGGGTTCCAGCGCTTGCCGACAAGGCGCCGGCAGATGGATGACTGGCCGTTGATCCGCGCGACAAAGTGCGCGCAATCAAGGCAGATCGGCGTGGTAGCGGCCCCCGTCACTTGCCGAAATCCATTTCGAAGGCGAAGCACGCGTGGTCCAGCTGCTGAAGCGCTTCCTTGTCGTGATCGCACTGCGGATAAAACAGTTCGATGGCGATGGTCTTGCGCAGGGCATCGGCGAGGAACAGCGTCACATCGGCTTCAAATGCGAAGCCCTCCAGCGCCGCGCCGTGCCGCCTGAAGCGCAGCAGGTCCGCCAAGGCATCGGCGGCGGCGTGCGCGGCGGCGGTGGCCAGTTCCGGCAGGTCTGGTTCCGGATCGGCCGGAACGGTATTGACCGCGCTGGGCACCTGGCAGGCCCGCACCTGCGCCGCCACGCGTTCGGCGCGGCACGCAGGGCAGTGTTCCGGCGATATGCCGAAGGCTTCGCCACAGGCGCGGCATTCATAGTGCGCCATCAATTGCGCCCTTCGGCTTCATCGGCGCTGCCGAGGCCAAGCGCGGCATAGTTCGGCTGAGCCACGCGCGGGGGCCGCGCATCGTGTTCGCCACAACCGCGCCCGGTCTGGCTGCTGTCGGTAGGATCCGTGAAATCCTGCCAGTGAACCCATCCTTGCGGGCACTGGAAACCCCATTCGCGGACCTTTGGCCCGGTGATGAACAGGGTGATGCAGGTTTCGCCCGGTTCCAGTTCCACGCGGTGCAGCTGTTCGGCCGTGCGGGTAACGACATCGCCCGCACGGCGCACCAGCGAAATCCCGCCGGGCAGGTGTTCGCGGTAGCGGCCGAACAGGATCACGCTGGTGCTGTCCCACGGGTGATCGTGCAGGGCGCGATCATCGTCGGACTTGCGGAATTCGTGCAGGTAGACGTTCGACAGCTCGTTTCGCGGGATCATCCACCAGCGGCGCAGGTAGTTGTCACCGATCACGAAATCGGGCGCGCGCAGCATTTCGCGTTCGGCCCAAAGCTGCAAATCCTTCAGATTGGCGTAGGCCACGATCGTTCCTTCAGTAACGGGCATCGGGGGTGCTTTCGGTTGGCCGGGCGATGGGGCAGCCTTCGGACGCGCGCAGGCGGTTAACGGTGGACTGGCGCGTGCGGGGCGGCGCGTTGCGCCAGGCAGGTTCGCCGCAACGGGTGGCGATCGGCCGTCCGCTGGGCGACAGGTGCGGCGGCATCACTGAAACACCACCGGCGAAGCGCTGACCGAGAGAAAGAGGGACAGCGCGAAGACCACGAAGCCGAAGCAGGCGAGCGCAACAGGGCGCTGGGCGCGACGGGCAAGAGTGATCGAAAAGGGTTCAGGGGCAAATGCGCCCTGCCGGCAATCGCTGCGATGAGTCAGCGAGGCCGGCAGGGCACTATCCCGCGCCGCCGGGGGGGTATGGGAAACGACGCGGAACGTGACTGGCGGGTGGCCGAACGGCGCATGACGCAGTTCCGCTTCAACCGAGGCAAGGCACATCGCCTGCTGGCGGGTGCGGCTGGACATGGGTTCGACCTCCCGAATTGCTTCGGGCACCTGTTTGCCAATTGCAAACATTTCTGTCCAGCGGAAAGTTTGCAATTAGCAAACAAGCCGGGCGGCGCGGGAAACCCGTGTGACCGCAACCGGCGAATTCAGCCGACGAAATCCAACATTGCAAGGGGTGATTCCCGGCGTCAAGATATGGGCACAACAAGGGATTACCGATGGGCACCTACACGCTGCCGCTGGTGGGCGAATCACAATATCAGGACGCAATCCGGTGTGCATCGCCGGGCGATGGCGTTCGGCTGGCACATGAATCCGGCAATGCGCACGACAGCCGCGCCATCCGGGTGGACGACATCACCGGCCGCCCGATCGGATATGTGCCCCGGGACAGCTGGTTCACGTCGGCCATGTTCGATCAGGGTGTGGACGTGGCGGCCGAGATCAAGGCGATCGAGGGCGGCGACGGCGCGCGGCCGATGCTGGGCGTGGTGCTGACGGTATACACGGCGCAGGATGCGCGCGCCCGGCTGGCCACGCCATCACCCGCCAGCGCGCCGCCGGCGATGGGGCAGATTGTCGAGCATCGC
>JBDLVU010000302.1:0-3033 GCA_039804665.1 Pseudomonadota bacterium | reverse complement strand
GACGATGGTGCCGCCGACAAGCCCGATGGGCAGATCGCGCTCGGTCAGCTCCAGCCCGGCAAATCCGCCATCCGCGCGGCTGCGCGATGCGGCAAGCGCGGCCGCGATGCCGCGCACGATCGGGCCGATGACTTTCAACAGCGTCCAGATGGCGGCGACGCCGATGGTGCCGGCGCCGATGAAGCGAATCTGGTGGCGGAACACGTCGCTGATGAAGTCGGCAAGTTCCGTGCCCGCAGGCGCGCCGTGCGCGGTGAAGATCGGCAGCAGGAAGCCGAACGAGATGACGATGCCGGTCAGCATGGCCAGCCCCACCGCAAGGCCGACAAGGTGGCCAACGCCGATCAGCGCCAGCGACAGCCCGCCCGACAGCGCCGTGCCGCCGAGGCCGATGGGTATGGTGGCGGAGGCGCTTTCCCCCACCAGCTTCATCTTGGCGAGCAGCGGATAGACGACCGCCATCACGCTGCCGGTGAGCACGGCGGCGAGGCCGCGCTCGTTCTCTTCGGCGCCGCCGACGCCCGCGCCGACTTTCAGCACTTCAGCCGCCGCGACGCCTTCGGGATACGGAAGGTCCGATCCCGTGACGAGCGCGCGGCGCAAGGGGACCGAATACATCACCCCCAGCACCCCGCCGATGGCGATGACCGCCACCGATTGCCAATAGGGAAAGCCGCTCCACCACCCCACCATGACAAGGCCCGGCAGCACGAACACGATCGCTGAGAGCGTGCCCGCCGAGCTGGCGATCGTCTGGACGATGTTGTTTTCCTGGATCGTCGCGCCCGGCAGCAGGCGCAGCACCGCCATCGAGATCACCGCAGCCGGGATCGACGTGGCGAACGTGAGGCCGATGCGCAGGCCGAGGTAGACGTTCGCCGCCGTGAACACGACCGTGAGCAGCGCGCCGAGCGCGACGCCGCGCAAGGTGAGTTCGCGGGGGTTCGAATCGGGGCGAATCGAATCGCCGGGCGTGCCTTTTCCGTTCATCTGCGAGTCCCGTTTTGGGGCGAAGTTGACAAAGTTGACACGGTCCTGGGCACCTTGTCACCCGGCCCGGTCCACCCCCGATTTTGGCTTTTCGTCCAATGGCAAGGCGTGGAATGCGGTGCGGTCATGCCCAAGGTGTGGCACGCCGCGCGCGATTAGGAAAGTGCCGCCACCGGGGCGAAGCTGCGGCGGTGCAGCGGGGTGGGTCCGTGGCGGCGCAGCGCGTCCATGTGTTCGGGCGTGCCATAGCCGGCGTTGCGGTCCCAGCCATAATGCGGGTGCACTTGCGCGTGGGCGCGCATGATGCGGTCGCGGTGTTCCTTGGCGATGATCGAGGCGGCGGAAATGCACGGTTCGATGGCATCGCCGCCAACGATGGGCCGCGCGGGCCAGCACCAGTCCGGATGGCGGCCGTGAGGGGTCAGGTTGCCGTCGACCAGCACCTCGTGCACATCTTCGTCCTGCAATTGCCGGCACAGGTCCTGCACCGCGAGCGTCATTGCCAGCATGGTGGCGCCGAAGATGTTGAGACGGTCGATTGCGTCGGCTTCGACCACGCCCACCGCCCAGCGGCAGCGGCGCTTGATCTGCTCTTCCAGAACCGCGCGGCGGGCGGGCTTGAGCTTTTTGGAATCGTCGAGGCCCGAAGGGCGCGGCTTGCACAGGATCACCGCTGCGGCCACGACAGGCCCGGCCAGCGGCCCGCGTCCGGCTTCGTCAACGCCGATGACGACGCGCGACAAGGCTGGGCGCGAAGAAAGCGTGACGGCAGAGGCAAGGCTGTGCATGGAAGGCGCATGATCCCGATGAAGACCCCTGCCCTATCGCCCGTGTCGCCGCCGCTATCAAGGGGGCCGCGCCGTGGGCTTTGATCCGTCCATCGTCGATTGCTGGATCTTCGATCTGGACAACACGCTGTACCCGGCGTGGACCGACCTGTTCGGCCAGATCGACGTGCGCATGGGCCAGTTCATTGGCGATCTGCTGGGGTGCGACGCCACCGAGGCGCGGCGCGTGCAGAAGATGTATTTCCACGATCACGGCACCACGCTGGCGGGGCTGATGCACTATCACGCGGTGGAACCGCGCGAATTCCTGGATTTCGTGCACGATATCGACATGACCGTGCTGGCAGGCGCGCCGCCGCTGGCCGACCGGCTGATGGCGCTGCCGGGGCGACGGCTGATCTTCACCAACGGTGACGATGCCTATGCCATGCGGGTGATGGACGCGCTGGGCATCACCCACTGCTTTGAGGGCATGTGGGATATCCACGCGATGGACTACAAGCCGAAGCCCGAGCCATCGGCCTATCACGGCATGATCGAGGCGTTCGGCGTGGATCCGGCGCGCGCGGTTTTCGTGGAGGATTCGGCGCGCAACCTTGGCCCGGCCAAGGCGCTGGGGATGCAGACCGTGTGGCTGGACCTCGCCACCGAATGGGGCGACCGCGCCAAGGACGATGCCGCGATCAATCTGGTGGTCGACGATCTGGCGGTGTGGCTGGACGGGGTGATTGCGGAGATTGGAGGGTAAAGCAGGCGGCTGTTGCGGAGGTTCCTTTGATGGCGGCTTACGCCGAGTTGCGGACGGTCAGCGCAGATGGCATCGTCTACAAATGAATGACCTGAATGATATCTTAGTCGACGCTCAGCGCTGGCTTGCCGCCCAACCAGAACCAGCGCGAGGCTCTGCTACTTGGTGTGGGTTTAACAACTTCCGCCGCTTTATCGCGTCTCTGCAAGCCGATTCATCTGCATTTGGCATCGAGCGTGCCTGCCACACCTTAGGATGGCATATCAGCGACCAGTACGGAGCCTATGACGAGTTGATCGCCATCTCACAGTTTAACGAGCGAGTGAGACAGGTTGGGAGGGCAATCAGGCGGCGAGAGTAGGTCCGCTAACCACCCCAACGAGACGTACGCCACTTGGCCAAAAAATGCCGTCACCCCGGGCTTGACCCGGGGTCCCGCTTCGCCTCACGCGGTGCGCCCTGAATGAAGCGGGACCCCTTTGAGTTCACAAACGAAGTGCAACACCA
>JBDLVU010000301.1:0-3044 GCA_039804665.1 Pseudomonadota bacterium | reverse complement strand
GGGAAGGCCAAGGCCCATGAAGAACGCGGTCATTCTGCGGCCTCCGCGAAGCTTTCACCGTGGATCAGTTCCGCCGAGCAGCGCTGCAGCGTCGGGCTGGCGCGGCCGATGGCGTTGGTGAGATAGCGATCCTTGATCGGGTAACCGGCGATCACGCCTTCTGCCTTGGCCCCGGCAGGGGCGGCAGGCAGCGCGCCGTAATCGGCCAGGCCTTCGGTGCCCAGCGCCGGCACTTCGGCAACCATCGCGGCGCGCAGTTCGTCAAAGCTGTCGAAGCCGACCGACACGCCCAGCGCATCGGCCATGGCGCGCAGGATCGTCCAGTCCTGACGGGCATCGCCCGGCGCGAACACGGCTGCTTCCGCATACTGCACGCGGCCTTCGGTGTTGACGTAGGTGCCGTCCTTTTCGCTGAACGCGGCGGCCGGCAGGATGACGTCGGCGGCGTGGGCCGCCTTGTCGCCATGATGGCCGATATGGACGATCATGGACCCTGCAAACTTCGTGAAGTCGACTTCATCCGCGCCGAGCGAGATGACCATCTTCGGCTTGGCGGCGACGAGATCGGCAATGCCGCCCGCTTGCGCATAGCCCAGCATCAGGCCGCCCATGCGGCTGGCCGCCATGTGGACGACGTTGAAGCCGTTCCAGCCTTCGCGGACCATGTTGAAGCGTTCGGACAGCGCCAGCGCGGCTTCGCGGCCACCCTTAGCAAGGCCGGCGCCGCCGACGATGACAGCAGGCTTCTGCGCGGCTTCGAACACCTTGGCGACATCGGCCGGCAGGTCGTTCGCCACGGCAACGTCTTCACCGAGGAAGGTGGCGGGATAGGTCGGGTCCCACTGCGGGCCGACGATGAAGACCTTCGCGCCCTTCTTCACCGCCTTACGCAGGCGGGTGTTGAGCAGCGGGGCTTCATCGCGGACCATCGAACCGATGATGAGGATCGCGTCGGCGTCCTCGATCCCGGCCAGGCCTGAGTTGAAGTTGACCGCGGCAAGGTTCGTGCAGTCGTAGGCTAGGCCCGTCTGGCGACCTTCGAGCAGCGAGGAACCGAGCGCGCCGGCCAGCTTCTTGGCCGCGAACATGGTTTCGCAATCGACGAGGTCGCCCGCAATCACCGCCACGGACTTGCCGGGGTTGATCTTCGCCACCGCGTCGAAGGCTTCCGCCCAAGTGGCGGCAACGAGCTTGCCGTCACGGCGCAGCCACGGCTTGTCCAGACGGCGGCGGGTGAGGCCATCGACCATGAAGCGGCCACGGTCGGACAGCCATTCCTCGTTCACGTCGTCGTTCACGCGCGGCAGGGCGCGCAGCACTTCGCGGCCACGGCTGTCGAGACGGATGTTGGCGCCGATCGCGTCCGAAACGTCGATCGAGAGCGTCTTCTTCAGCTCCCACGGACGCGCTTCGAAGGCGTAAGGCCCGCTGGTGAGCGCACCAACCGGGCAGAGGTCGATCACGTTGGCCGACAGCTCGTGCGTGGCGGCCTTCTCCAGATAGGTCGTGATCTGCATGTTCTCGCCGCGATAGAGCGCGCCGATTTCATCCACGCCCGCGACTTCCTCGCTGAAGCGCACGCAGCGGGTGCACTGGATGCACCGCGTCATCGTGGTCTTGATCAGCGGACCCATGTACTTTTCGGTCACGGCACGCTTGTGCTCGTGGAACCGCGAGGTGCCGCGGCCATAGGCGACCGACTGGTCCTGAAGGTCGCATTCGCCGCCCTGATCGCAGATCGGGCAGTCGAGCGGGTGGTTGATGAGGAGGAACTCCATCACCCCTTCGCGCGCCTTCTTCACCATCGGCGTGTTGGTGAAGATCTCCTGGTTGTCGGCGGCGGGCAGCGCGCACGAAGCCTGCGGCTTGGGCGGTCCGGGCTTCACTTCGACCAGGCACATGCGGCAGTTGCCGGCGATGCTCAGCCGCTCGTGATAGCAGAAGCGGGGGATTTCCTTGCCGGCAAGCTCGCAGGCCTGCAGGACGGTGGCGCCTGCGGGGACTTCGAGTTCGACGCCGTCTACCTTGACCTTGGGCATTATTCGGCAGCCTCCCGGACATCACCCGCCCGTTCGGCGATGCGACGTTCGATTTCGGGGCGGAAGTGGCGGATCAGGCCCTGGATCGGCCATGCAGCCGCATCGCCCAGAGCACAGATGGTGTGGCCTTCGACCTGCTTGGTGACTTCCTGCAGCATGTCGATTTCGCTGACATCGGCATCGCCGGTGCGCAGGCGCTCCATCACGCGATACATCCAGCCGGTGCCTTCGCGGCACGGCGTGCACTGGCCGCAGGATTCATGCATGTAGAAGTGCGAAAGGCGGCTGATCGCGCGGACGATGTCGGTGGACTTGTCCATCACGATCACGGCGGCGGTGCCAAGGCCGGAGCCGACCGCGCGCAGGCCGTCGAAGTCCATCGGCGCGTCCCAGATCTGGTCGGCCGGCACCAGCGGAACCGACGAACCACCCGGGATCACCGCCAGCAGGTTGTCACGCCCGCCGCGAATGCCGCCGCAGTGCTTTTCGATCAGTTCGCTGAACGGGATCGACATCTCTTCTTCGACGACGCACGGACGGTTCACGTGGCCCGAAATCTGGAAGAGCTTGGTGCCCTTGTTGTTCTCGCGCCCGAAGGACGAGAACCAGCCCGCGCCGCGACGCAGGATGGTGGGGGCAACGGCGATCGATTCGACGTTGTTGACCGTGGTCGGGCAGCCATAAAGGCCCGCGCCGGCCGGGAACGGCGGCTTCAGGCGGGGCTGGCCCTTCTTGCCTTCGAGGCTTTCGATCATCGCGGTTTCTTCGCCGCAGATGTAGGCGCCCGCGCCGCGATGGACGAAGACGTCGAAATCGTAGCCCGAACCGCTGGCGTTCTTGCCGATCAGGCCAGCGTCATAGGCCTCCTGCACGGCGGCAAACAGCGTCTCGGCCTCGCGGATGTATTCGCCGCGAATGTATATGTAAGCCGCCCGCGCGCGCATTGCGAAGCCCGCGACCAGCGCGCCTTCAAGCAGCTTGTGCGGATCGTGGCGGATGATCTCG
>JBDLVU010000300.1:0-3093 GCA_039804665.1 Pseudomonadota bacterium | reverse complement strand
TCACTACGCGCGCCGGACGCGCGGCGGCGACGAGCGAGGCGCATGATGGCCCGCGCGGGCTGAGGTGCGCGCAGGGTTCCAGCGTGACGTAAAGCGTGGCGCCCGAAGCATCGGGGGCGGGATCGGGTGCCGTATCGGGGAGCGCGGCCAGCGCCATCGCTTCGGCATGGGGGCGACCGCCGGGTTGCGTCCAGCCGCGCGCCAGAACGCGGTCGTTGCGCACGATCAGGGCACCGACGGCGGGGTTGGGGCGGGAAAGCGGACGACCGCGCGCGGCGAGCGCGGCGGCGGCGTCCATCCAGGCGGCATCCCCCCGCGCCATCTGGGTTACTGCGGCTTCACGCCAAGGCGCTGGAGCAGGGCCTTGCGCTTTTCATCCTCGGCCTTCTTTTCGGCCTCGCGCTCGGCCTTGCCTTCGTCATACATCTTCTGGGTGTCGAGCCCGGTGGCGGCGCCGACGGCCTTGTACATCTGGCGGATGTTCTCGGCGTGGCGTTCTTCCTCGGCCTGTTCGGCGCGGTCCTTTTGCGTGGCGGCGATGTTGCCGGCGATGATTTCGGCATCGGTGCGGTCAGCCGCGAAGGATTCGATGTAGATCACGTGCGGCGGGCGGGGCAGGCCGCGCCCTTCCTGCTGGACCATCAGAAAGAAGATGCCGCCGGTGATGCAGGCCGCCATCAACAGCGAGCGCGTGCGATATTCGCCGGGCGCGCCCAGCACTTGCCACAGGTCCGCCACCGCGCGGCGCGGGGAGATGTTGCTGAAAAAGCCCTTCATGGCGCGGTAGATAGGGATGGCGGTGCGGTTGCGCGAGTCTTTGTTTGAGGTGCGGCTTCCTCCTCCGATGCCGCAAGGAAGGCCCGGATGGGCCTTACGCTCTCAACCAAACAGCCGGTAAAGGCTGCGGCCGTCCTGCTTCAGCCAGCGGTCGGCGTCCGCGATGCGACCGTCGTAGATGTCGGCCAGATGGGCGTGAAAGGCGGGGCTGTGGTCGAAGTGGGTCATGTGCGCCACTTCGTGCGCGACCACCGAGCGGCGCACGAAATCGGGGGCCATGATCAGGCGCCAGTTGATGCGGATGGTGCCGTCTGCCGCGCAGCTGCCCCAGCGGCGCTGCGCGCGCGACAGCGAAAGGCGTGGTACGGCCTGCCCGGCGCGGGTGCAGTAGTGGGCGAGGTCCTGCGTGCACAGCCGCAGCGCTTCGGCTTCCAGCCAGCGGCGGATGCGCGGTTCGAGCCCTTCTTGCGGGCCGCCGATCAGCAGCGCGCCATCGTCCAGCACCGGGCGGCGCGGGGCGCGGGCCTGCCATTCCAGCAGGACTGCCTCGCCGCGATAGGGCAGGGGGCGGCCGGGCTCCAGCGCCTCACGTTCCGGAATGCGCGAAAGTTGTGCGGCCAGCCAGTCGGCGCGGGCGCGGGCAAAGTCCACCGCGTCGGCCACGCGGCCCCAGCGCGGGATGGAAATGCGCGCCTCGGTGCCATCGGGGGCAAGGCGCAGGGTCATGTTGCGGGCATGGGCCAGCCGCCGGATGACCAGCGGCAGTTCGCGGTCGCCGACGACGAGCGTTTTGGGCGCGATGGTGGGCGGCGGGGCAGGGTCGCGCGTGGGGCGGCGGAGCCAGTCGATCATGAATCGCCTTCGAAATCGCTTTCGGTGACGATGTGCTCTTCCAGCGGGCCGGCCAGGATCTCGCTGATCGCCTTGCCCACCACGGACACGCCGCGCCGGTGGACTTCCTCCCGGCTTCCGCATTCGAGATAGTGCCAGTCGGGCAGCGGCTTTCCATCGGCGCGCAGGCGATAGGCGCAGGTGGCGGGCAGCCACGGCACTTCGCGCACCAGCCGGGGGGTGAGGCGCAGGCAATCGGGCACGAAGGTCTTGCGATAGCGGTAGTCGGCGCAGCGCGCGGTCTTCAGGTCCAGCAGGCGGCAGGCGACGTTGGTGTGGTGGACCTCGCCCGTGTCTTCGTCCTCAAGCTTGTGCAGGCAGCATTTGCCGCAGCCGTCGCACAGGGCTTCCCACTCGTCGCGCGTCAGCTGCTCGACGGGCTTGTCCCAGAAACGGTTGGTGGCGGGGATCAGCGGACCCATTTTTCGAGGTCCGCGGCCACGGCCTTGCCATCCTTTTCCACCGGCAGCAGCGCCATCGGGTGCCCTTGCGGGTCCATCAGGTAGGCGGCGCGGCTGTGGTCCATCAGGTAGGCATCGGGAGAGGCGCCATCGCGCTTCTGGTAATAGACGGCAAATGCCTTGGCTGCAGAGGCGACCTGATCGGCGGAGCCGGTCAGGCCCAGCAGTTCGGGCCCGAAGGCGGCGGCGAATTCACCCACTTTGGCCGGGGTATCGCGCGCCGGGTCGATCGAGACGAAGATCGGCCGGACCTTTGCCGCAAGGTCGGGATGTGCCTTTGCGAACAGGTGATAGCCCTGCATCAGGTGCTGCACGTCAAGCGGGCACACGTCCGGGCAGAAGGTGTAGCCGAAGTACATCACGCGGTAATGGCCCGCGAAATCGGCGGCGCGCACGGTCTTGCCGGCCTTGTCCACCAGCGTGAAATCGCCGCCGATGGCGGCGCCGGCCAGCGGCGGTTCGTCGGTGGGGGCGCTGCCCTTGCCGCAGGCGGACAGGGCGACCAGTGCGGCGGCAAGCAGCGCCGTGCGAAGCGGGCGGAATGTGCTGAAAGGGCTCATGGCGCGCCGGTTCATGCTCTGCTAACCAGCGGCTTGCAAGGGGCGAGTCCGATTGGGACGCGCTGGCAGGAGGACGAGAAACGTGATGAAGCGGTGGCAGGCGGCGGTGTCCGCTGTGGCGATGATCGGCGCGCTGGGCATGGCCGTGCCTGCGCAGGCGCAGTTCTCGGCAGGCTACAAGTTCCTCGAATCCGTGAAGAAGAAGGAAGGCGACAAGGTCAACGACGCGCTGAACGAGCCGGGCAGCCAGATCGTCAACACGCGCGACGTGACCACCGGCCAAAGCGCGCTGCACATCGTGACCGCGCGCCGCGACCTGACATGGATGCAGTTTTTGGTAGCCAAGGGCGCCAATGTGAACATCCGCGACAACCGGGGCACAACGCCGCTGGTGCTGGCCAGCC
>JBDLVU010000299.1:0-3096 GCA_039804665.1 Pseudomonadota bacterium | reverse complement strand
GCGCCCGTTTCCATGAAGGCGGCGGCGTTGGCGAACCGCGCGCCGTCCATGTGCAGGCGCAGGCCGCGCCCGCGCGCCACGGCGGAAATCGCCGCCAGCTCGTCAGCGCGATAGCAGCGACCATATTCGGTGGCCTGCGTGATGCTGATCGCATGGACCTGCACGCGGTGAACATCATCACGAATCGAATCGAGGCAGGCGGTGACCGCCTCCGCCGTCATCTTCGCGCCTTCGCCCGGAACCAGCACCAGTTTGGCACCGTGCAGGAAAAAGCCCGGCGCACCGCCTTCATCGCCTTCGATATGCGCGTCTTCATGGCACAGCACCGCGCCATGCGGTTGCACCATCGTTGCAAGGGCGATGCAGTTGGCTGCCGTGCCGGTGGCAACGGTCAGCGCCGCCACCTCCCGTCCGAACAGGGCAGAGAATACTTCGTCCAGCCGTTGGCTAAGGATATCAGTGTCATAGGGGGTGTCAGGATCGTCCGCACGGCGCATCGCATCCCAGATGGCGGGATGGACCGATGCCGCGTTGTCAGACAGGAACTGCACGAGGAACGCCATGGCGACACCGTCCGTTCGTGGCAAGAAGGAGAACGCCCCATGGACCAGCCAATCGCCATCACCCGGCAGGATCACGTCAGCCACGGCGGCTATTACGCCGGCGTTCCGGGCACCGACGTGCAGGGCGAACTGACATGGACGGCGCGCGGACCGGCGCGGATTGCCGAACACACCTTCGTCCCGCCCGAAGCGCGCGGCAAAGGCATCGCCATGGCGCTGGTGGAAGCCCTGGTGGCCGACGCGAAGGAACAGGGTTTCCGCATCGAACCGCAATGCAGCTATGTCGCCGCCGCGTTCCGCCGCCATCCGGAATGGGAAAGGCTGCTGGCCGAAACGCCCAGTTGAAGGGCAAACGGCCCTGATCGATCTGCATCGGAGGGGGAAAATGGTGCTGCTAGGGAGGATTGAACTCCCGACCTCACCCTTACCAAGGGTGCGCTCTACCACTGAGCTACAGCAGCGTCCATTTCATGCCGCAGGCGGGGATAACCACAGCGCCGGGCAGGGGCGCGCCATTGGCCCGGCCTGCCCACCTTGTCAAGCGCGCGCAGGCACGGCACGACGCACAAATGAGCGAAAATTCCGGCAATCCCACGCGCGAAGAACGGCTTGCGGCCAAGCTGCGCGAAAACCTCAGGCGGCGCAAGACACAGGCTCGCGCCCTGTCCGGCGGGGAATCGTCCGCGGCCGATACGGGGCAGGACGCCCTTTCCAAAGCGGAGGAGGATCGCTAACGGGCGAGCCTTCCCCCGACGAGCAGGAGCGTTTTTTCCGTGCCCACGCCCAATCCCCGCCTTGTGCTGGTCCGCCACGGCCAGAGCCAGTGGAACCTGGAAAACCGCTTCACCGGCTGGTGGGACGTGGACCTGACCGAAAAGGGCGTCGGCGAAGCGATCGCAGCGGGCAAATTGCTGGCGGAAAAGAATATTCTGCCTACCTGCGCGTTTACCTCGCTGCAGACCCGCGCGATCAAGACGCTGCATTATGCACTGGAAGCCTGCGGCCGGCTGTGGATCCCGGAAACCAAGGACTGGCGGCTGAACGAACGCCATTATGGCGGGCTGACCGGCCTGAACAAGGCGGAAACTGCCGCGCAGCATGGCGATGAACAGGTCAAGGTGTGGCGCCGCAGCTTCGATGTGCCGCCGCCCCCGCTGGCAGCAGGCGGGGCCTTCGATCTGGCAGCCGACCCGCGCTATGCCGGGATCGCCATCCCCGATACCGAAAGCCTGAAGCTGACGATCGACCGCGTGCTGCCCTATTGGGAAAGCACCATCCTGCCGCAACTGGCCAAGGGTGAAACGGTGATCATCGCCGCCCATGGCAACAGCCTGCGCGCACTGGTGAAGCACCTGTCCGCCATCGCGGATGACGAAATCACCGAACTGGAAATCCCCACCGGCCAGCCGATCGTCTATGAATTCGACGCTGCCATGGTGCCGGGGCCGCGCCATTACCTGAAGGATCGTTGAAATGGGCGCCAAGGTTGCAATCGTGATGGGCAGCCAGTCCGACTGGTCGACGATGCGCTGCGCCGCCCGGGTGTTGGACGATCTGGGCGTGGCCTATGACGCGCGGATCGTTTCCGCCCACCGCACGCCTGACCGGCTGGTGGCCTTTGCCAAGGGCGCAGCGGGCGAAGGGTTCGACGTGATCATCGCCGGCGCGGGCGGTGCGGCGCACCTGCCAGGCATGGTTGCCAGCATGACGCACCTGCCGGTGCTGGGCGTGCCGGTGCAGAGCCGCGCGCTTTCGGGCAAGGACAGCCTGCTGTCGATCGTGCAGATGCCCGCCGGTATCCCTGTGGGCACGCTCGCCATTGGCGAGGCCGGGGCCACCAATGCCGGCATTCTGGCGGCATCGGTGCTCGCCCTGAACGATGCCGGCCTGTCGCAGCGGTTGCAGGCATACCGCGCGGCGCAGACCGCGTCCGTTGCCGAAAAGCCCAGCGACGCATGACCGTTCGCATGCTTGCCCCCGGTGCGACCATCGGCATCCTCGGCGGCGGACAGCTGGGCCGGATGATCGCCATGGCGGCGGCGCAACTGGGGTATCGCTGCCACATCTATGCGCCGGAAAAGGACAGCGTGGCGGCCGAAGTCAGCCACCTGTTCACCAGTGCCGACTGGCATGACCGCACGGCCCTGAACGAATTTGTCGCGGCCTGCGATGTCGTTACCTACGAATTCGAAAACGTGCCCGTCGCGCCTCTGGCCGCCATCCCGTTCGACCGGCTGGCACCCGGCACCCGCGCACTGGAAGTGGCGCAGGACCGGCTGCGCGAAAAGCGTTTCATCGAAAGCCTGGGCGGCCGCCCCGCGCCTTACGCCGCCGTCGATGCCGATGGCGATCTGGCCGGCGCGATCGAACGCATCGGCACCCCCGGTATTCTCAAGACCCGCCGCGACGGGTATGACGGCAAGGGCCAGTGGCGCGTGAACAGCGCGCAGGACGTGCTTGGCCTGCGCGTGCCGAACGATGGGCTGGTCTACGAAGGGTTCGTGACGTTCGAGGCGGAATTTTCCGTCATCCT
>JBDLVU010000298.1:0-3098 GCA_039804665.1 Pseudomonadota bacterium | reverse complement strand
GTTGACGAAGTTGACACGGTCCAGAGGGAAAACGCGGAGCCGGCGGACGGGGGGGGGGGATTGTGCCGGGGAAGCGGCCGTGGGCGAAAGAAGCGCGGAAAACCATGAGGTTTTCGCTTTTGCCAGAGGCGGAGCGTGTAGGACAGCGGGATTTTTGTTGGAGAATAAATAACAGACGCGTCTGTTATTTATTCTCCAACAGCGGGCTGCGTTTTGTGGGGGCGTGGGCTATCGGCACCAACCTTCGTCAGCAGGCGCTGCCTGCAAGCGGCGCTATCCTTGCCGATCAAGGGGGAAGGGGTTCGACTGGCAAACCCTTTTGCCGTCTGCCGCTTTCGTTCGCAACTGGGCTCCGCTAGCAGGCGGGCGCTTGGAACGAGGTGAGCATGGCCGAGATCGTGACGCGGCAGCTGGTGTATGACGGGTGGTATCGCTTCTGGCGGCTGGAGGTGCTGCTGCCCGACGGCGTGGTGGTGGAGCGGCACCTGCTGGACAATGGGCAGGCGGTGGCGGTGCTGCCCTATGATCCGGTGCGGCGCGTTTGCATGCTGGTGAGCCAGCCGCGCGCCGCCGTGATGAGCGCGGGCGAGGCGCCGTTGCTGGAGGCGATTGCCGGAGGACTGGACGGGATCGCGGCCGAAGCGCGCATCCGCGAGGAAGCGCTGGAGGAAGGCGGCTTGCGGCTGGGCGCGCTGGAGCCGGTGGCGAACATCTGGCCGATCCCGCCGGTTTCGACCGAACGCGTGGCGCTGTTCCTTGCGGAATATGGTGCGCAGGATCGCGTCGGCGAAGGGGGCGGCGCGGATGGCGAGTTCGAGCACATCACGGTGCACGAGGTCGGGTTCGACGAATTGCGCGCGCTGGTGCTGGCCGGCGAGCTGACCGACGCCAAGACGCTGGTGCTGGCGCAGGCCTTGCTGCTGCGGCGGCCGGATTTGTGGGGGTAGGGCCCCTCCACCACCCGCATTACGGGCGGTCTCCCTCCCCGTGCGGGGGAGGTGCTAGCCTTCCAGAAGGGCCTTCGTGGCGGCGGTGACGTCGCTCTGGCGCATCAGGCTTTCGCCGACGAGGAAGGTGCGGGCGCCGCACTTTTCCAGACGCAGAAGGTCGGCGTGGGTGTTGATGCCGCTTTCGGCCACCAGCAGCGTGCCGTGCGGTGCAAGCGGGGCGAGGCGTTCGGTGGTGGAAAGGTCGGTGACAAAGCGTTTGAGATCGCGGTTGTTCACGCCGATGAGGCGCGAGCGAAGGCGCGCGGCGCGCTCCATCTCCTCTTCGTTGTGGACTTCGACCAGCGCATCCATGCCCTGTTCGCGCGCAGCATGTTCGATTTCGGCCATTTGCTGGTCCGAAAGGCAGGCGGCGATGATCAGGATGGCGTCGGCGCCGATGGCGCGCGCTTCGGCGCACTGCCACGGATCGACCATGAAATCCTTGCGGATGACCGGCAGCGCGCAAGCGGCGCGGGCTTCGACCAGATAGTCTTCATGGCCCTGGAAATAGGGTGCGTCGGTGAGGACGGAGAGGCATGCCGCGCCGCCCAGTTCATAGGCGCGGGCATGGTCTGCGGGGCGAAAATCGGGGCGGATCAGGCCCTTGGAGGGGCTGGCCTTCTTGATCTCGGCAATCAGGGCATAGCCGGTGGCGGCGCGGGCGCGCAGGGCGGCTTCGAAGCCGCGCGGGGGCGTCTGTTCGGCAGCGCGTTGGGCGAGCGTGGCAAGCGAGGTGGCGGCCTTGCGGGCGGCGACTTCGATGCGCTTGGTGTCGCAGATTTCGGTGAGCTTGTCGGTCATGATGGCCCGGTCTTAGCGTCGGCGCGCGTCCTTCGACAAGCTTGGGACGAGCGGGTTTCGGGTGGAATTAGCGGAGCGCGGCGATCCAGCAGTTCAGAAGCGCGTTGGCGAGGCCCTTGTCGAGGGCTTCGGCCGCTTCCTCCACGCCTTCGTGCCAGTCGGCCGCTTCGCCCGCGACGATCAGCGCGGCGGCGGCGTTGAAGAGGACGGCGTCGCGGTAGGGGCCGGGTTCGCCCATCAGCAGGGCGCGCAAGGCGCGCGCGTTGTGCGCCGGGTCGCCGCCGCGGATGGCGTCGATGGGCGCGGGGGCGAGGCCGGCGTCCTGCGGCGCGGCGCGGCGCATCAGCACGTGGCCGTCCTTCACTTCGGCCAGTTCATTGCCGCCGGCGAGGCTCAGTTCGTCGAGGCCTTCGTCGCCCGAGACGACGAGGCTGTGATCGGTGCCAAGGCGGCGGATGGCTTCGGCATAGATCGGCACGTAGGCGGGGCGCGCGATGCCGACAAGCTGGCGGGTGACCTGCGCCGGGTTTGCCAGCGGGCCCATCAGGTTGAAGATGGTGCGGCGGCCGATCGCCTTGCGGATGGGCATGATGCGCGCCATCGACGGGTGGTGGCGTGCGGCGAAGAGGAAGCCGATGCCGAGATCGTGGAGCGTCATCTCCGCCGTTTCGGCAGCGCGGTCGAGGTTGAGGCCGAGCGCTTCCAGCGTGTCGGCGGCGCCGGCCTTACTGCTGGCGGCGCGGTTGCCGTGCTTGGCCACGGGCACGCCGCAGGCCGCAACGACAAGGCTGACCGCGGTGGAGACGTTCAACGTGTGGTGGCCATCGCCGCCGGTGCCGCACACGTCGATGGCGTTTGCAGGCGCGTGGACCGGGATCATGCGGGCGCGCATGGCCCGCGCCGCTCCGGCGATTTCGCTGGCGGTTTCACCCCGGTCGGACAGCGCGACGAGGAACGCGGCGGTGGCTTCGTCCGCCACGGTACCGTCGAGGATGGCGGCGAAGGCGGCTTCGGCTTCGTCTTCCTCAAGCGCGGTGTCGGTGACCGGGGGCAGGCTGGTCATGCCGCCGCGCAGATCTTCAGGAAGTTGCCGATCATCGCGTGGCCGTGTTCGGTGGCGATGGATTCCGGGTGGAACTGCACGCCGTGGATCGGGCGCGTCCTGTGCGACAGGCCCATGATCTCGCCGTCGTCGGTCCAGGCGGTGACTTCCAGCACGTCAGGCAGGCTGTCCCGCTCGACCGCCAGGCTGTGATAGCGCGTGGCGTTGAATTGGCCCGGCAGCCCCGCGAACAGCCCGCCGCCGAA
>JBDLVU010000297.1:0-3099 GCA_039804665.1 Pseudomonadota bacterium | reverse complement strand
CGCGCCGTTTCCACAAAGCGCATGGCAAAGTCTGCCGTGCCATCGCCGTTGAAGCGCACGCGGCTGACCATGCCATCGCCCGACAGCGTGTGATCGTTGTCGAACTTGGGCGGGAATGCCGGATCGGGCACCGCGCGGAAAAAGCTGCCGCGCACTTCGGCGGGCAGATCGCCTTCCACCGGCAGCCCGGTCAGCTCGTATTCCTGGCCAACCGGCTCGTTCAGCCCGGTAAAATAGACCGACTGCGGAAAAGCGCCCATACCATCCCCACCATATCAATTGTTAGGATTGTTCTAGCGCTTCCCCGCGCGATTTCAACCGATTCCGCGCCGCGATCCGGCGCGGGCGGTTCAGCACCACCAGTATGCCGTCGCGCGCATCTCGATGCTCACGCGCGGGGCCGCGTCCGGCGGGCAGTCCGGCAGGTCAAAGGCCACGTGCGGCACGTGGTGCGCGCGCGCTGGATCGGAATCGTTGGTCTTGAACAGCACCGCCTCGTCGCGGTTCATGTCGGGAAAGAACATCCAGCGGTGCGCGGGGTTGTGCGCCACCAGCAATCCTTCGAACGACCATTCCGGCTGCCCCGGCGCGTCGAAGATGGCATCCGCCGCAATCAGGTCCTGCGGCGCCAGCGTGCGCGCGTCGCAGAATGCCAGCGGCACATCCTGCGGCGGCGCCGACAGCGCGCGCCACACGTTGTAGTGCGCGCAGCGGGTATAGGGCCGGTCCTTTGCCCCCTGCTGGCCAAAGCGCAGCGCGGTGGCGTCCGAAATATCGATATGGGCAAAGCGCGCCGGCATCGAATTGTCGAGGCTGCCCGCCTTCCCGCTCTTTTCGGAAAAGCGCAGCAGGCCGGGGCTGCCCACGTGGACGAAATCCGCCCCCGTCTGCGCCTGCACCAGTTCCTCGATTTCCTTCATGTGGATGGCGATCACCGCCGCGCGGTCGGCAAAATCCGCCACCGCGCTCACGTGGCGCACGATCTGAAAGCCTTCGCGGTCGATCGTGGTGCCGGCCGCGCGGGCATCGCCCATCGACATCGGCACGGGGGCGATATCCACCTCGTCCTTTTCATGCGCGTTGGCATAGTAAACGGGCCGGGCGATCTTGCGGCCCGAATAGGCAATCAGTGCTTCCATCATCCACTCCTCGGGCGCCCGGCCGTCCCGCCGGTTCCGCCCTCATTCCAATCGAAGCGGGCAGGCCACGGTCAGCCCGAAGCCCCGAAACGCGTCGTCACCCCGGACTTGATCCGGGGTCCCGCTTTTTTTTGCGACGCGCCACCCCTAACAAAAAAGGCCCGCCGTTTCCGGCGGGCCCTTTCTCAAATCAGCCTGCGGCCAGCTGCGTTTCCAGCTCGCCCAGCACGCGGTAGCAGTCGAACACCTTCTGCACCGAGCTGTTGGGGTCGCGGCCCTCGCGGATCGCGCTGATGAACTCGCGGTCCTGCAATTCAATGCCGTTCATGCTCACGGCCACCTTCGACACGTCGATCGGCTCTTCCTTGCCGTTCACGAGGTCGTCATAGCGTGCGATGTACGTGTCGGTATCGCCGATATAGCGGAAGAACGTGCCCAGCGGCCCGTCGTTGTTGAACGACAGCGAAAGCGTGCAGATCGCGCCGGTTTCGCTCTTCAGCTGGATCGACATGTCCATCGCGATGCCCAGTTCCGGATGGATCGGGCCTTCGACGGCATTGGCCTTCACGATCTTGCCTGCCTGATAGGCGAACAGGTCCACCGTGTGCGCGGCGTGGTGCCACAGCAGGTGGTCGGTCCAGCTGCGCGGCTCACCCTTGGCGTTGATGTTGCGGCGGCGGAAGAAGTACGTCTGCACGTCCATCTGCTGGACGTTGAACTCGCCCGCCTTGATCCGGTTGTGCACGAACTGGTGGCTCGGATTGAAACGGCGGGTGTGGCCCACCATGCAGACCTTGCCCGTCTCCTGCTGCACGCGCAGGACTTCCTGCGCGTCCTTCCAGCTGTCGGCCAGCGGGATTTCCACCTGCACGTGCTTGCCCGCCTTCATGCAGGCGATGGCCTGCTCGGCGTGCATCTGCGTCGGCGTGCACAGGATCACCGCGTCCACGTCGTCGCGGGCCAGCGCGTCTTCCAGCTCGGTGGAGCTGTGCTTCGCGCCATACTTGGCGGCGACCGCGGCGGCCTGATCCCCGGTGCGGCTGATGATCGAGACGATTTCCACGCCGTCGATGTTCTTCAACCCGTCGAGGTGCTTTTCGCCGAACGCGCCGGCGCCTGCGAGTGCGATTCTCATGCCTCTGGCTCCAAAACGATGTGGCCGATGGCCGTGTTGCTGCAAGGGATGTGGTAATGGCGGTGCAGGCGCTTCACCTTCTGCCCCAGCGCGCCGCGCATGATCAGCCACATCACCATCTCGATGCCCTCGCTGCCGGTTTCGCGCAGATATTCGATATGCGGGATCCAGCGCACGGCGTCGCTGTCGTCTTCCAGCATGTCGAGGAACTTGTTGTCCCATTCGCGGTTCAGCAGGCCGGCGCGCGGCCCCTGAAGCTGGTGGCTCATGCCGCCGGTGCCCCAGATCTGCACGTTCAGGTCTTCAGGGAAGCTTTCCACCGCGCGCTTGATCGCCTCGCCCAGCGCCCAGCAACGGTTGCCCGACGGCACCGGATAGGTGACCACGTTCACCGCCAGCGGCACCACCTTCACCGGCCACTTTTCCGGCTGGCCGAACATCATCGAAAGCGGCACGGTCAGGCCGTGGTCCACGTCCATCTCGTTGATGATGGTCATGTCGAATTCGTCAAGGATCAGGCTCTGCGCGATATGCCAGGCAAGGTCGGCATGGCCTTCCACGTCGGGCACCGGGCGCGGGCCCCAGCCCTCGTCGGCAGACTTGTAGCGTTCGCCGCAGCCGATCGCGAATGTCGGGATGATGTTCGCGTCAAAGGCCGATGCGTGGTCGTTGTAGACCAGGATCACCACATCGGGCTTCGTTTCCTGTTCCCACTGCTTCGTCCAGTCATACCCGGCAAAGATCGGGCCGAAATAGTCATCACGGGTCTTGCCCTGATCAACCGCAACGCCCAGCAGCGGCACGTGGCTCGATCCCACGCCGGCA
>JBDLVU010000296.1:0-3132 GCA_039804665.1 Pseudomonadota bacterium | reverse complement strand
CGCTGGCGGGCGATCATGCCCGGCGCCACCGCCTTGCTGACAAAATACACGCCATCAAGGTTGGTCGCCATCAGTTCACGCCAGTCGTCATCGTCGAATTCGTGCAAGGGCGCCCGGCGCTGGATACCGGCGTTGTTGACCAGAATGTCGATCGCCCTTTCCGCTTCGATCCCGGCAATGCCCGCGCGCACGGCCACGGGATCGGTCACGTCGAAACAAGCTGTGGATACGCTGCCGCCCTGCGCCGTGATTTGCGCCGCCGCGCTTGCCAAGGCAACGCCATCGCGGGCATTCAGCACCACGTGGGCCCCGGCGGCCGACAGCGCATCGGCCAGCGCGCGCCCTATCCCGCGTGATGCGCCGGTTACCAGCGCGGTCCGCCCGGCAAGGCTAAATCTGTCGAGCATGGCGGTCCCTCTCCTTGAACGGCACGCATATGAAGTGACCGGTCACATTGCAAGTCATCCAAGGTGGCGCAGGTGATTTGCGTCAAACAAACCCTAATTATCTCAATGTTGTGTCGGGGGACTTGTCGCCTCTGTGTGTCGATGATATCGGTCCCAAAAGGAGATGCCGATGCTTGCAGCTGTTTGTCATGGAAAGCGCGACCTGCGGGTTGAACCCCGTTCGGATGCCCCGCTGCTGCCGGGCGAAGTGCGCGTGGCGGTGGCCTTTGGCGGTATCTGCGGGTCCGACATGCACTATTTCCATCGCGGCGCCGTGGGCGATTTCGCCGTGCGCGAACCAATGGTGCTGGGGCACGAGATTTCGGGGACGGTGCTGGAATGCGGGCCGGACGTGGCCGGGCTGACGCCGGGCATGCGCGCCGCGCTCGATCCCAGCAGGCCGTGCCTTGTCTGCGCGCAGTGCCGCGCCGGGCGCATGAACCTGTGCGAGGACATGCGCTTTCTTGGCAGCGCGGGGCGCTTTCCCCACGTGCAGGGCGGCTTTGCCGAACATCTCGTGCTGCGGCAGGATCAGGTGATCCCGGTGCCCGATGGCACCGACCTGCTGAAGCTTTCGGTGGCCGAGCCGCTTTCGGTCGGGCTGCACGCGGTGAACCGCGCCGGGCCGCTGATGGGCAAGCGCGTGCTGGTGACAGGATCGGGCCCGATCGGGTTGCTCACGGTCGCCTGCGCCCGGCTGGCCGGCGCGCGTGAGATCGTTTCCACCGATGTCGAGGACGCGGCGCTGCTGGTTGCGCGCCGCATGGGCGCTGATCGCATCATCAACGTTGCCGCCGATCCCGGCGCGCTTGCCCGCGAAGGCGACCGTTTCGACGTGGCGCTCGAAGCATCGGGGGCGCCCAGTGCGCTGTCGTCGCTGTTCGACGTGGTGCGGCGCGGCGGCCGGATCGTGCAGGTTGGCATGTTGCCGCCGGGCGATGCGCCGGTGCCGGTCAACCGGCTTCAGGCGCGCGAGATCGAATTTGTCGGCGCGTTCCGTGCCAATGGCGAATTCGCGCTGGCGGTGGACCTGATCGTTTCGGGCAAGGTGGATGTAGGTCCGATCCTTTCGGGCACCTATCCGCTGGCCGATGCGGTTGCGGCGTTCGAACGCGCGGGCGATCGTTCGCGGGTGGTAAAGCTGCACATCGCGCTTGCGGGGGAACCGGCATGATCACGCGTACCGCCGTCTTCGAAGGCACCATCCGCCCCGGTTGCGAGGAGGCCTTTTTCGAGGCGATCCGCACCCGGCTGGCGCCGCTGTGGCGCGCGTTTCCGCACGCTTCCAACGTGCGCTGGCTGCGCATGGACGAACGCGATGCCGAGGCGCCGCCGATCGTGCTGATCCAGCAGATCGACTATCCCTCGCACGCCGCGCTGGACGAGGCATTGGCCTCTCCCGCGCGCAACGCCGCGCGCGCGGCGACGCTGGAAATCTGCGAAGTGTTCGACGGGCGCTTCTATCACTACGTGAGCGAGGCCAACGCGGTGGAGGTGGGCGGGCGCACCTGATATGCGAGGCGTATCAAAAAGCCGAGGATGCCACATCGCATGACCAGCCAGCGTACCCCCGAACCCGATGCGCGTGATGCCGGCCATGCCGGCGAGGAGCGCGGCCGGCGCGGTTCCGGCCGACCGACCATCCGCGACGTATCGCGTCTGGCGGGGGTTTCGCGCATGACCG
Organism: Pseudomonadota bacterium; assembly: GCA_039804665.1. Lineage (GTDB taxonomy): Bacteria > Pseudomonadota > Alphaproteobacteria > Sphingomonadales > Sphingomonadaceae > Novosphingobium. The sequence continues at coordinate 1,002 of JBDLVU010000296.1, read as the reverse complement.
TGTCGCGCGTGATCAGCGATCCCGATCTGGTGCTGCCGGCCACGCGGGCCAAGGTGAACAAGGCCATTGCCGATCTCGGCTATGTGCCAGATCGCGCCGCCGGCAGCCTTGCCAGCCGCAAGACCGGGTTCATCGCGCTGATGCTGCCCACGCTGACCAACGCGAACTTTGCGGCGGTGGCCCACGGCCTGACCGAGATCCTGCGCGAGGAGGACTATCACCTCCTCATCGCCTACACCGACTATGACACCGCCGAGGAGGAGCGCCAGTTGCGCGCGCTGCTCGCCCGGCGGCCCGAGGCGATCGTGCTGACCGGCGCGCCGCATCGGCGGCAGGCCACGCGGATGCTGGTGGCGGCTGACATTCCGGTGGCCGAGGTGGCCGACCTGCCAAGCCAGCCGATCGACCATGCGGTCGGTTTTTCCAACTATCAGGTGGGCCGCACTGCGGCGCGCTATCTGATAGGCAAGGGCTTTACCCGCATCGGCGCGCTCGGCGCGTCCACCGAAGGCACCGTGATCGACCATCGCGGCGAGGAGCGGATGCGCGGGTTCGAGGAAGAGCTGCGCTATTCGGGCCTGTCTGACGCCGACGTGGTGCGCCACGGTTCCGCGCCGGTCAGCTTTGCACACGGCGCGCAGGCGATGGGCCTGTTGCTGGAACGCGATCCGCAGGTGGAGGCGGTGTTTGCCGTGTCCGACCTTTCGGCCGTGGGCGCGGTGATGGAATGCCAGCGCCGCGGGCTTTCTGTGCCCGATCAGGTTTCGATCATGGGCTTTGGCGATTTCGAGATCGGCCGCGAGATCAACCCGCCGCTGACCACGATCCATGTCGATTTTCGCGCGCTTGGCCAGCGTACCGGCCAGGTCCTGCTCGATCTGCTGTCGCGCCCGGAAGACGCGCGCGAACACCAGCGGATCGACGTCGGCCTCAGCCTGGTGGAGCGCGCCTCGGTAAAGGGCAGATAACGATGCGTGTGGCGGTTGTGGGCGTGGGCGTGAT
>JBDLVU010000295.1:0-3151 GCA_039804665.1 Pseudomonadota bacterium | reverse complement strand
AATGACATCGGCGCGGCTGGCCACGGCGCTGGCCAAGGCGTTGCCACCGGAAGCGATGCTGATGGGCGTGCGCGTGCTGGCGTGCAGCGCGCGTAATGCCACGCTGGCGGATGGCACCCGGATCGAGGCACGGGCTGTAATCGACGCGCGCGGCATTCGCAATGTTGGCCATCTTACAGGCGGTTGGCAGAAGTTTTTAGGACAGCGCCTGAAGTTGACTGCGCCACACGGGCTCGATCGCCCGATTGTGATGGATGCCACCGTCGAGCAGATCGACGGCTACCGCTTTGTCTATGCCCTGCCCTTTTCCGCCGACGAGATTTTCGTTGAGGACACCTACTACGCCGATGGACCAGCGCTGGATCGTGATGTCCTGACCGCGCGCATCGCCGATTGGGTGAAGGCGCAAGGATGGCAGGTTGCCGGGGTGCTGGGCACCGAACAGGGCGTCCTGCCGGTGGTCAGTGGCGGTGATTTCCGCGCCTTCCTGCGCGCCACCGGCAAGGATATTGCCCGGGCCGGTACGCGTGCCGGGCTGTTCCATCCCCTGACCAGCTATTCGGTGCCCGATGCGGTGCGCCTTGCGCTGGCGATTGCGCAGCGTGCCGATCTGCCGGGGGAAGAGCTTGCGGCATTTTGTGATGAATGGTCTGCAAAGCACTGGAAACGGAGCTCATTTTATCGGGCTCTGTCTGCCATGCTGTTTGGCGCTGCGGCGCCTGAAGAGCGGTATCGGGTGCTGGAAAGGTTCTATCGGCTGGATCGCCGGTTGATAGAACGGTTCTACGCCGGTCGCTCCACCGCTCTGGACAAGGCCCGCGTGCTGGCGGGCCGGCCCCCGGTGCCAGTGGGCAAGGCGATTGCCGTTCTCGCCGGGGTCGCACCGGCGCCAAACCCTCTTACTCTTGCCGGGATGCGGAAATAGATGAAACGGGCATGCGTTATCGGCGCGGGCATAGGCGGGCTGGCGCTGGCTATCCGGCTTCAGGCCGGCGGCATCGCCACCACCGTGATCGAGGGCCGCGACAAGCCCGGCGGCCGCGCCTATGTGTGGGACCGCGAAGGGTTCACCTTTGACGCCGGCCCCACGGTCATCACCGATCCACCTTGCCTGCAGGAGCTGTGGGCGCTGACCGGGCACGACATGGCGGCGGACGTCGATCTGATGCCGGTGATGCCGTTCTACCGGCTGAACTGGCCCGACGGCACCAACTTCGACTATTCCAACGATGAAACCGCGCTGCGGGCAGAGATCGCGCGCATCTCTCCGCGTGACGTAACGGGCTACGACGCCTTCTGTGAATATGCGGCGGGCGTCTACGAGGAAGGTTATGTCAAGCTCGGCGCGGTGCCGTTCCTTGATTTTGCCCGCATGATCAAAGCCGCGCCGGCGTTGGCGCGCTATCAGGCGTGGCGGTCGGTCCATGCGATGGTCAGCCGCTTCATGGAAAGCGGCAAGCTGCGGGAAGCGTTCAGTTTTCACACGCTGCTGGTGGGGGGTAACCCGATGACCACCAGCGCGATCTATGCCCTGATCCACAAGCTGGAAAAGGACGGGGGCGTGTGGTGGGCGCGGGGCGGCACCAACCGGCTGGTGGCCGGCATGGTGCGGCACTTCGAGCGGCTGGGCGGGGTGGTACGACTGGGCGATCCGGTAACGGCGATCCAGTCGCTGGGCAGTGCCGTAACGGGCGTGCAGACACGCAGCGGATGGCAGGCAAACTTTGACGCGGTGGCGTCCAATGCCGACATCGTCCACACCTATGGCGTTCTGCTGGCCGACAACGGTCATGCGCGGCGGCGAGTGAAGGCGCTGAAGAAAAAGCGGTTTTCGCCCAGCCTGTTCGTCGTGCACTTTGGCGTGGAGGGCACCTGGCCGGGCATTCCGCACCACATGATCCTGTTTGGGCCTCGCTACAAAGGTCTGCTCGACGATATCTACACGCACGGCGTGCTGCCGCAGGACTTCTCGATCTACCTGCACCATCCGACGGTCACCGACCCATCGATGGCGCCGGAAGGGATGAGCACGTTCTACGCGCTGGTGCCGGTGGCGAACATGGGCAAGCTGCCGGTGGACTGGACTGAGATCGGGCCAATCCTGGAAAAGCGCATCCTTGACGAAGTCGGGCGCCGGCTGATCCCCGACATTCACGATCGTATCGTAACGAAATTCCACTATGCGCCGGCCGATTTCGCCAGCGACCTCAACTCGCATCTCGGCAGCGCGTTCAGCCTCGAGCCGATCCTGACGCAAAGCGCCTGGTTCCGCGCACACAACCGCGATGATGCCATCCGCAACCTGTACCTTGTGGGCGCGGGAACCCATCCCGGCGCGGGTATCCCCGGCGTGGTGGGCAGCGCAAAGGCGACCGCTGGGCTGATGCTGGAAGACCTGCAGTGAAGCGGTTGGCGGTCTATTGCGGATCGGCCGCACCGGCCGACGGGCGTTACGTTGCGCTTGCGCACGGCGTCGGCCGGACACTGGCCGAGCGCGGCATCGGCGTCGTTTATGGCGGCGGGCGGCTGGGTCTGATGGGCGCGGTGGCGCAAGGCGCACTGGAGGCAGGCGGCGAAGTGATCGGCGTGATCCCGGAGGCGCTCGTGGCCGCTGAAGTGGCCAATCCGGCCTGCACCGAGCTGCGTATCGTAACGGACATGCACCAGCGCAAGCGGGCGTTTACCGACCTTTCCGACGGGTTCCTGACCCTGCCCGGCGGCGTGGGCACGATGGACGAGCTGTGGGAGGCGGTCAGCTGGTCGCAACTGGGTTACCACGCCAAGCCGGTGGGTCTGCTGAACGCGTTCGGGTTCTATGACCACCTGCTGGCGTTTAACCGCCAGATGATCGAGGTCGGCTTTGTGCGACAGGCCCACGCCGGCATCCTGATGGCCGAACACGATCTGGACCTGTTGCTGGACCGCATGGCGGCGCATGAGCCGCATACGCCGATCTTGGCGATGAAGGCGGCGGACCTGTAACGTTGCGATGGCGGAGCGCGCAGCCCTTGTCGCCCATGCGCGCGAAACGATCCGGGCCGGGTCGAAGAGCTTTGCCGCCGCGAGCCGCCTGTTCGACCGCACCACGCGCGAACGGGCGTGGTTGCTTTATGCGTGGTGCCGGCGTTGTGACGACCTGATCGACGGGCAG
>JBDLVU010000294.1:0-3151 GCA_039804665.1 Pseudomonadota bacterium | reverse complement strand
GATCCGGGTCCTTGGGCTCGGGCGTCGGCGTGTGGTATTCGAACACTTCGATGCAGGCGTTGCCCAGCATGCACATGAACTGCCGGGCAGAGCTGCCCTTCAGCCCCACGACCTCGTCGATGAAGGGATTGGCTTCCCATTCCAGCGGCGTGCCCACTTCCACCGCGCCCAGCAGGCCGATGTAGAATTCGCGCGCCTTGTCGAGATCGGGGACGGAGACCCCGATGTGCTGAATTCCCACAGCACGAATGGTCCCGTCCCCGATGCTCATGACCGCTATCCCCTCAGAACTGGACGCGCTTGGTGTAGCCGCCGTCGATCACCACGTTGGTGCCGGTGGTGTACGAAGACGCCGGGCTGGCGAGGAACACGATGGTCTTGGCCACTTCGTCCGGACCGCCCCAACGGCCGAGCGCGAACTGCGCTTCGGTGGCGTTATACAGGTCGGGCGCCATGCCCTTGATGGCTTCCCAGTTGCCGCCCGGAAACGCGATCGGCCCCGGCGAAACGGCGTTGACGCGAATGCCCTTCGGCCCCAGCGCCTGACCCAGCTGCTTCGAATACGTCAGCAGCGCGCCCTTGATGGCGTTGAACGCCTGCGGCACCACGAAAGTCTCGATGCCGGCGGTGCTCGACATCACGATGATCGAACCCGCGCCGCTCTTTTCCAGATGCGATTCCAGAACTTCCACGCCGATCACGGTACCCATGATGTCGGCATTCAGGCACGCGTTCCAGTCGCCCGTGGCACCCTGGCCCGACGCGCTGGCGCCCGGTACGAAGATGTCGCACCCGCCAAGGCGTTCAGCCGCCGAAGCCAGCCACGCGCGGTAGGCATCGTGGTCCATCATGTCGAGCGCGTCGCCATAGACCTTGCCGCCGTGCTTCGACAGTTCGGCAACCGTGGCGGCAACCTGTTCGGGATTGCGCGAGAAGAACGCGACATCGCAACCTTCCGCCGCAAAGATTTCCAGCGCCGCACGGCCGATGCCGCGGCTGCCGCCGGTGAGAATGACTTTCTTGCCCTTGAGGCCCAGATCCATGACGAACTCCTCGATCCCATAATGGTCGCTATGATGGCAACTCTTGCCCGTCCTACGCGCGCGCGGGCACTGCCTTTTTGAACAGGAATTGCCGCCCGCGTCCCGTGATAACCCTGCCGCCAAATCCGGAATTGGGAGCAGGAACAATGACAGGACGTCTCGCGGGCAAGAAGGCCATCGTGCTCGGCGCCAGCAGCGAAGGCAACATGGGCCAGGTGATCGCCCGCCGTTTCATGGATGAAGGCGCCGAAGTGCTCGTGGCGGGCCGCAAGGCCAGCGTGCTGGAAGCCTTCGCCAAGGAGACCGGCTGCCACTGGACCACCTGCGACCTGACGGACGAAGCCAGCGTCAACGCGCTGGCCGATACCGCCGTGGCAAAGATGGGCGGCATCGACATCGCGCTCAACGCCACCGGCTGGGGGCTGCTGAAAGGCTTCCTCGACGTAACGCGCGAAGAGCTTGACGCGATGGCCGCGCTCCAGCTCGTCGGCCCGCATCAGTTCTTTCAGGCGATGGTGCGCAAGATGGCCCGGTCGCTGGGCGGGCGCGGCGGCTCGATCCTCACGATCAGTTCCGCCACCGCGCAGATCATGCTCAACGACCATGCGATCTACATGGGCACCAAGGCGGGCACCGATCACATCATCCGCTGCATCGCGCACGAATTCGGCAGCGAGGGCATCCGCGCCAACTCGATCTCGCCCGGCCTGACAGACACCCCGATGACCGCCGATGCGGGCGCCGTCCCCGGTCTGTTCGAAGCTTTCCGCGCGGGCTACCCGCTCGGCCGCTGGGGCACATCGGATGACATCGCCGCCGCCGCCGTGTTCCTCGCCAGCGACGAATGCTTCATGACCGGCGAAAACCTGCAAGTGAACGGCGGCCTCACCCTGCGCCGCAACCCCACGCGCGATGAAATCGCCGCCTCGGTGGCAAAGGCCACCGGTCAGGCCTGATCGATCAAAGGGCCGGCGTCGCTGCCTCATCGCGCAGCACGTCGGCCAACGTCTGCTCGGCCAGAACCGCGCGGAACGCCGCCAGCGCGCGGTCGAACACCGCCGGCAGCCCGCACTTGCGCAGCAGCCGGCAGGTGCCGCAATCGACCAGCCCGCACTTGGGCTCCATCGCCTCGATCACCGCGCCCAGATTGATCTCGGCGGGCGGCCGCGCCAGCCGGATGCCGCCGCCGCGCCCGCGCACCGCCTCGATAAACCCGGCGTGGGTCAGGTCGTTGGCGATCTTCATCAGGTGGCTTTGCGAAATGTCCTGCGCCTCGGCCACTTCGGCAATCGAAACGCGCGTGTGCTGGTGATCGGCCAGGTGGATCAACAGGCGCAAGGCATAGTCTGTGTGGCGCGTAAACTGCATCGTTCCATCGTCCATGAGGGCTCGGCCCCGCTGGCGCCAGTCCCTTTTGGAGGAAATTTAAGCCAGCCCCTTTGATGCATGTCAAATGCATGTTTTCGACGCCCCGATAAGTGGACTGCGAAAGTCAGCTTATCCGGGAGAGCAGCATGTATTGCGTTCAGTGCGAACAGTCGAACAAGGGCGGATGCGCGGTCAAGGTCGGCTCGTGCGGCAAGACCGCCGAAGTCGCGGACCTTCAGGACATCCTGCTGCGCGTGATGCAGGGCGTGTCCGTCTATGCCGATCGCGCCGCGCAAAAGGGCGCACACGATGCTGCTGTCGATGCCTTCACCCCCTATGCATGGTTCACCACGCTGACCAACGTCAACTTCGACCAGACGCGCTTTCTCGCGCTCGTCGCCCGCGCGCTGAACGTGCGCGAACAGGCCCGCGCGCTGGCGATGGAAGCCGGGGCGGACCTTTCAAACCTGCCCGAACCCGCCACGTGGAACCCCGGCCTCACCCCGTCGGAACTCGCCGCCGCCGCGCCCTTCGCCGCGATCCAGCGCTTCATGGACCGTGATGGCCCCAGCGTGGTCGGCCTGCGCAACCTCGTCCTCTATGGGCTTAAGGGCACCGCCGCCTATAGCGAGCACGCCCGCGTGCTGGGTCAGGAAGAAGCGGCCGTGAACGCCGAATTCCACCGCATTTCCTCCTTCCTCGCCACCGATCCCACCGATGTGGACGCGCTGGTGGCCGAA
>JBDLVU010000293.1:0-3162 GCA_039804665.1 Pseudomonadota bacterium | reverse complement strand
CGCTGGCTGCGTTGCAGTCGTGTGTGGAGCATTTGCGGCACCGGCACGACTGGCGGAGGACCGAGGCCTGGATCAATGCGCAGGGGCTCTCGTCCACGATGATCGGTGGCGTGGCCATCCGCTTCCTGCACGTGCGATCGCGCCATGAAGAAGCACGGCCGCTCATTCTGACGCACGGCTGGCCCGGTTCCATCCTGGAGTTCCGCGAGGCGTTGCCTCGTCTGGTCGATCCCGAGTCGCATGGTGGCCGGGCCGAGGATGCATTCCATTGCGTGGTGCCCTGCCTGCCGGGCTTCGGCCTGTCGGAAAAACCGACGGAAAGCGGATGGGGCGTGGAGAAGATCGCGCAGGCCTGGGGCGAACTGATGCGACGGCTGGGCTATGATAGCTGGTTTGCGCAAGGGGGCGACTGGGGATCGGCGGTGACCGGCGAAATCGGACGGCAGGCGCTGCCAGGATGCCGGGGCATCCATCTCAACATGCCGATCGTCTATCCTTTGCCCGAGGACATGGTCGATCCCGCGCCAGACGAGCAGAAGGCGCTGGCCGCGCTGAAATATTATCAGGAATGGAATTCGGGGTATTCCACGCAGCAGGCCACGCGGCCGCAGACCGTTGGCTATGCGCTGGTGGATTCGCCAGTGGGGCTGGCAGGGTGGATCTATGAAAAGATGTGGGCCTGGACGGACAATGCCGGCGCGCCCGAGGATGCGCTGACGCGCGACGCGATGTGCGACAACCTGATGCTCTATTGGCTGACCGCCACGGGAGCCTCATCGGCCCGGATTTATTGGGAGAGTTTTCGGGGCTTTGGCCTGCGCGACGTTGCCGTGCCGGTCGCCTGCAGCATTTTTCCGCGCGAAATCCTGCCGATCCCGCGCAAGTGGGTGGCGCGGCAGTGCAGCCAACTGGTCCATTGGAACGAACTGCCCAAGGGCGGGCACTTTGCCGCGTGGGAACAGCCCGACATTTTTGTGGGCGAACTGCGCGAGGCTTTTAGGCTGATGGGATAGCAGGCCGGGCGAGGGGGGAGCGCCCGGCTTGCCCGGTCAGGCCGTCTTTTCGAAAGCCATAGAGATGGTCAGGTGCACGTCGTCCGCAACGATCGGCACATAAGTTGCGATGCCGAATTCGCTGCGCTTGATTGTGGCGCTGCCTTCGAAGCCTACGGTCGCGGTGCGCTTCATCGGGTTTGTGCCGGCGCCGATGAAGCGGACGTCAACACTGACCGGGCGCGTGACGCCGTTGAGCGTGAGCGTGCCATCCACCTTGGCGCTGGTGCCGTCGGCGCCAAGGGTCACCTTGCTCGATTCGAACGTGGCGGGGGCTGGTGCGGCGCCAAAGAACGCGGGCTTGCCACCATCGGCACCGGGCTTGAGCAGTTCAGCGGTAAGGCCGCTATCGGCGGCCATGATGTTGGCGACCGGGATTTGCACCGAGACTTTCGAAGCGGCGGGGTGCGCGGGATCGAGCACCAGCGTGCCGGTTTCGCCGCCGATCAGGCCGAGGGTGTCGTTGAAGCCCATGTGATTGAGGCGCCAGCCGATCTGCGAATGATTGGCGTCGGCAGTGTAGGTGCCGGCGGCGACGCGGGTCTTGTCAGGCTGGCCGGGTTGCTGGGCCGGCATCTGTGCGACGATAGGGGCGGTAAGCAGGCCGAGCGCGAGGGGCAGGGCAAGCGTGAGCGCGCGAGGGGGGACAGGCATGGGCCTTGGCTCCTGGGATAAGCTGCGGAAGCCCAAGGTTTATACCTCGCAGTGATCGACGCCAGCCGGATAGAGTCCGGGCCACTGTTCGAGAAAGTGGAACGTTCGAGGGACTGAAGCGACAAAGGCCGCGCCGGACGGGTCCGGGCGCGGCCTTCGCGTTCGATCGGGACCGGGCGAAAGGCCCGGTCAGCCGGATCAGTTCTTGGTCTGGTCGACCAGCTTGTTTGCGCCGATCCAGGGCATCATGGCGCGCAGCTTGGCGCCGGTTTCCTCGATCGGATGACGCTTGGCGGCGATGCGCGAAGCCTTCAATTCCGGCTGACCGGCGCGGTTGTCGAGCACGAAGTCCTTGACGAAGCGGCCCGACTGGATGTCGGCCAGAACGCGCTTCATTTCCTTCTTCGTTTCGTCGGTGATGATGCGCGGGCCCGTCTTGATGTCGCCGTATTCGGCGGTGTTCGAGATCGAGTAGCGCATGTTGGCGATGCCGCCTTCATACATCAGGTCGACGATCAGCTTCAGCTCGTGCAGGCATTCGAAATAGGCCATTTCCGGCGCGTAGCCGGCTTCGACCAGCGTTTCGAAACCGGCCTGGACCAGCGCGGTGGCGCCGCCGCAGAGCACGGCCTGTTCACCGAACAGGTCGGTTTCGCATTCCTCGCGGAAGTTGGTTTCGATGATGCCCGAACGGCCGCCGCCAACGCCCGATGCATACGCAAGAGCGATGTCGTGCGCGTTGCCGGTCACGTTCTGGTGGATGGCGACGAGGCAGGGCACGCCGCCGCCCTTCAGGTATTCGCCGCGCACGGTGTGGCCCGGGCCCTTGGGCGCGACCATGATCACGTCGATGTCGGCACGCGCTTCGATCAGGCCGAAGTGGATGTTGAGGCCATGCGCGAAAGCGAGCGCGGCGCCCGGCTTCAGGTTGGCGGCCAGATCGTTCGCATAGATGGCGGCCTGATGCTCATCGGGCGCGAGGATCATGAGAACGTCGGCCCAGGCGGCGGCATCGGCGTTGGCGAGAACCTTGAAGCCGGCAGCTTCGGCCTTCTTGGCGCTGGCCGAACCGGGACGAAGCGCGATGGCCACTTCCTTGACGCCCGAATCGCGCAGGTTCTGCGCATGGGCGTGGCCCTGCGAGCCATAGCCGAGGATGGCGATCTTCTTGCCCGTGATCAGGTTCAGATCACAATCGGCGTCGTAATAGACCTTCACGAAAACTTCCTTTCAGATTGTATCTTGCGAAATGGGCGGGAATCTCAGGTCCGGGCCGATAGCGGCGCGGGCGCCGTTCGGCCAGAGGCAAGCGTGTTGAACCAGCCTTGCGCCGGTTTTTCGATCCAGCGCCAGGTGAGCGCGGAGATCGCGACGAGAACGGCGGCGTAGGCTGCGACGGCCAGATTGGCGAGCGCGCCGCTGGAAAAGATCAGGGCGTCGTCGCGCATGTGCATCC
>JBDLVU010000292.1:0-3165 GCA_039804665.1 Pseudomonadota bacterium | reverse complement strand
CGATAGATCGGGCGCATGTAGCTGGCGAGCAGGCCGGTGCGGCCTTGCGCTTCATGGACGGTCGCCACGCCGCAGGCGGCGAGGCCGTCGATCACGGCCGGATCGGCCCGTTCGATGTTCTGGACGACGATACCCGACATGATGAGGCTCTCCATGGAAATTCTGCTGGCGTTCCATGCGGCGGGGGCGGTGCGGGTGCTAATCCATTGTTTGCCGCCAGCCATAAGGAAATGCTAAACGCGTGGGCGTGAACGCACCAGCCATCAACATCCGCCACTTCGCCGCCTTTGCCGCCACGGTGCGCCACGGCAGCGTGACGCGCGCGGCCAAGGCGGTGAACCTGACCCAGCCCGCGCTCACGCAGGCCATCGCGCGGCTTGAGGCGGATCTGGGGTGCACGCTGTTCGAACGCGGGGCCAGCGGCATGGCGCCGACCGAGCCGGCGCGGCTGCTGGCGCCGCGTGCGGAAGCGGCGGCGGCGCACGTGGGCAGTCCGCGCGTGACGGGCACGCAACTGCGCGCGTTTCTGGCGCTGGCGCGGGCCGGTTCCTATGCCGGGGCGGCAGAGGCGACAGGGCTTTCGGCGGCATCGCTGCACCGCGCGGTGGCCGATCTGGCGGTGGCGCTGGGGCAGCGGCTGGTGGAAAAGCGCGGGCGCTCGATCCTGCTGACGCCCGCCGGAGAGCGGCGCGCGCGCGGGTTTGGCCTTGCCATGGCGGAGCTGCGCAGCGGGCTTGCCGAAGTGGCGGCGTGGCAGGGCAAGGCGGCCGGGCGGATCGTGGTCGGGGCGATGCCGCTGAGCCGCGCGCGCTGGCTGCCCGAGACGATCCTGCGGTTTCACGCGCGCCATCCGGGGGTGGGAATCGCGGTGGTGGAAGGCAGCCATGCCGAGCTGGCGGGGCCGTTGCGTGATGGGGAAATCGACCTGATGCTGGGCGCGCTGCGCGAACAGGCGATGCTGGATGATTTGCGGCAGGAGGCGGTGTTCGAGGACCGGCCGCAACTGGTGATGCGGGCTGGGCATCCGTTGCTGTCGATGGCCGATCCCAACGCGGCGCTGGCCGATTTCGCGTGGATATTGCCTGCGCGCGATACGCCGCTGCGGCGATACTGGGAGGACATGATGCGCGCGGCAGGGGTGGAGCCGCCGGTGGTGGGCATCGAGTGTGGATCGGTGTTGACGGTGCGGCAATTGCTGCTGGGATCGGATTCGCTGACGCTGCTGTCGCCTGCGCAGCTGGCGGTGGAATTGCAGGCGGGCGTGCTGGCGGCACTCCCCACCCCCGCGCCGGTGCTGCGGCGGATTGGCATTACCACGCGCGAAGGGTGGCGGCCGACCGCGCCGCAGGCGGCGTTCGCCGCGCTGCTGCGTGAAGTGGCGGACGAAGGTTTCGCATAAATTTATGGCCCGGGCGCGAATTGCATTTGTTCGGGCGCCGTGACGGCAGCAGGACACCGCGCGATGGAAAGCACGATTGCCCTGATTGGCTTCGGTGAAGCCGGATCGACCTTTGCCAAGGCGGCCGGGTGGGAATCCGCCGCGAGCGCATTCGACATCCTGCCCAAGCGCCGTGCGGCGATGGAAGAGGCGGGCGTCGTGGCCTGCGCCACGGCGGAATGCGCGCTTTCCGACGCGGGGCTGGTGCTGTCGCTGGTGACGGCGGATTCGGCGCTGCCGGCGGCGCAGGACTTTGCCGCGCTGCTGAAGCCGGGCGCGCTGTGGTGCGACATGAATTCGGTGGCGCCCGATACCAAGCGCGCCGCCGCGCTGGCGGTGGAAGCTGCGGGCGGACGTTATGTTGACGTGGCGGTGCTGGCACCGGTGAACCCTGCGCGGATGAACGTGCCGCTGCTGGTGGCGGGGCCGGCGGCCGATGATGCGGCCGATGCCTTGCGCGCGGCCGGCTTTGCCAACGTGCGCGTGGTCGGCAACGAAGTGGGCCGGGCGAGCGCGATCAAGATGATCCGTTCGGTGATGGTCAAGGGCATCGAGGCGCTGACCGCCGAGATGATGCTCGCCGCGAGCAAGGCGGGCGTGGTGGACGAAGTGCTGGCCTCGCTGGATGCCAGCGAGAAGAAGGACAGCTGGTTCGCCCGCGCCGAATACAACGTGGAACGGATGACGACCCACGGGCTGCGCCGTGCCGCCGAGATGGAAGAATCTGCCAAAACGCTGGAATCGCTGGGCGTGGAACCGGTGATGACCAGCGGCACCGTGCGCCGCCAGCGCGAGCAGGCGGGCAAGACGATCGCGTTCAAACCTGAGAGGACTGAAGTCGCATGACCATGATCATCGACTGCCACGGCCATTATACCGTGCTGCCAAAGGCGCACGACGAATGGCGCGAAAAGCAGAAGGCCGCGTTCAAGGCCGGAACCGAATGCCCGGCCTATCCCGAGATCTCGGACGACGAGATCCGCGAGACGATCGAGAGCAACCAGCTGCGCCTGCTGAAGGAACGCGGCGCGGACATGACGATCTTTTCGCCGCGCGCTTCGGCCATGGCGCCGCATGTGGGCGACCAGAGCGTGGCGGTGAAGTGGGCGCAGGTGTGCAACGACCTGATCGCGCGCGTGGTGGGGCTTTACCCCGAAACGTTCGCGGGCGTGTGCATGCTGCCGCAATCGCCCGAAGCGGACATGACCAGCTCGATCGCCGAGCTGGAGCGCTGCGTGAACGAACTGGGCTTCATCGGGTGCAACCTGAACCCCGATCCGGGCGGCGGGCGCTTTACCCATCCGCCGCTGACGGACGAATACTGGTTCCCGTTCTATGAAAAGATGGTGGAACTGGACGTGCCGGCGATGATCCACGTTTCGGGATCGTGCAACCCGGCGATGCACGCCACGGGCGGGTACTACATCGCGGCCGATACCATTGCGTTCATGCAGCTGCTGGAAGGCGACCTGTTTGCCAGGTTCCCGACCCTGCGCTTCATCATCCCGCATGGCGGCGGTGCGGTGCCCTATCACTGGGGACGCTATCGCGGGCTGGCCGACATGCTGAAAAAGCCCGATCTTTCGGGCCACCTGATGAACAACGTGTACTTCGACACGTGCGTCTATCACCAGCCGGGCGTTGATCTGCTGGCCGACGTGATCGAGAACAAGAACATCCTGTTCGGCAGCGAAATGGTGGGCGGGTGCGCGGGATCGACCCGACCA
>JBDLVU010000291.1:0-3182 GCA_039804665.1 Pseudomonadota bacterium | reverse complement strand
CTGGGGCGAGTTCCGCAAACAATCCTCGATTTCGGAGCAGGCATCGGCAACGCGCTGCCCCCCATGCGGGCCGCCTTCCCCGATACGCGCCTTGTTGCGCTGGACGTTTCCGCCGCCAGCCTCGATCTTGTCAACGCACAGAAGATCGCAGGCGTCAGCACGCTCGCTTACGATGGAATTTCGATTCCATTGCCCGACAACAGCATCGACTGCGTCTTCACCGCCTGCGTGTTCCATCACATTCCGGTCGACCACCACATCCCCCTGCTGCGCGAAATCCGTCGCGTTCTGCGCCCTGACGGCGCTTTTGTGCTTTTCGAACACAATCCAGCCAATCCACTCACGCGTCGGGCCGTCGCGCGCTGCGAATTTGACCGTGACGCCGTGCTGATCAACGCGGCCGAAATGCGGCATCGCTTGCTGGCTGCCGGGTTCGATGCCGTGGACAGGCGCTATTGCCTGTTCCTGCCGCCTGTTCTGGGCAGGATGCGGCGGCTGGAACGGCTATTGCACTGGCTGCCGTTGGGCGCGCAATATCACCTGATCGGACGCTGAATGCTCGTCTCGTCACCGCCGATCGTCCGGTTCGCGATAACCGGACTGGGCAACACGCTGCTTGGCTTCACGGTCATCCTCCTTGGATTGCGACTTGGCATTCCCGACGTGCCCGCCAACGCGCTCGGATACGGCGCGGGGCTGGTGTTTGGCTTTGTCATCAACCGGCGCTGGACCTTCGGTGCGAACAAGCCTTCGAGCAGCGGAGAAATCGCGCGATACCTGATCGCATTCGGCATGGCGTGGTCGCTCAACTACCTTGTCGTCCGGACCGGCCTGCGTGCCGGCCTCGCGGGATCGCCGCTACTCCACCTTTCCGGGCTAGCGGCCTACACCGCGTGCTTCTATCTGCTGTCACGCCACTTCGTGTTCGCCCCCGATGCGCCCGCCCTGCGAACGATCCTTCGCGAGCGCCTTGGGGAGGCGGTCGTGATCCCGGCGACCGCGCTGGCGATCGCGGCCTTGCACGGTATCGCGCTGACCCACGACGTCGCCTGGCAATTGTGGATCGCGCGCCAGATGTACCACGGCGTGGCGCTTTACGGGCAGATCAACGAACTCAACCCACCGTTGTGGTTCTGGATGGCGCTCCCCCTTGAATGGCTTGCTGCGATAACCGGCGCGCTGCCCCACGAATTGCTCGTTGCCGCGATTTGCCTGCTTTCGCTGGTTTGCGCGCTTTTCGTCGGCAACCTCGGACGCTTCGAAGGCCCGGTCGAGCGGGCATTGGCCATGGTCGCCACATTGTGCGTGGGCATTTTCACATCGCTGTACGATTTCGGGCAGCGCGAACAGATCGTGCTGATCGCTGCAATTCCCTATGCCTTTCTCATCGCCATGCGGCTCGACGAACGCAAGCCGCATCCTGCGCTTGCCTTTGCCGTCGCGCTGGTCGCCAGTTTCGGTTTCGCGCTGAAGCACTATTTCGCGCTGGTTCCCCTGCTGCTCGAACTTCTGCTGCTGTTCCGGCAACGCCGCCAATACCGCGCCATCCGCGTGGAGACGATGACTCTCGCCGGGGTCGCCCTCACGTATGTCGGCGCTATCCTTCTGTTTGCCCCCGATTTCGTGCATCGCATCGTGCCGATGGTCACCCTTGCATATGCCGGGTATGAGTCACCGCTCTGGATGTGCTTTGACGAACCGGCGCAAGTCATCTGGGCACTGACCATCCTATCCCTTGGCGTCACGGGTCTTTGGCGGCGCCTGTCCGGCCACGCCGACGTTCAGGCACTTGGCGTATCGATGGTCGGATTTTTCCTTGCCTACATCGCACAGCGCAAGGGCTGGCAGTATCACGCGATTTCAACCAGCGGCATGGCGACCATGCTGCTGGCGAGCGTCGGCTTCTCCGCCCCGCAACGCGTGCGCGACTTTGCCAGCCGTCCGCTCATCGTCCTCGCTTTCGCCGTTTCCTTTGCAATGACGATCTTTCAGGGGCCATATTTCAGCCATCGCGAAAAGCTGGCCGGCGTATTGGTCGATCGCGTTGCAAAAGGCGGGACGGTCATGGTGATCGCCAGCAACCCGATGTGGGGCTGGCCCACGGTGGAAGACCGCAATCTTGTCTGGGCAAGCCGCTACTACGCGCACTGGATGATCCCGGCGATCGGGCGCGCCCGCGCCGACCATACCGACAGTCCAGCCATGCGCGCGCTGGAACGAACGGTGAAGGACGAAACCTTCGCGGATATGGCCTGTGCATCGCCTGCCCTGATCCTCATTGAAAACCACGAACCGAATTTCATCACCCGCCCCGACGACTTCGACACGCTGGCCTTCTTCAGCGAAGACGCACGGTTCAGGGACTACCTCGCCTCCAACTACCACCAGGAAGTCGATGGCCACTGGCTGCGCGCGTTTTATCGCATCACCCCGCGCGTTCCCGCGGCAGCAAGCTGCCGCCGTGTCTGGTGACCCGCTAAGAATTTCTTGATGGTTTCCGGTTTATTCACCCTGCTTGAGAAGCATCTGCTGACCACCCTTGGCCGATGACAACCGCTACGAAGACAGGAACGATCGCATGAGCGCTTTTGGGCGAAAGACCGGAGTGGGCGGGGGAACCCCCGCGATGCGCCCGTCGTTCGGCGTCGCGCGCCCGATGAAGACTGGCGAGAATGCGAACGCGCAATCGCCGGTGCCTGTGCCGCTGGGTGGAGACCAGTTTCCGCCGCTGCCGCCGATGGATATGCTGGACCAGCCGATCACCTCGGCCGCCGCCAAGGCCGACGCGCTGACCCGACTGGCCGACCGCGCCAACGGCGTTTCAGAAGGCAACTATCAGGCCGAAGGCTTCGAAGCCTCGGTCCACAAGATCAAGGAGCAGGTGCTGCCGCGCTTGCTCGAACGCGTCGATCCAGAAGCCGCCGCCACGCTGACCAAGGAAGAACTGTCGGAGGAATTCCGGCCGATCATCATGGAAGTGCTGGCCGAACTGAAGGTCACCCTGAACCGCCGCGAACAGTTCGCGCTGGAAAAGGTGCTGATCGACGAACTGCTCGGCTTTGGCCCGCTGGAAGAACTTCTCAACGATCCCGACGTGTCGGATATCATGGTCAACGGGCCAGAACAGACCTACATCGAAAAGAAGGGCAAGCTTCAGCTCGCCCCCATCCGTTTCCGCGATG
>JBDLVU010000290.1:0-3183 GCA_039804665.1 Pseudomonadota bacterium | reverse complement strand
CACACCCACAGCGAAGAGCGGCTTTTTAACATGCAGGCCTTCACCCGCGCCGCGCTGGAACTCCTGGCCGAAACGCTGGCCTAGTTCACCACCCCTGCGACCATTCCGGCCGCGCGCTCAGGCGTGCGCCCCGTACGCTGCCCCCGGCGCGCCGACGCAGCCACAGGATCGACCAGTCGCCTCGCACCATCCGCGCCGCGAGCCGTAGCCCCGCCATGCGATAGGCCGCGCGCACCGTCGCCTCCTGCGTTTCCAGCAGCCCCGCCAGCAGCACGCTGCCGCCCGGCACCACGGCTTGCGCAAAATCCGGCGCCAGTTCCACCAGCGGCCCGGCAAGGATGTTGGCGATCAGCAGGTCATACGGCCCCGCCGCGCGCAACAGCGGATCGTCCATGCCCGCCGCGATCACCATCGCCATGCGGCCCGGCCCGTCGCCCATGTCCACGCCATTAGCATCGGCATTGGCCGCCACCACCGGCGCGCACACCGCGTCGATATCGCTCGCCACGGCCCGCGCGCGCGGCCACAGGTGCATCCCCGCAAACGCCAGCAATCCCGTGCCCGTGCCGATATCGGCCAGATTGCGCACGCGCACGCCCTGCCGCTTCATGTGGCTCAGCATGGCAAGGCACCCCGCCGTCGTCGCGTGCTGCCCGGTGCCGAACGCCTGGCTGGTGGGGATCAGGAAGTTGCGCACGCCCGGCTCGGCAATGTCGTCGTACTCGGGCGTGTGCACGTAAAAACAACCCTCGCGGATCGGCTCCACGCCCTGCTGGCTCAGCGTCACCCAGTCGGTTTCGGGCAGCTTTTCCACCACCAGATCGACCTTGGACCCGGCAAACAGGGCTTCGACCGCAGCTTTGTCTGCCTTGCCCGGCTTGCGCCCCAGCCATGCTTCCAGTTGCCAATCCTCGGGCTTGTCCTCGGCGATCTCGCTGCCCGCGATCACGATCTCCGGGTCCCAGTCCCATGCATCCTCGTGTGCGATCAGCGCCGCCTGCACCAGATGGCGCGGGCCGAACACGGTGATTTTCCAGCTTTCTTGGCTCATGCCCCGCGCCTTAGGCCAAGGCTTTGCCACCCTGCAACAGGCGTCTTGCCGCTTACCCTTCCGCATAGGTTGCGCGATGCGCCATTTCGACTAATACGAATCGCGATCCGGCCGCCGCAAGGCGGTTGTTCGTATAGCTAACGAGGGGGTTTCCCATGGCGCAGACGCGCTCCAACCGGCCACTTTCGCCGCACCTGCAGATCTGGCGCTGGGGGCCGGCGATGCTGGTTTCGATCCTGCACCGCGTAACCGGCCACGGTCTGGCCTTCGCAGGGCTGGGCCTGCTGCTGTGGTGGGTCGGTGCCATTGCCGGCGGTCCGGAAAGCTACCAGACCTTCCTCGACTACGTCTGGCTCGGCACCGGCGGCGGTCTCGCCACGGTCACCGCGCTGCTGGGCAAACTGCTACTCGTCGGTCTGACCTGGGCCTTCTTCCAGCACATGGCCACCGGCATCCGCCACTTCGTGCTGGATATCGGCGCGGGCTACGAACTGGACGCCAACGCGCGCTGGTCCAGCTTCACCATCCTGTTTTCCGTCGCTGCCACCGCCCTGTTCTGGGCGTTTGTCCTGCTGCGCTGATCCATCGGGGGTTTCATGGGTAACGGTACTTCCATCGGCCGGGTGCGCGGGCTTGGCGCCAGCCACCACGGCACGCATCACTGGCTGCTCCAGCGTCTTACCGCTGTGGGCAACCTCGTCCTCATTCCTTTCCTGATGATCAGCCTCGCGCTGCTGCCGTCGCATGACTATGCCACGGTCCATGCATGGGCGTCGAAGCCGGTCCCGGCCACCGCGCTGGTGCTGATCATGCTGAACACCATCACCCATGCGCGCGTTGGCGTTCAGGTGATGCTGGAAGACTACATCCACGAGGAAGGCGGCAAGGTCATTGCCTGGCTGCTCGTCAACATCGTGCCGTTCGCCGCGATCGCCTTTGGCGTGATCTCGGTCATCCGCATTGCTCTCGGGGGCGCCTGAGCCATGACTTCTACTCAACCTGCCTACAAGATCATCGACCACACCTACGACACCGTCGTGGTGGGTGCGGGCGGTTCGGGCCTGCGCGCCACGATGGGTTCGGCCCAGGCCGGCCTGCGCACCGCCTGTATCACCAAGGTGTTCCCCACGCGCTCGCACACCGTCGCGGCGCAGGGCGGCATTGCGGCCTCGCTCGGCAACAACAGCCCGGACCACTGGACCTGGCACATGTACGACACCGTCAAGGGGTCGGACTGGCTGGGCGATCAGGACGCCATCGAATACATGGTGCGTGAAGCGCCGGCGGCGGTCTATGAACTGGAACACGCAGGGGTTCCCTTCAGCCGCAACGCCGAAGGCACCATCTATCAGCGTCCGTTCGGCGGCCACATGCAGAACATGGGCGATGGCCCGCCGGTGCAGCGCACCTGCGCCGCGGCCGACCGTACCGGTCACGCCATGCTCCATGCGCTGTACCAGCAGTCGCTGAAGTACGATGCGGACTTCTTCATCGAATACTTCGCCATCGACCTGATCATGGAAAACGGCGAATGCCGCGGCGTGATCGCGATGTGCATGGACGATGGCTCGATCCACCGCTTCCGCAGCCACGCCGTCGTGCTGGCCACTGGCGGCTATGGTCGTTCGTACTTCACCGCCACTTCGGCCCATACCTGCACCGGTGACGGCGGCGGCATGGTGCTGCGCGCCGGCCTGCCGCTGCAGGACATGGAATTCGTTCAGTTCCACCCCACCGGCATTTACGGCGCGGGCGTGCTCATCACCGAGGGCGCGCGCGGCGAAGGCGGCTACCTGACCAACTCCGAAGGCGAGCGTTTCATGGAACGCTATGCCCCTTCGGCCAAGGACCTTGCCAGCCGCGACGTCGTCTCGCGTTCGATGGCGCTGGAAATCCGCGAAGGGCGCGGCGTCGGCCCGCACAAGGACCACATCTACCTGCACCTCGATCACATCGATCAAAAGGTGCTGGCAGAGCGTCTGCCGGGGATCACCGAAAGCGGCAAGATCTTTGCCGGCGTCGACCTGACCCGCCAGCCGCTGCCCGTGGTGCCCACCGTGCACTACAACATGGGTGGCATTCCCACGAACTACCACGGCGAAGTCGTCACCATCGGTGCCGACGGCAATCCG
>JBDLVU010000289.1:0-3216 GCA_039804665.1 Pseudomonadota bacterium | reverse complement strand
TGGTCCAGCGCCTTTACCAGCCAGTTGGCATCGGCCAGCTTTTCGCCCAGCCACGCCTTTGCTTCACGCCCCACGCAGGCCCCGCGCATCTCCACATAATAGCTGCGGTTCACGATCAGGCGTGGCAACGTGGCCTGATTCAGCGCGATGTCCCACCCCGTGCCGCCGTCCTTCATCGGCACCGCGCGCACAAGAATGTCCGGCACCACCGGTTCGGCCCCGCCGCCGCCAAAGCGCAGGCCCGGCTTGGGGTCATAGCCGCGCAGCTCGGCCAGCATTTCGGCAAAGTCCTCGTCATCGACGTTGCACATGCGCTTCAGCCGGGCGAGTTCGCCGCGCGCCAGCAGGTCGAGGTTGTCGAGCAACCGCGCCATGCACGGATCGTAACGGTCCGCCTCGCGCGCCTGCAAGACAAGGCATTCGGAAAGCGAGCGCGCGCCCACCCCCGTTGGATCGAGCGCCTGCACCAGTTCCAGCGCGGCTTCCACGCTGGCCAGGTCCACGCCCAGCGCATCCGCCGCCTCGCCCAGCGGCAGTGTCAGGTATCCCGCCTCGTCCAGCTGGTCGATCAGCCAGCGCGCCACGAACAGCGCCTGCGGGTCGGAACAGGTCGCGCCGATCTGCGCGTGAAGGTGTTCGGACAGCGTTTCGTCGAACCGGCCCCGCTCGTCGATGTCGGGCCCCTCGCCGCCCGTTCCGGCGGACCGATGATCCACCAGTTCCATCCGCGCGCCGTCGCCGGTATCGCGGTCGCGGTCCAATGCGCTGGCGTCGATATCCAGCGGTCGGTCGTCCTCGGCGCGGCCCTCGCTCACCAGCTGGTCCACCGGCGAGCTTTCCAGATGCGTGCGGCGCAGCTCCTCGGGGACCACCTCCACCGCATCGCCCGGCGCGGCGTCGCCGATATCGAGCAGCGGATTGGCGTCCAATGCCTCACCGATAAAGGTTTCGACTTCCAGATTGGACAGCGCCAGCAGCTTGATCGCCTGCTGCAACTGCGGCGTCATCACCAGCGACTGGGTCTGGCGAAGATCCAGTCTTGGGCCGAGCGCCATCTAAACCATGCCTCCCCTTCGCCCCGGCCTTACAGGGTGAAGCCTTCGCCCAGATAGAGCCGTCGCACGTTGGGATCGGCCACCAACGCCTCCGGGCTCCCGGCAAACAGCACCTGCCCGCCATAGATGATGCAGGCGCGGTCCACGATATCGAGCGTTTCGCGCACGTTGTGGTCGGTGATCAGCACGCCGATGCCGCGGTTCTTCAGATCGGTCACCAGATGGCGGATGTCGCTGATCGAAAGCGGGTCGATGCCGGCAAACGGTTCGTCGAGCAGGATAATAGAGGGCTTTGCCGCCAGCGCCCGCGCGATTTCGCAGCGCCGCCGCTCGCCGCCCGAAAGCGCCATCGCCGGGCTGGTGCGCAGCCGGGTCAGGCCGAATTCGTCCAGCAGCCGCTCCAGTTCCGCCGCGCGGGTCACCTTGTCCGGCTCGATCAGTTCAAGCACGGTCATGATGTTCTGTTCGACCGTCATACCCCGGAAGATCGAGGTTTCCTGCGGCAGGTAGCCCAGCCCCAGGATCGCGCGGCGATACATCGGCAGTTTGGTGATATCCACGCCGTCCAGCAGGATGCGCCCGGAATCCGGCCGCACCAGCCCCATGATCGAATAGAAACAGGTGGTCTTGCCCGCGCCGTTCGGCCCCAGCAGGCCCAGCACCTCGCCCTTGCCCACCGACAACGATATGTCGGTCAGCACCGCGCGCTTGTCATACGACTTGGCGATCGAAACCACCTCCAGCCCGCCCTGAGGGATAGGTGGCGCGGCATTCGGGGCGGCTTCGCCCTGTTTTTCGGCAAGGGTGGTCATCGGCTCGCGCTTCCGCTCGTCGTCAGTTTCGTCGTTTCCATATAGGGCCATAGCTTGCTCCGGCCCCCCGGCAAAGCCCGTGCGCGACGGATCTGGCAGGATTTGTGCATGGAGGCGTTCCGGAACAAGCCATCCGGTTGTCGATTGCAACGTATGATCGGCCAGAATGCAATCTTGAATGCTGGCGCGTTGCATGATCTATTCGGCAAGGTCGGGAGCAGGAACAGGGGTCAACCCATGGACAAGATCGTATCGTCTTCGCCACACCGCCAGGTCGACTGGCGAAAGCGGATGAGCGACACGGTCGCCTATGGCCTGCTGGTCTACACCGGCCTCCAGATTTTCGTCACGGTCCACGCGATGGACGGCACCGGCACCTCGCTTCTGCCCACCATGGCGCTAGTCGTCCTTGTCGCGGGCGTGATCCCGCTGTTCCGCCGCTTCGAACGCCGGTGGGAACACCTGTCCGACGATGCCGCGCACGATCCCGCGCTGCGCCGCCCGTTCCGGCACGATCAGGCCATCGTCTGGCTGTTGTCCATCGGCCTGCCCTTCCTGCTGACCGGCCTGTTCAAAGGCGTTGCCGCGCTGCTTTGATGGCGGGTTTGATGACGGGCGCGATTGAATCGGGGGCTGTCCGTCGCTAGATCGCGCGTTCCCGCACGAAAGGCCCGTTGATGCTCTCTCCCGCCGAAGCCCAGGAACGCTGCCAGGCGCTCGTCGAACGTGCGCGCAAGGCGGGGGCGGAGGCGGGCGATGCGGTCTATCTCGCCAACGCGTCCGAAAGCGTCGCGGTGCGGCTGGGCAAGCTGGAAGACGTCGAACGGTCGGAATCCGAACACATCGGCCTGCGCGTGTTCGTCGGCGGCGCCTCGGCCTCGATCGGCTCGACCGACCTTGGCGACGCCGCGCTCGATGAACTGGCCAGCCGCGCGGTGGCGATGGCGCGCCTTGCCCCGGCCGATCCTTACGCCGGCCTCGCGCCCGAAGAACTGCTGTTTCGCGGGATTCCCGCCGATCTCGATCTCGACGACGGGCAGGACACCGCCCCGGCGGACCTGCGCCGCATGGCCGAAGCCGCCGAAGACGCCGCCCGCGCGGTATCGGGCGTGACCAACAGCGAAGGCGGCAACGCCGGCGCCGGGCGCGGCGTCGTCGCGCTCGCCACCAGCCACGGTTTCACCGGTGGCTATGCCGCGTCGAGCCATTCGATCTCGGCCAGCGTGATCGCGGGCGAGGGCGAGGCGATGCAGCGCGATTACTGCTGGCGCAGCGCCCACCATGCCGCCGACCTTCTCTCGCCAGAGGAAATCGGCCGCCGCGCCGGCACCCGCGCCGTGCGCCGGCTC
>JBDLVU010000288.1:0-3224 GCA_039804665.1 Pseudomonadota bacterium | reverse complement strand
CCAGAACGTGGCGCGCCACCCGATGCGCTCGATCAAGAGGTTGGTGGCCAGCGGCATCGTCGCGCTTGCCAGGGAACAACTGCCGATGAACAGGGCAATGGCAAGGCCCCGGCGCAGGTGGAAGGCCTGGGTCAGCAGGGCGATGCCCGGAACGATGGTTGCCATGCCGGCGCCCAGCCCCGCCAGCGCCATCGCCGTGACGAATTGCACAAGCGTGGCGGAGAGCCCGGCCGCGGCCCAGGCTACCCCCGCCAACGCGCAGCCGAACGCGAACGATCCGGGCAGCCCGAACCGGCGCATGGCCGGGCTGACGAACAGGTTGCCCGCGCTCATGCCCACCAGCAGGGCCACCGGCCCGGCGCCCAGGGCGGTCGCGCTCCAGCCGAACTGCGCCTGCATAACCACCGTGTAGATGCTGAGCGAAGTCAGCATGGCGCCGATCAGGAGGAACCCGACCAGGGACAGCGGCACCAGCACCCCCCAGGGTTCGCGGGCCGCGGCTTCGGCGCCGGGCAACGGGGGTGAAGGCATCATCGTGAGAATCTCCGCGCGGAAGGGGGCGGCCCGGACGCCCGACCGGAATTGCGCCCCCCACCTTGAACCCTGCGCCCTTGTGCCGGTAAGGAGAGCACATGGTACGAGGCAGCATCAGGCCGGGCGGACGCACCGAGCGGGTCCGGCAGAAGGTCGCGGAGACCGTTCTGCAGTTCATCAAGGACGGCAAGGGCGATTTCACCGTGCAGGACATCTCCGAGCGATCCGGCATCGCGCGATCGACGATCTACGCGCGCTGGCCGAACCGCGAACAGCTCGTCGCCGAAGCCCTGCGCGCCCACAACTCGATCTTCCAGGTTGAACCGCAGGACGACTGGCGGGCCCATCTGCAACATGCTGCCTTCGCTTTCCGCGATTTCTCCGCCCGCCCCGACGAGATCGCCATCAACGTGTTGACCGCGCAATTGAGCGTGGAACACCTTGCCGAACAGACCCACAGCCAGTGGAGCGACATCTCGACCAGGATGGCGGGGCCCCTCCGGGCGGCGCAGCGCACCGGGGGCATCCGCCCGGAGATCGATCCGATCCTCGTCATCTCGACCCTGTTCACGTCGATCGCGGGCCACATCGTGATCGCCAAGGACGTGCCTACGGACGATCACTTGCGGCAACTCGTCGACCTGCTGGTATCGGGATGCGAAGCTAGGCCTAGTACGTGATCCGGGCATCGAACCCGAAGCTGCGCGGCTTCTTGAACGAGGCACTGGCATAGCCCAGGCTGCCGAAATCGATCCCGAAATCGATATTGCGCTGATCGGTGAGGTTGTCGCCCCACACGCCCAGCCCCAACCGCGCCCGGCCCACCGCGATATCATCGAGGGCGATGCGCGCACGCAGGTTGTGATCTGGCCGCGAGCGGATGTCGCGGTTGAACGGGTTCAACCGGTCGAGCGTGAACCAGTAGACCGTGCTGCGGTAGGAATAGTCCGCCCGCAGCGAGAGGGTGCCGAAGGACACCTGCTGCTCATACTGCGCACCAACATGGGCGTTGAACTTCGCGGCCTGCGACATGCGGGCCTCGTCGGCGACGTTGATGACCTGGTCGGTCGCCGGATCGAGATAGAGATAGGTCTTGTACTTGGGTGAGGTGTACCCGAGCGAACCCTCGAGCGTCAGCCCGCGAACCGGGATCGTGGTCACTTCGGCCTCGACCCCGCGGTAGGCGACCTTGCCCGCATTGACGATGGCCGAGGTGGCGCCTTCCGTTCCGGCCAGGAACTGCGAAATCTGCAGATCGCGATAGTCGACGTAGAACACGGCCAGGTTGGTGCGCAGGCGCCGGTCGAACCATTCCGCCTTCACCCCGGCCTCGTAGGAGACGATCGTTTCCGGCTTGAACACGTTGATCTCCGTGGCGGAGGGATTGATGCCGCCGGCGCGGAAGCCGCTGGACACGCGCACATAGCCCATCAGGTCCGGGCGGAAGCGGTAGTTGGCGGAGACCAGCCACGACACGTTGTCGTAGGCAACAGACCCATCCAGATTCGGCTGCACATCGCCCGCGAGGGTCAGCCACTTCTTGTCGTGGGTGTAGCGCAGGCCGCCGGTCAGCTCGAGCTGGCCATCGCCGGGCGCATAGCTGACCTGACCGAACAGCGCATGCGAGCGGATCTTGCCGTTGAAAGCCTGCAGCGGGGTGAGATTCACGCCGGCCTCCGGGCTCAACACGTAGGTAAGCTTCTGGTAGTTCGCTTCCGAGGCCTTCTCATCGAAATAGAAGGCGCCGAGCACGTACTTGAACGCCCCGGCCGCGCCGAGCAGTTGCAGTTCCTGCGAGAACTGGTGCTGCCGCTGGGTGGTGTAGCCATCGTAGAGATTGACCGGATTGACCCCTTCCGGAATCTCGCTGCCATCCACGAACAGCAGCGGGCTGAGCGTGAAACCCTGCAGATCGCCATTGCCGGACAGGCCGTTGGCGCCATCCTGGCGATAGGCGCGATAGGCCGTGATCGACTTGACGGTGACGTTCGGGGCCACCTGCCAGTTCAGGGTCAGCGCGTGGCCATAGACGCGCGCCTTCACGCTGAAGGTCTGGTTGCCGGAAAGATCGGTGGCCGGCAGCTGCTGTCCGCTATCCAGCTTGGTCGGACTGATCTGGAACGCCGCGCCGCCGAAATCGGGCGAACTGCCGAAATAGGAGCGCACGTCATCGGTGGCGGCGACCGTCTGGAAGAAGGCCGGCACGCCTTCGCGCTCGTTATAATCGAAGGCGTAGTTCGCGGTCAGATTGCCGAAATCGCCCTGCAGGGCCGCTGTCACCGCCTCGCTGTTGAGGGCGCCCGGATCGCGGTTCGAGGGGGCCAGGGTGTTATCGATATAGCCGTTGCGTTGGCGGTGCATATAGGTGGCCGAGGCCCGGAACGGGCTGCCGCCGAGGTCGCCGGTATCGACCCGGAGGCGGCTGTACCAATCGCCGAAGGTGCCATAGCCCATCTTGGCTTCGGCCCCCGCGTTGGCCGCCGGCTTGCGGCTGACCAGCTGGATCGCGCCGCCCACGCTGTTGCGGCCGAACAGGGTGCCCTGCGGGCCGCGCAGCACCTCGATCCGCTCCAGATCGACGAGATCGAAGATCGCGCCGGCCGAGCGGGCGATATAGACGCCATCGAGATAGATCCCGACGCCCTGTTCGGACACGGCCGCCGGCGAGGCATTGCCGATGCCGCGGATAT
>JBDLVU010000287.1:0-3230 GCA_039804665.1 Pseudomonadota bacterium | reverse complement strand
CAGCCCTGTCCAATTCTGCCGACGCCGTCGGCATGGAGCGTTGCGCTGCCAAACACATTAAGCGCGCCGCCGCCGGTCTGGCCCAGTACACTGGCGCTGCCGCCGCTGCCATTGCCACCGGCATATCCCGTGGCCAGCGGCACGCCGCCCACGCCAGAGGCGTCCACGGTCAGGTTGCCGTGAACCGCCACCGAGGCTCCGTTGCCATAAGCAAGTTGCGCATCGCCGCCGGTGCCGCTGCCGGCGCTTGTGCCCGCACTGGCCTGAACCGGCGCTCCGGCACCCGTCGCCACAAGATCGAGGTTACCGCCGATGTCCACGGTCGCGCCCACGCCCGCAACCAGCGCGGCGCTGCCACCCGTGGCCGATCCGCCATCGCCAAGACCGAACCGGCTTGCATCCACCCGCATGTTGCCGGTTACGCTAAGCGACCCGCCGGTCGTCACGTCCACCTGTGCCGCCGTGCTGTCTGACGCCAGCGATCCATCGACCGCACCGGCATCCAGCGCCGTCACCACCAGCGATCCACCCACCTGTACCGACGATCCCGCGCCCTGCACCACCACGTGCGCCGCCCGGGTATCGGTGTTGAGCGGATTGGTGACACCGGCCAGCGCCAGGTTCGACGCAAAGTTCGCCGTCGCGCCGCCCGTGACGCGCAACAGCGCCTCGCCGGTGGCCTGTCCGATCACCGCAGAGGTCGCGTTCACCGCGCCAATGCGCAAATCCGCCTGCCCGGTGCCGCCGCCGGCCGAGCGTGTGCCCTGCACCGCGCCGGCCACCACATCGTACCCTGCCGAAAGCACCACCGTGTTGCCCACGACATTCGCCGCGCCCGCCACGTCGAAGCCCAGCTGGTTGCCCCCGGCGATCGCCATCGTGATCGCGGTGTTCTTGGGCACGGCCACCATGTAGATGGCGTGCACAGCCGTGCTGCCCGGGTTGGCGCCCGTCACGGTGCCGTTGTTGGTCAGCACGGTGCCGGTGGCGCTGGTGCCGCTGTCCACCTGGATGGTGAACAAGCCGTCGGGCGAAAACTGGACCGTCGCCGCCTCTGCCGCGATGAGCGCCGCAGAGCCATCGACGTTGATCGCGCCGTTGTTGACGATGGTCGGCGCAACAAGGGCCACGTAGGCGTTCGAGGTACTGCCCACGGACGCGTTGATCTGCGCGCCGCTGTCGATCTGGATCGCCGCCCCGACGTGCGAGGTCAGGAAGGCATAGCTGCCGTTGCTATCGAAAGCACCGGTGGACGCATTATAGTTCAGGTCCGACGTGGTCAGCGCAAGGTTGCCGACGTCGAACACGGCCGTCGCCCCGACGATGATCCCGCCGGGACTGTAGAAGAACACGGTGCCGCCCTGCGTAGGCGCCCCGCTGACTGACTGCAATTGCGATACGACGTGCCCGTCGAACTGGATCGGGCGGGTGAGCACGAGGTTCCCCTGCCCGTCCACGGGGATCACGCGGTTGAGTACCGCAAAGTCGGCGCCGCTGGTCAGGTTGCCGTGGAACGTGGCCGTCGTACCCGCCGGCTGAAACGCGATGGTGCCCGTACCTGCGGTATCCGACGGCGTCCAGTTGATCACGGCGGTCGGCGTGTCCACCGAAATGTCGGTGGTGGTCGCGGTCGTGCTGATCGATCCGGAGCCGCCTGCGAAAACCCCGCTTCCCTGCAACGACTGTGCGTGCGCAGGCGTGGCAAGCGCGACAGCAATAGCCAGCGCAGACACAGCAGAAATGCGCTGCAAACGAACGGAACGGAAAACGGGATCGGCGGCCATCACAAGGCCCTCCACGGCAGGAGACGAGTTGTCAGGGTAATCAGGAAGCGCGGGTCCGGCTTCTGGTCGAGCAGCCCGGCGCGTTCCAGCGGCACGGCCAGCGCGGCGTCGAGCCGGAAGCGATCGGCCACTTCGGCCCGCACGCCACCGCCGACGGACACAAGCCGGTCATCCGCCGGGCGCCCGTCAAGCGTAACCTTTCTCCCACGGTTCCAGATCCATGCAGCATCCACGAAGGCATAGGGCTGCACGTGCACGCCGCTGCCCATCCGCATACGCGGACCGCGCAGTTCGGCGGCGATGCCCACGCCGCTATCGCCCACGATCTCGCCGGGATCATAGCCGCGCCCCACGGTATAGTTGCCGCCGGAAAACTCCTCGAAGCTTTCCACCGGACCAAAGGCATATTGTCCGCGCGGGCGCAGCGCGAAGGCGATCTTGCCGAACGCGCGCTCGAATTCGCCTTCGGCGCGCACCACCGTTGCAGTGGGCGAACCGGAGAGGCGGCTGGTCGGCACCGCGCTGCCGCAGCCCGCGCCGAGGCACGACCGCGTTGCATCGAACATGTCCAGCCCCTGCCGCACTTCGGCCGAACCGGACATCCGCCACTGCGGGTTCGCGCGCGTCATGTCGACCGCGTCGGCATCCATCCGCAGCCACAGCACGCTCAGGCGGTCGCGCGTCAGCGGGGCGATGAAGTCCACCGTCTGGTTGACCAGATCGAGCCCGCCCGACGCCCACAGGTTGCGCCGTTGCGACCGCACCAGCGGATAGCGCGCGTAAAGGCTGCCGAACGCGGTCCGCGCCTTGAGCGCGCCGGCCGGCCCGGTGTTGCCGATGTCAGGCCGCGTCCACGCGTACGTAAACTGGCCGCCCACCACCAGCCCATCGCTGCCCGGGCGGAATTCGTGGCTTGCCTGCACGATGTGCTGCTCGGTGAAATCGGCGGTGGCATAATACGACAGCGTCGTCGCATCGCCCATGCCCGTCAGCCCGAAGAACTGCGCGCGCAACTGCCCGCCCCAGCGCCCGGTGGCCTTGCCCGCCAGATCCTGCACCGTCAGGTCCACCGCATACGCTTCGCGCAGCACGGTCACTTCGCCGATCAGGTCGCCCGGCGCGGTGCCGGCAGGGCGCAGCGTCAGCTGCACATTGTAACCGGGCAAATCACGCGCGAGCAGCAGGTAACGCTCAGCGCGATTGCGATCGAAGATCTCCCCCTGCCCGAGATGCGAGAGGTAGTCCTGCAGCTTGCGCTCGGCACCGCGCGTCTCGCCCTTGGCGCGGATCGAGGTGACGCGGGCGTAGAGCACTTCCATGCGCACCTGACCGTTCTGGATCCGCTGCACCGGCACCTGAACGGCGGCCAGATAACCCTTGTTGCGCAGGATCGTGCCGGCGGCATCGCGGATGCTCACCTGCAGCGCGTGGGCGGGCAGGGCCAGC
>JBDLVU010000286.1:0-3240 GCA_039804665.1 Pseudomonadota bacterium | reverse complement strand
AGAGCGCACGTCGGTGGCGGAAACCTGCGCGCCAAGGCGGCGGGCAGTCGCAATCGCCTGAAGCCCGGCAACGCCCACGCCCATGACAAAGGCCTTGGCCGCGCTCACCGTGCCGGCCGCGGTCATCATCATCGGGAACGCGCGACCATAAAGGTTCGCGGCCACGAGGACGGCCTTGTAGCCCGACAGGTTGGACTGGCTGGAAAGGATGTCCATGCTCTGCGCACGGGTAATGCGCGGCATGAACTCCATGGCGAGGGCTTCAAGCCCGGCAGCGGCATAGGCATCCACCCGCGCCCGCTTGCCAAAGGGATCAAGGCTGGCCACGACCCACGCGCCGGGCTTTGCGCCCGTCAGCAGATCCGCTTCCGGCCCCTGAACGCCGAACACGATGTCCGCGCCCTTTGCCGCGCCTTCGGCCGCGATTTCCGCACCCACGGCACGATAATCGTCGTCAGCAATGGAAGCGCCGGCGCCGGCGCCACTTTCCACCACGACTGCTGCGCCGAGCGCGATGAATTTCTTCACCGTCTCCGGCGTTGCCGAAACACGGCTCTCCCCCGTCGCCCGTTCCCGAAGGACGGCGATCCTTGTTGCCCCCGCCATGATGGCGTTACTGGATCACGTAGATGACGAAGGCCGTGATGACGGCGAGAACCGGCACCGAGACCTTGATCAGGTTAACGAAGCCTTCGTAGGTCGCGTTGGCGGCCTTCATGTCGTTTGCAGAGCTCATTTTCACCCCTTGCCAAGGCGCACGGAACACCTGCGTTCCGGCTGCGCGCCTCCTGTACCTGCACCTCCCCTGCCGCTCAAGCGCCAAGCAGCGGGGGGACGCTTAATCGGGTCTTTACCCGATGCGGTTATCAATGGGTCCTGTCCAAAGTGACCGCCTATCCAAAGTGCCGGGGAGCGCATGGCCGAACCAGAAGATCGCCTGTTGATGCTGATCGACGATGAACCGGCACAATGCCGGCTCATCAGCGCGCTTGCAGCCCGTGAAGGCTGGCGCACGATCATCGCGCGCGACGCCGAAACCGCCATCGCCACGCTGGGTACGCGGCAGGGCATGCAGCTGGGCGCCATCGTGCTGGACCAGTGGGTGCCCGGCGACGATGCCTGCGCGCTGATCGCTGAGCTCAAGGCGCGGCGCCCTGCGCTGCCCATCCTGATGCTGACCACCAGTTCATCGCCGCTGCTGGCGGTGGAGGCGATGCGCGCGGGCGCCACCGACTACCTGATCAAGCCGGTCGGCCCCGACCGCCTGTTGCAGGCGCTGCGCGCGGCGACCACGCGCGAGGTGCCGGCGGACGAACTGCAACCGCTGACCGAGAAGATGGGCGCAGCCCTCGATTTCGATTCGATGATCGGCGCCGCCCCCTCCTTTCGCGCCGCGCTGGCCGTGGCGGCCAAGGCCGCGCGTACGCAGGGCACCGTGCTGATCGAAGGTGAAAGCGGCACCGGCAAGGAGATGCTGGTGCGCGCCATGCACGCCGCGTCCCCGCGTTCCCGCGCGCCGCTGCGCATCGTCAACGCCGGCAGCATTCCTGGCAATCAGATCGAATCCGTGCTGTTCGGGCACGAAAAGGGCGCGTTTCCGGGCGCGTTCGAACGCCACATCGGCGCGCTGCAACATGCCGACGGCAGCACGCTGGTGATCGACGAGATCGACCGCATGCCCTCCAGCGTGCAACTGCGCCTCGCCCACTTCCTGAAGCGCGGCGACGTGCAGCCGATCGGCGCGCGCCATTCGTTCCGGCTGGACGTGCGCATGATCGTGTGCAGCAACACCCCGCTGCGTGAACTGGCCGAGGCAGACCTGTTCGAGGCGGACCTTGTCGACGCGATCGGGCCGACGCTGGTGCACCTGCCCGCGCTGCGCGACCGCAGCGGCGACATCCCCGCGCTGGCCCGCCACTTCCTTGCGCGCATCGGCGAACAGCCGGGCCTGCGGGGTCTGGGCATCACCGACGGCGCGCTGGCGCTGCTGGCCGCCTATGACTGGCCGGGCAACGTGCGCCAGTTGCAGGCCACACTCTTCCGCGCGGCGGTGTTCTGCGATGGCGAAGTGCTGACCGCGCAGGATTTCCCGAGCCTGTCGAGCATGATGGGCGAAGCCCCGCGCGCCGCGCCGCACATCGGCGACGGCGCCGGCGTGATGCTGTTCGCAGCCGACGGCAACCTGCGCCCGCTGGAAGAGATCGAGGCCGACGTTATCCGCCTTGCCATCGGCCACTACCGCGGCCGGATGACCGAAGTGGCCCGCCGGCTGGGGATCGGCCGCTCGACCCTTTATCGCAAGCTGTCCGAACTCGGCATCGAGTCGGCGGCCTGACCGCCCTCTTCCGAGTCCCGATTTGGGGCGAAGTTGACAAAGTTGACACGGTCCTGAGGGGAAACTCGGGAGGCCCGGTTCCGGGGTTGACGCGCCTGCGCAAGGCGCGGTTTTCCGGGGGATTTACGGTTCAAGGAGCAGGCACGGTGCATAGCATCGCGCGCTGCCTGTAGGACAGAGTGGAATGGGGCGAGCCTGGTGCGCCCCCTCACCCAACCCTCTCCCTGAAGGCAGAGGGCTTTTGGCGTCAGTCGCCCATCTGGCTGAAGTCGGTCAGCGCGGCGTCGCGCAGGCCGCGCCAGACGCGAAGGGCCTGCACGGTTTCGGGCACGTCGTGGACGCGGACGATGTGGCAGGCGGTGTCGAAAGCGCGCAGGGCGAGGGTCAGCGAGCCACCGAGGCGCTGGTGCGCGGCGGCTTCGTTCGACAGGGCGCCGATCATGCGTTTGCGGCTGGCGCCGAACAGGATCGGCTGGCCGAGCGCGTGGAACAGCGGCAGCGCGTTGATCAGCGCGAGGTTTTCCGCCAGCGATTTGCCGAAGCCGATGCCGGGATCGAGCAGGATCTTTTCGCGCGCGATACCGGCGGCCAGCGCCGCATCCCGCCGTTCGCGCAAGGCATCGAACACATCGAGCACGACATCGGCATAATCGCCATCGGCATGAAGATCGGAGGCATCGCCCGGCGCGTGCATGAGCACGACCGGCGCGCCGCTTTGCGCGACGATTTCCATGCTGCGCGGATCGTGGCGCAGGGCCGAGACATCGTTGACGATATGCGCGCCTGCGGCGAGCGCGGCCTCGATCACGCTGGAGCGGCGGCTGTCGATGGAGATCGCGGCGCCGCTGGCGGCAAGACGTTCGATGACAGGGACGACGCGCTTTGCCTCGTCGCCTTCCCACACC
>JBDLVU010000285.1:0-3280 GCA_039804665.1 Pseudomonadota bacterium | reverse complement strand
TGGCCATCGGGAAGGGCATGTCGCCGTTCACCAGGATCTGGCCGCCGCCGTCGAGATCCATCGCGGCCACGCCGATGCGGCCGCGCCCTTGTGCGACAATCGCCTCGACCTGCTGCTGGATGGCAAGGTCGCGCTGGTCCTGAAGGGTGACCGGCGCGCGGCTCTGCACTTCCTGCGGCGCGGTGATGACCACCGACGGCAACGCAAACAGCAGCGCCGCTGCAAGGAAGCCGTGCTTCCCGATCTTGTGTTGGCGAACCTTCATCCCGTCCTTGTACCCGACCCAAGCCTAACCCGATGTTACCAAGGTTAACCTATTGGCAGGCAACCGCAAAGTGCGGGGTTCCACGCTTGGTCGCCCAGACGGGGCGGCTGATCCCGCCGATTCGGACCGGATGGGCGCGGGCACATTTGCCGGCTGGACATTAATTGATCGATTAAGGATAGTCGTGCCACGAGCGGGCGAGCCGCCGGTGGAGGATGCATGGAGCAGGCGCACGAGGCGATGGCGCGCGCGCTCGCCCGGGTGATGGCCCGCGCGGGGGCAGGCGGCCCGGTGCGCGACCTGCAACGCCTGAGCGGTGGGGCCAACATGGAATCGTGGCGCTTTGCCTGTGGGACGCAGGCCTTCGTGCTGCGCCGCGCCCCTTCGGCGCAATGGCTGGCGGGCCGCGTGCTGGACATGGCGGGCGAAGCGGCGGTGATCCGGCTGGCGCATGGCGCCGGGGTGCCCGCGCCGCGCGTGGTGTGCGAACTGGAGCCGGGCGACGCGCTGGGGATAGGGTTCGTGATGGAATGCCTGCCCGGCAGCGCCGATCCGCAAGGAGCGCTGGCAGGCGGGGCGGCGCTGGCGGCGGACATCGCCGGCGCGATGGCGCGAATCCATGCGATCGATCCCGTGCGGGCGGCGTTCCTGCCTGTGCTGGATGCCCGGGCAGGCGTGGAAGGTCTGGTGGCGCAGTTCGAGGCGGCGGGGGGCGATCGGCCGCTGATCGCGCTGGGGCTGGCGTGGCTGCGCGCGAACCTGCCGCCGGCGGTGCGGCCCTGCGTCGTGCATGGCGATTTGCGCATCGGCAACGTGATGGTGGCCGAGGGGCGGCTGAGCGGGGTGCTGGATTGGGAACTGGCGCATCTGGGGGACGGCCACGAGGACCTGGCGTATGGCTGCATGGCGGTGTGGCGGTTCGGGCGGGTTGATCGTGCGGCGTTCGGGCTGGCCGATGTGGAGGCGCTGGCGCAGGCTTATGCGGCGGCGGGGGGCGACGCATTCGATGCGGCGCGGTTCCGGTTCTGGCTGGTCTATCGCACGGTGTGGTGGGCGCTGGGGTGCCTGCAGATGGGCCGCGCGTGGCGCGATGGCAGCGACCGTTCGCTGGAGCGCGTGGTGGTGGCGCGGCGCGCGGGCGAGCAGGAATTGGACCTGTTGATGCTGCTGGAAGCGGAAGCGCCCGGGGTGGAGCGCGCGCGGGCGTTGCCGCCATCGGCGCCTGCGAACGCGGCACCTGTGGGCGAGCCGGACGCGGGTGAAATCCTGACGACGGTGTCGGAATGGCTGGCGGCCACGGTGAAGCCGCTGCTGGCCGGGCGCGAGCGCTGGGAACTGGCGGTGGCGCAGAACGCGCTGGGGATCGTGCGGCGCGAACTGGCGGGGCGACCGCAGGCCGCCGACCGCGCGCTGGCGCAGGATATCCTTGCCGGGCGGGCTTCGCTGCAAACACCGGGGTTGCTGGCCGCGCTGCGCCGCCGCGCGCTGGACGTGGCGGCGGCGGACATGCCGAAATATCCCGCGCTGGCGCTGGCTCGCGCGGGTTGGGAAACGCAGTGATCGGGAGACGCCGTGATGGACTTTGACCTGCCCGCAGATCTGACGGCCTATCTGGCCGAGCTGGACACCTTTATCGCGGCGGAGATCCATCCGCTGGAACAGGCGGACGACAACATCCGCTTCTTCGACCACCGGCGCGAATGGGCGCGGACCGATTTCGAGGCGGGCGGCCTGCCGCGCCATGAATGGGAGGCGCTGCTGGCCGAGGCGACGCGGCGTGCCGATGCGGCGGGGCATTGGCGGTTTTCCGCGCCGAAGCAGTATGGCGGGCGCGATGGATCGAACCTGTGGATGGCGGTGATTCGCGAACACTTTGCCGCCATGGGGCTGGGGCTGCACAACGATTTGCAGAACGAACATTCGATCGTGGGCAATTTCCCGTTCGTGGCGATGTTCGAACACTTCGGCACGCAGGACCAGCAGCGCGAGTTCATCTTCGGCGGGTTCGAGCGTACCCGCCGCGTGGCCTTCGGGCTGACCGAGCCGGACCACGGATCGGACGCCACGCACATGGAAACCCGCGCGGTGCGGGAAACACGCGATGGCGTGGCCGGGTGGCGGATCGATGGCGAGAAGATGTGGACCACGGGCATGCACGTGGCGACGCATTGCGCCACCTTTGCCCGGACATCGGGCGCGGCGGGCGATGCGAAGGGGATCACCTGCCTGCTGGTGCCCAACCCCGCGCCGGGGCTGGTGATCGAGGAATACCTGTGGACGTTCAACATGCCCACGGACCATCCGCGCGTGTCGTTCACCAATGTATGGGTGCCCGATAGCGCGGTGCTGGGGCCGGTGGATGGCGGCCTTTCCATCGCGCAGAGCTTTGTGCACCAGAACCGCATCCGGCAGGCGGCGTCATCGCTGGGGGCGGCCAGTTACTGCATCGCCGAATCGGTGCGGTACGCCCGGACGCGCAAGCCCTTCGGGCAGGATCTGGCGCGCAACCAGGGCATCCAGTTCCCGCTGGTGGAGCTGGCAACGCAGGCTGAAATGCTGCGTCTGCTGATCCGCAAGACCGCGTGGGAAATGGACCGGCTGGAACACCGGGAGATCGAGCGGCAGCTGTCCGACAAGGTCAGCATGTGCAATTATTGGGCGAACCGGCTGGTGTGCGAAGCGGCCGACCGCGCGATGCAGGTGCACGGCGGGATCGGCTATTCACGGCACAAGCCGTTCGAGCACATCTATCGCCACCACCGCCGTTATCGCATCACCGAAGGCGCGGAGGAAATCCAGATGCGCAAGGTGGCGGCGTACCTGTTCGGGTACGCCGGCCCCAATCGGTATTAGGCAACCGCAGCCTTGAGCGCATCGACCAGATCGGTGCGCTCCCACGGGAAGAAGTCGCCATCCGGCTTGCGGCCGAAGTGGCCGTAGGCGGCGGTGGGGCTGTAGATCGGCTTGTTGAGGCCAAGGCCGGTGCGGATGCCGCGCGGGGTGAGGCCGCCCAGC
>JBDLVU010000284.1:0-3307 GCA_039804665.1 Pseudomonadota bacterium | reverse complement strand
GGCCTTTCCCGCGCGTCTTGCAAGGGATGATAGCTGTGAAAACCGAGCGCAGCGGCGCCGAAATCCTGGTCGAAAGCCTGGTCGCCAAGGGCGTCGAGTTCGTCTTCGGCTACCCGGGCGGCGCGGTCCTGCCGATCTATGACGCACTGTTCGGCGATGAACGCATTCGCCACATCCTCGTGCGGCACGAAGCGGGCGCCGCCCATGCGGCCGAAGGCTATGCGCGCGCGACCGGCAAGCCCGGCGTCGTGCTCGTCACGTCCGGCCCAGGCGCGACCAATGCCGTCACCGGCATTGCCGATGCCTTCATGGATTCAATCCCGCTGGTTGTCATTACCGGGCAGGTTCCCACCGCCCTGATCGGCTCCGACGCGTTTCAGGAAGCCGATACCATCGGCATCACGCGCCACTGCTCGAAGCACAACTATCTGGTCAAGGACCCGTCGCAACTCGCCAGCATCATCGACGAGGCCTTCCGCATCGCCACCGAAGGCCGTCCGGGGCCGGTCGTGATCGACATTCCCAAGGACGTCCAGATCGCCTCCACCGCGTGGACTGGCGGCCCTGTGGCGCAGCCGCGCACACGCTATGCCCCGCAGGTCGAAGGCGGCGCCGACGAAATCGCGCAAGCCGTGGCGATGATCGCGGCAGCGAAGAACCCGATTTTCTACACCGGCGGCGGCGTCATCAATGCCGGCCCCGAGGCCGCGCGCCTGCTGCGCGACCTGCAGAAGCTGACCGATGCCCCGGTCACTTCCACGCTGATGGGCCTTGGCGCGTTTCCGGCCGACGACCGGGCTTGGCTTGGCATGCTTGGCATGCACGGCACCTATGAATCGAACATGGCGATGAACCGCGCCGATCTGGTGATCTGCGTCGGCGCGCGTTTCGACGATCGCGTTACCGGCCGCCTCGACGCCTTTTCGCCGGGCAGCAAGAAGATCCACATCGACATCGACCGGGCCTCGATCAACAAGACCGTTCGCGTCGATCTGCCCATCATCGGCGATTGCGGCAAGGTTCTGGCACAGATCATCGAAGGCTGGCTGGAAAAGGGCCACGTCAAGCAGGACCTGACCGAATGGTACGCCCGCATTGACGGCTGGCGCGCGCGCCAAAGCCTGTCCTATCCCTCGCGCGGCAAGGAAATCATGCCGCAAAAGGCGATCGAGCGGCTGTATGAACTGACCAAGGACCGCGAACCGATCATCAGCACGGAGGTCGGCCAGCACCAGATGTGGGCGGCGCAGCACTTCCACTTCATGAAACCGAACAAGTGGCTGACCTCGGGCGGCCTTGGCACCATGGGCTATGGCCTCCCCGCCGCCATCGGCGCGCAGGCTGGCTTTCCCGATGCGCTGGTGATCGACATCGCCGGCGATGCATCCATCCAGATGAACATCCAGGAAATGGGGACCGCCACGCAGTATCGCCTACCGGTCAAGGTTTTCGTCCTGAACAACGAATGGATGGGCATGGTCCGCCAGTGGCAGGAGCTGACCTATGAAAGCCGCTATTCGAACTCGTATTCGGATAGCCTGCCCGACTTCGTGAAGCTGGCCGAAGCCTATGGCTGGAAGGGCATCCGCATCACCGACGAAAGCGAACTGGATGCCGGCATCCAGGCGATGATCGACCATGACGGCCCGGTCTTCGTCGATTGCCTTGTCGCCAAGGAAGCCAACTGCTTCCCGATGATTCCATCGGGCGCCGCGCACACCGACATGATCCTCTACGGCGATACCGTTGCCGGCACGATGGACGATGAAGCCAAGGCGCTGGTCTGAGAGACGAACAATGATGCACATCCATGAAGAGGCGCAGGAGCGCCACGTCCTCACCGTCACGGTCGACAACGAAGCGGGCATTCTCGCCAAGATCGCCGGCCTGTTCACCGCGCGCGGCTACAATATCGACAGCCTGACCGTGGCGGACATCACCGACGGCCACGATGTCAGCCGCATCACCATCGTCACGCACGGTCCTCCGTCGATCATCGACCAGATCCGCGCACAGCTCGAACGGCTGGTGCCGGTGCACAAGGTCGTCGACCTCACCGAGGTCGGCCCCTATGTCGAGCGCGAACTGGCGCTGATCAAGGTCGCCGGCAAGGGCGAGAACCGCGTCGAGGCCTTGCGCCTTGCCGACGTGTTCCGTGCCAAGGTTGTGGACACGACCACCGCCAGCTTCATTTTCGAACTGACCGGCACGCCTGACAAGATCGACACCTTCGTCGCGTTGATGAAGGAACTGGGCCTTGTCGAGGTCGGCCGGACCGGCATCGTCGGCATGGTCCGCGGAGCCTCGGCAGCCTGACATGCGGTTTGCCGCCCTCGACAGTTGGCGAGGCATATGTGCCTTGATGGTCGCGCTATACCACGCGCCCATCGAAGCACCTGTGCGCGCCAATGCGCTCGTGGGGAACGGCTATCTCTACGTCGATTTCTTCTTCGTCCTTTCGGGCTTCGTCATCGCCCACGCATGGGCAGACCGCCTGCGCGACGCGGCTTCTGCCCGCGCGTTCCTGATCCGCCGCTGGGGCCGGCTCTGGCCGCTCCACGTCGCCACGCTGGCCTTCCTGCTCGCGCTGGAATGCACCAAGGCCATCGCCGGCATGGCAGGCCTTTGGCATGGCGGAGCGTTCCTGGGCGGCAATACCGGCTGGACACTATTCACCAACCTGCTGCTGATCCACGCTTGGGGCCTGCATTCGGGCATCTACTGGAACTTCCCCAGTTGGAGCGTCAGCACGGAGTGGGCGGCTTACCTCGTGTTCGCGGCGGTCACCCTGCTCGCCGGCCGTTTCTGGATCGCCGCGATGGCTGCGGTCGGCCTGGCCGCGGGCGTTGCGTTCTTCTGGCTCTCGCCAGCGCGCATCGATGCAACGTTCGACTACGGCGTGCTGCGCTGCGTCGAATCCTTTGCGCTCGGCACGCTGGTCCACCTCGCGTGGCAACGTTTCCATGCCGCGCCCGTGGCACTCGCCACCACGTTGCAAGTCATTTCGCT
Source organism: Pseudomonadota bacterium (assembly GCA_039804665.1). GTDB lineage: Bacteria > Pseudomonadota > Alphaproteobacteria > Sphingomonadales > Sphingomonadaceae > Novosphingobium. Next base: position 298 of record JBDLVU010000284.1, on the reverse strand, counting down.
GGCCATCGTCGGCTGGGCGCTGATCCGGCTGGGAACCGGTAAGGCCAGCCATCTCGTGCCGCTGCCTTTCGCGCTGGCGGTCTTCGCGTTCGCATTGCCGGCCGGTGCACTAGCCGCACCGCTGGGCATCCGCCCGCTGCGGGCGCTGGGCGACTGGTCCTATTCAATCTACCTGAATCATATCGGCGTGGTCATGGTGATGAAGATCCTTGCCACCGCCACCGTCGCCGCGATGGCGCCTTCGTGGATGCACATGCGCGACGACGCCCTGATCTTTTCCAGCGGCGCGCTCGCCAAT
>JBDLVU010000283.1:0-3331 GCA_039804665.1 Pseudomonadota bacterium | reverse complement strand
CGCCGGCAAGTCGGTTTCGCCCGACACCACCACCGGCCAGATCATTATTTCGCTCAACCAGTACCTCGGCCACGGCAAGCCGCTGTACATGCTGCTCTATGCGCTGGGCATCGTGTTCTTCAGCTTCTTCTACACCGCCGTGGTGTTCAATCCGGAAGAGACCGCCGACAACCTCAAGCGCAACGGCGGCTTCATCCCCGGCATCCGCCCGGGCAAGAACACCGAGAAGTACCTCGATTACGTGCTGACGCGCGTCACTGTGCTCGGCGCTGCATATATTACTATAGTCTGTGTTGTGCCTGAGTGGATCATGGCCGAAACGGGCATGGGCACGTTGTTCTTCGGCGGCACCAGCCTGCTGATCGTCGTCAACGTGACCGTCGACACCATAACCCAGATCCAGTCGCACCTGCTGGCCCACCAGTATGGCGACCTGATCAAGAAGGCCAAGCTGAAGGGCCGCGTGCGCTGATCCCAGGCGCGCATGCAGACGATAATAGGGGGACGCCAGACATGAACATCATCCTGTTGGGACCGCCGGGCGCGGGCAAGGGCACGCAGGCGCAGCGCCTTGTCGAACGCCATGGCATGAAGCAGCTTTCCACCGGCGATATGCTGCGTGCTGCCGTGAAGGCGGAAACGCCGGTCGGCCTGAAGGCCAAGGCCGTGATGGAAGCCGGCCAGCTTGTGTCGGACGAGATCGTTTCGGCGCTGATCGGCGATGAACTGGACGCGATGCCCGCCGGGCAGGGCGCCATCTTCGACGGCTACCCCCGCACCGCGCCGCAGGCCGAATCGCTCGACGCGATCCTCGCCAGCCGTGGGCGCCAGCTTGACCACGTGATCGAGCTGGACGTGAACGAGGACGCGCTCGTCGAACGCATCACCGGTCGCTACACCTGTGCCGCCTGCGGCAAGGGCTATCACGACACGTTCGAAAAGCCGGCGGTCGAAGGCACGTGCGACAAGTGCGGCGGCCACGAATTCAAGCGCCGCCCGGACGATAACGAGGAAACCGTGCGCACGCGCATGGCCGAGTATCGCGCCAAGACCGCGCCGATCCTGCCGCTTTACGAAGCGCGCGGCATCGTTGCCCGTGTCGATGGCATGGCCGATATGGATGATGTGACGGCTGCAATCGAAGCCATTCTCGCGTAACGTGACAGCGCGGCGCGCCGGATGGCGGCGCACCGCGCGTCAGGGGGAATGAGCATGCGGGTCTTCAGGCACGGCGCCTTTGCGGTTTCGCTGCTGGCTACGGGCCTGTGCGCCGCCGGTCCGGCCCGCGCCGATGTCATCTCCAGCACCGAGGCCGGCTTCGTCGTCCGGAATACGGCGGAAGTCACCGCGACCCCGGCCGAAACCTGGGCCGTGCTGGTTCACCCCGCCGGATGGTGGCAGGGTCAGCACACCTTTTCGGGCGAGGCGGCGAACCTCTCGCTCGATCCCGTGCCGGGCGGATGCTTCTGCGAACGTCTGCCCGCGCCGAAGGATGCGGCCAAGGGGCAGCCCGCCGGCGGCGTCCAGCACATGCGGGTCGTGTATGCGGAACCGGGCAAGGCGCTCCGCCTCACCGGCGCGCTCGGCCCCTTGCAGAGCGAGGCCGTGCTCGGCACGCTGACCATCACGATCAAGCCGGTCGAAGGCGGCACCCGCGTGCTGTGGGAATACGTCGTCGGCGGCTTCATGCGCTACAAGGTTGGCGATATCGCCCCTGCGGTGGACCGCGTGCTGCTGGCGCAGCTTTCGGGCCTTGCGAAAAAGCTGGGGCCGATGAGTCCGGAGCTGGCCCCGCCGCCCGCGCCCGCCGAAACCGCGCCGCCGCCCGCAGACCAGCCTGCCGCCACGCCGGCCCCCGGGCTCAGCCCCTCGGGCAAGGTCTGGAGCCTGCCGCCCGCGGCGCCCGCATCGCCCACGGTGGCCAAGCCTGTCTCGCCGCGCCCGATCCCGGCCAAGCCCGCAGCTGCCGCTGCCAAGGTGGCGGCAAAACCCGCCGCAAAGTCCGCCGCCAAGTCTCCTCCTGCCAAAGCCCCCGCGCCGGCGGACAAGGACCACCGCGACGGCGTGGCCGCATTCGATCAGGCGCTTGGCGCGGGCAATCCCTGATCGCTTGTTCCTGATAGGCGGCGCCCGCACTTTCCTGCCGGGCAAAACCGGGTAAACCTTGCCACACAAACGGAGCGACTCGAGTCCCCCATGCGCAATGGGCGGGCCATCGGGGCGCCACACCCTTGGGCCGCAGAACACCCGGAGCGCACGGACGCTCCGCCAAAGGGGAGAATTCGCGTGGCCGTTTCCGATCATGTTGACCTGCCGACCTTCATGGAGGGCGTGAATAAGCGCAATCCGCACCAGCCCGAGTTCGTTCAGGCGGTGCAGGAAGTTGCCGAGGACATCTTCGAATTCATCGAGGACAAGGAGCAATATCACGCGCAGCAGATCCTGCGCCGTATTGCCGAGCCTGACCGCGTGGTGTCGTTCCGCGTGTGCTGGGAGGATGACAACGGGAATATTCGCGTCCAGCGCGGCTATCGCGTGCAGAACAACAACGCCATCGGCCCCTACAAGGGCGGGATCCGCTTTCACCCCAGCGTGAACGAAAGCGTGCTGAAATTCCTCGCATTCGAACAGACCTTCAAGAACGCACTCACTGGCCTGCCGATGGGCGGGGGCAAGGGCGGCTCCAACTTCAACCCCAAGGGCAAGAGCGTGCGCGAGATCATGCGCTTCTGCCAGAGCTTCATGACCGAACTGTACCGCCACATCGGCGCCGACGTTGACGTGCCGGCGGGCGATATCGGTGTGGGCGGGCGCGAGATCGGCTACATGTTCGGCCAGTACAAGCGCATCACCAACCAGTTTACCGGCGTGCTGACGGGCAAGGGGCTGGAATGGGGCGGCTCGCTGATCCGGACCGAGGCGACCGGCTATGGCGCGGTCTATTTCCTTGCCAACATGCTGGCGACCAAGGGGCAGGACCTGAACGGCAAGACAGCCGTCATTTCCGGATCGGGCAACGTTGCCACCCATGCGGCGGAAAAGATCGTGCAACTGGGCGGCAAGGTGCTCACCCTGTCGGATTCGGGCGGCTTCATCCATGATCCGGCCGGGATCACGCAGGAAAAGATCGACTGGGTGAAAACCCACAAGACCCACAGGCGCGGCCGGATCGAGGAATATGTCGATGCATTCCCCGGCGCCACCTTCCACGCGGGGAAAACCCCGTGGGGCGTGCCGTGCGACGTGGCGCTGCCCTGTGCCACGCAGAACGAACTGCTGGGCGAGGACGCGCGCACGCTTGTCGCCAATGGCTGCAAGGCCGTGTCCGAAG
>JBDLVU010000282.1:0-3336 GCA_039804665.1 Pseudomonadota bacterium | reverse complement strand
CGCTGATCCTTGCCAGCGAGAAGAAGGCGCGGGAACTGGGCAAGCCGATCATCCGGCTGAAGGCCGCGGCGATGCGCACCCGTCCGCCCAAGAGCTTTGAAGTGTTCGCGCCCAGCGTGGACATCGGCGGCGGCACCGCCACCGCCACGCAGATCGCCAGCGCGGATGCCTTTGCCATGGCCGGCATCGGCCCCGAAGACATCGACGTGGCGCAGTTGCAGGACACCGAATGCGGCGCCGAGATCATGCACATGGCCGAAAACGGCTTTTGCAAGGACGGCGATCAGGAACGCTGGCTGGCCGAAGGGCTGACCGAGATCGGGGGCAAGCTGCCGGTCAACACCGACGGCGGCTGCCTTGCCTGTGGCGAGCCGATCGGCGCATCGGGCCTGCGGCAGGTCTATGAAAACGTCGTCCAGTTGCGCGGGGATGGCGGTGGCCGTCAGGTGCCCGGCAATCCCAAGACCGCCTATACCCACGTCTATGGCGCCCCCGGCGTCTCGGCCGTGACCATTCTTGAGCGTTGAAGACAAAGATGGACATCGATCTTTCCCCCGAAGAACTGGCCTTCCGCGACGAAGTGCGTGCGTTTCTGGCCGCCAACCTGCCGCAGGAGGTGAAGGACGGCGCCGCCGCGAGCCCGACCGTGTTCGTGGAACCGGACATCGGGCAGCAGTGGAACGGCATCCTGAACGCGCAGGGCTGGCTGGGTTACCAGTGGCCCACGGCCGCGGGCGGCACGGGCTGGAGCCCGGTGCAGCGCTATATCTTCGAAAAGGAATGTGCGCTGGCCGGCGCGCCGAACCTGACGGTTCTGGGGCTGAAGCTGGTGGCACCGGTGATCTATACCTTCGGCACGCCCGAACAAAAGGCCACCTACCTGCCCCGCATCCTGTCGGGCGAGGATTACTGGTGCCAGGGCTTTTCCGAGCCGGGCAGCGGGTCTGACCTTGCCAGCCTGCAAACGCGCGCGACGCTGTCGGCCGACGGCAGCCATTACATCGTCAACGGATCGAAGATCTGGACGACGCACGCGCACTGGGCGAACCGCATGTTCACGCTGGTGCGCACCAACCCCGACGTGAAGAAGCAGGCCGGCATCTCGTTCCTGCTGATCGACATGAACCAGCCGGGCGTTTCGGTGCGGCCGATCCTGACGATGGCCGGCGATCACGAGGTCAACCAGGTGTTCCTGGAAGACGTGAAGGTGCCGGTGCAGGACCGCATCGCCGAGGAAGGCGACGGCTGGAAGCTGGCGAAGTTCCTGCTGGAAAACGAGCGCGGCGGTTCGTGCCACGCGCCCAAGCTCGGCTATGACCTTGAACAGGTGGAGATCGTTGCCGCCGAGCAAGGCGACGGGCGCGGCAGACGGCTGGCCGACGACCGCGACTGGAAGCGCCGCGTGGCCAAGGCCCGGCTTGGCGTGCAGTCGCTGGAAATGATCGAGCTGAAGATCCTTTCGGAAATCGCCAAGGGTCGTCCGCCGGGGCCGCAGACATCGCTGTGCAAGCTGCTGGCGTCGAACCTGCGGCAGGAAGTAGACCTGCTGGCGCTCGACGTGCTGGGGCCGGCCGGGCTGGAACTGGAAACGGTGCGTCCGCTCTATGGCGCGAACGCCCCGGCGCCAGTACATTCAAAGGCCGCGCAGGTTGCCGCGGCGCGCTATCTGAACAGCCGCGCATGGACCATCTTTGGCGGCACCAACGAAGTTCAATCCACGATCATCGCCAAGACCGTGCTGGGTCTTTGAGAAAAGGCAGGGAAGAAGGATGCAGCTGAGCCGTGAGGCGCTATTGCGCGCCTATCGCCAGATGAAGGTGATCCGCGAATTCGAGGAACGCCTTCATACCGATATTCAAACCGGCGAAATCGCCGGGTTCACGCACCTTTACTGCGGGCAGGAAGCCGTCGCAGTGGGCGTGTGCGAACACCTCGACAACGACGACAAGATCGTTTCCACCCATCGCGGCCACGGCCACTGCCTTGCCAAGGGCTGTGAGCTGAACGGCATGATGAAGGAAATCTGGGGCAGCCGCGAAGGCCTTTGCAAGGGCAAGGGCGGGTCGATGCACATCGCCGACGTGGACCAGGGCATGCTGGGCGCCAACGGCATCGTCGGCGCGGGCGCGCCGATCGCGGTGGGCGCGGGCATCGCCGCCCGGATCGACGGCAAGGGCAAGGTGGCGATCACCTTCTCGGGCGACGGCGCGTGCAACCAGGGCACCACGTTCGAAGCCATGAACATGGCCGTGGTGACCAAGGCCGCCACGATCTTCGTGTTCGAGAACAACCACTATTCCGAGCACACCGGCTTTGAATACGCGGTCGGCACCAGTGGCGACATCGCCAGCCGCGCCGAAGCGTTCGGCATGAAGGTGTGGCGCGGCGACGGCACCGATTTCTTCTCGGTGTTCGAGACGATGCGCGAAGTGCTGGACTACGTTCGCGTGCCCGGCAACGGCCCGGCGGCGGTGGAATTCGACACCGAGCGCTTCTTCGGCCACTTTGAAGGCGATCCGCAGCGCTATCGCGGTCCGGGCGAACTGGACCGCATCCGTGCGACGCGCGATTGCCTGAAGAAGTTCCGCGAGAGCGTGACCGGCGCCAAGCTGCTGAACCACGAAGACCTTGACGCGCTGGACGCCGAAGTGATGGCCGCGATCGAGGAAGCCGTGCAACAGGCCAAGGCCGCACCGCGGCCGACCGCCGAGGACGTCCTGACCGACGTCTACATCTCGTACTGAGGCGGGGAGCGAAACCATGGCCAAGATGATGTATCGCGATGCCGTCGTCTCGACGATCGCAGAGGAAATGGCGCGCGACCCCAATGTGGTCGTGCTGGGTGAAGACGTTGTGGGCGGCATGGGCACGCCCGGTGGCCCCGAAGCCATCGGCGGCATCTGGTCGACTTCGACCGGGCTGTTCGGCAAGTTTGGCGCAGACCGCGTGATCGACACGCCGATTTCGGAAAGCGCCATCATGGGCGCGGCGGCCGGCCTTGCGCTGTCAGGCAAGCGTCCGATTGCCGAACTGATGTTCGCCGACTTCATCGGCGTGTCGCTGGACCAGATCTGGAACCAGATCGGCAAGTTCCGCTATATGTTCGGCGGCAAGACCAAGTGCCCGGCGGTGATCCGCATGGCCTATGGCGCGGGCTACAACGCCGCCGCGCAGCACAGCCAGTCGGTGCACCAGATCCTGACCGGCATGCCGGGCCTGAAGGTGGTGATGCCCACTACGCCCGCCGACGTGAAGGGCCTGCTGCGCACCGCCATCCGTGACGATGACCCGGTAATCTTCCTTGAACACAAGGCGCTGTACGGCGTTTCGGGCGAA
>JBDLVU010000281.1:0-3358 GCA_039804665.1 Pseudomonadota bacterium | reverse complement strand
CGATGCCATTTCCGGGAACCCGACGCTCAGCCTCGCGGCGGCACTCGCCGGCGTTGGAGGACTGACCCCGGCGGCAGACCGTTTGGCCTATTACACCGGGGCCTCGACGGCGGCCTTGGCGACGATGACGGCGTTTGCGCGCACGCTTCTGGATGATGCTGATGCCGCCACGTCGCGTGCAACGCTGGGGCTTGGCAGCCTTGCCACGCAGGATGCCGCAGCCGTGAACCTGACAGGGGGAAGCCTCAACGGCTTCGCCCTCGACGGTGGAACTTTCTGATCATGCCGAATATCCTTCTGTTGAAGCGCAGCACCATAGCCGGGCGGGCGCCGGTCCCGGCTGACCTCGTATTGGGCGAACTCGCGGTCAACGTCACCGACGGCAAGCTCTACTTCAAGAAGAGCACCAGCGGCGTCGAAAGCATCGTCGATGTCACGGCCGGCGGTATGACCGATGCCGAGCTCTTTGCCAAAGTCACCGCGCAGGATGGGCCGGGATCGGGGCTCGATGCCGATCTTCTCGATGGCAGCCACGCCAGCGCCTTCGCGCAGCTCGCCGGGGCGACATTCACCGGCACGGTGACCGCGCCGAACTTTGTCTCTTCGTCAGACGCACGGCTCAAGTCCGACATCGCACCCATCACCGCTGCCTTGGCCAAGGTGCAGGCGCTTACCGGCGTCACCTTCAACATGGCGGGCAGCGATGTGCGGCAGATGGGTCTCATCGCACAGCACGTTCAAGCCGTCGCGCCGGAGGCCGTCGTCGAGGCCGAGGGCGTGTTGCGCCTCGCTTACGGCAATCTCGTGGGTCTCCTCGTCGAGGCCATCAAGGACCTGGCCCAAGAGGTCGATCAGCTGAAAAGGACCACGCCGTGATCGAAACCGGGCTGCATGTCATTTACAACACGGGCTCACGACTGCATTACGCCGTCGATGTCCAGCAGAGCTATGCGGGGATCGCGGTCTTTGCACCCTGCGCCCCGGGCGAAGGCACGCGCAACGGGATCGCGGCCATTTCCTGGGCCGAGCTTGAAGAGGCGCTGGCCACGCCCAATTCCGAGGTCAGCGCGGCGGGCTTTGTCGACCTCATGGGCAATGGGGCCTTCGTGCCAGACCTGCCGGGATGTCAGCATGGCGGGATCTACAAGGGGCGTTCTTACGTCTTTCTTGATGGCATGCATGGGCATGACGAAATTACCGACTACGCGCTGATCGACATCATGACCGACGCGGGCGGCTTCCCCCTGCCCTGGCGCAACCGCTTTGCCCAATCCGCCCGCGAGAAGGTCGATCTTTCCTTCCGCCACCGTGCGCGCATGCAGGCATCCAATGCGCTGGTGATCTTCATGCCGATCAAGGGGCAGTTGCCCTCGGCTAGGGTCGAGATCCTCTGCGAGCAGGACCCGATCCTTCTGAACGGCACCACCGTCGCGGGCCGGATCGATGACGCGACGATCCCGAATGACGGGCAATGGTTCAAGCAGTTCTACTTCCACGCGGTGGCGGCAGGGACGATCACAGTGCCTGCCGGGGGGCGGGCGGATGTGCCGATCGCACTCCGCTGGAACGGGGATGGTGCGCCTTGCGCCCATGCGCTGGCGCTTAAGCTCGACAGCGACGCGGGCTATCTGCCCATGCGGCGGCTGTCGACGGATGTAGGCGGGATGGGCAGCTTCGCGGTTGAGGCCCTGGGGCTCAGCCCCGGCGTCCAGATTGCGGTCAAGATCAACACTGAACATTACACCGCGATCGGCAAGATCATCCTGGAGGTCGTGTGATGGAGATCACGACTGCGACCGAGCTCCAGCTGATCTATCCCACCTTCGTCATGCACAAGCATTGGGAGATGCCCGCAGGCTTCAATGACCGACTCCACGCGCTTGCGGCCGAGGACGCGGTGACGAACCGCATTCAGGACGCGGGCGACGGGCGAAATGTCGGCGACCAGACCAACCATCTCGGGCACCTGCGGCACAACTTCCTGATGGACAAGCTGGACCCAACCATCGCCGTGCTGGCGCAGATGGTGGCGGCAGCCGTCCGGGAATACCTGCAGCTGGCCTATGGCTTCGACCACAGCGGCGAGATCCGGATGATGTCGGATACCTTCTGGCAGCGCCGGGCCCTGCGCGAGAACGTGGGCATCAATGCCCATACCCATATCCAGACCGACATCGTCTGCACCTATTACCCGCGGGTAGTGCTGGACGCGGATTGCCCCGAGACCTCGCTCCATCGCGGGGCGGTGCGGTTCTACGATCCGGCCAATGTCGGCAAGCGGCTTTGGCCCTGTAGGAACCCCGACGCCTATGTCGGCGGCTGGTATGCAGTGGAGCCGCGCACCGGCTCCATGCTCATCTTCGAGGGTCATGTGCCCCACGACAGCACCTACTTCGAGGGCGAGGAGCGGATGTGCATCCCGGTCCTCTGTTCGCTCGATCTTCCGAATTCCCACTGCAAGGCCAGGCTCACCGAGATCCTGGCCCATCAAGCGCAAGGAGGCAGCCATGGCCTATAAGGTCGGAACGACCATCGTAATCGATGACAGCGGAAACGTGGATTGGTCGCGCATCGCCAACAAGCCGGCTGCTGGCGTGGCCGCGGTTTCCGTTGAAAATACCTCGCCCTCAGATGGCGTGTTCCTGACATACAAGCTTGGCAACACGTACAACTGCAATTGCGTGCAGAACTGTTACGTCGAAAGCCTGACTGGTGGGGGCTCATCGGGCACAGTATCGGTTGCTGCCATTCGGCGCAGCTTCAACTGCAATTGCAATTGCAGGTGCTGACGATGGAGGTCTGCAGCACGAGTATCGAACTCTGGCCGACGCGCGTCACTTTCTTCGAGACGCCTGTCGACTGGACGGTGAACAGGCAACTGGCTTACGAGGCCATCGCTGCCGTGAACGCCACCGGCAACGGGGCAATGGCTGACGCAGCCAAGCGCCGCGTGCGCGGCATTCTGGAGAAAAGCGATGCGGGTCAGGCGCTGAAAGCCCATCTCTTCGCCTGTGCCCGAACGGTACTGGGCCCTTGGGCGCAATATCTCGACCCCCTCCATTGCGAAAACCGTGCCCTGGTGATTGGGCCCGGCGGCTTCATCTCAACCCATAAGGATAGCCGCGAAGGCGATCTCACTTGCGTACACTTCCTGACCGGGGGCGGTGCAGGGCAGCCGGTGAACTCTGTCGGCACGCCGCGCTTCGTGATCGAGGATCCGTCGCGCTACTTTGATGAGGGGCGACTGCCATTCGAGGCGCGGCACGGCTACTCGGTCAATCCGCGTCCCGGGCTCTCGGTCTTCTTCCCCTCCCATATTCCCCACAACCAGCACCCCTATGAGGAGCGTGCTAGCCAT
>JBDLVU010000280.1:0-3366 GCA_039804665.1 Pseudomonadota bacterium | reverse complement strand
TCGACGGGCAGGAATTGGGCGGCGCGCTGAGTAATGACGCCGGCGCGCAGGCCCGTCTCGTAACGGTGCGCAGATTGACCGCGCTCGCCTTTGCCGGAACGACCACGGGTGACGCCGCATTCGACGCGCTGGGGTTGGTCGCGCGCGAAACCGGCCTGACGCCGGCAATGGCGGAGGACGTGATTGCCGGTTTCGCGCTGGATGTGGCGGACTGGCAGCCGCGTAACGAGACGGACCTGATGCGCTATTGCTGGCACGTTGCCGGTGCCGTTGGCGTGATGATGGCGGTTGTGATGGGCGTTTCCCCGCAGGACGAGGATACGCTGGACCGCGCCTGCGACCTCGGCCTGGCGTTCCAGCTTGCCAATATCGCGCGCGATCTGCGTGAGGACGATGCGGCGGCGCGCTGTTACGTACCGGCGGAATGGCTGGTGGAGGAAGATATTCCTCCGGGCGAACAGATGAAGCCGCCCCATCGCGCTGCCCTCGCCCGCGTTGCGGCGCGGATGCAGGACCTGGCGCAGGCGCATGAAGCTTCGGCTCGCATCGGTGCGGCCCGGTTGGCCTTTCGGCAGCGCTGGGCGGTGCTGGCGGCAGCGGGCATCTACGGCGAGATCGGGCGCGAGGTCGTGCGACGAGGCACGGCGGCCTGGGACCGCCGGGTTGCCATCGACAAGCAGCACAAGGCACTGTGGATCGTCCGCGCCGGGCTGCGCTGCCTCCGGCCTGTGCGCGCCGGGTGCCACGCCGCGGCGGCGCTGCGGCGGCATACGCGGAGCAGTCTGCGCGGTTGACCCTGGCACTCCATATGGTTACATTAGAAACTATATGGAGTAAGCGCCGTGCCCGACCTTTTCGATAATCCGATCGGCCTTGATGGCTTCGAATTCGTGGAGTTTTCTGCGCCTGAGCCGGGCGTTCTGGAACCGGCGTTCGCGCAACTGGGCTTCACCCGGGTGGCGCGCCACCGGTCCAAAAACGTCACGTTATGGCGACAGGGTGGGATCAACCTGCTCGCGAACTACGAACCGCGCAGTCCGGCGGCGTGGTTTGCCGCCGAGCACGGCGCATCCGCCTGTGGCATGGGCTTCCGCGTGCGCGATGCCGGGCGCGCCTATGCCGAAGTGCTGGCGCGCGGGGCTGAGCCGGTGGAAGTGCGGACCGGTCCGATGGAGCTGCGCCTGCCTGCGATCCGCGGGATTGGCGGCCTGATCATCTATCTGATCGACCGTTACGATACGGGCCGGGACGAGCTGTCGATCTATGATATCGATTTCGTCTGGGAGCCGGGCGTCGACCGGCATCCCTGCGGTGCGGGGCTGACCGCGATCGATCACCTGACGCACAATCTCTATGGCGGGCGGATGGCGCACTGGTCGGCCTTTTACGAGCGGATCTTCAATTTTCGGGAAGTGTCGCACTTCGACGTGAAAGGCGAATATACCGGGCTTTCGAGCCGGGCGATGACCGCGCCGGACGGGCGCATCCGCATCCCGCTGAACGAGGAAGGCGCCGGGCGGTCCGGTGGCCAGATCGATGAATTCCTGCGCGCCTACAACGGCGAAGGGATCCAGCACATCGCCTTTGCATGCGACGATCTCGTGTCGACGTGGGATCGGCTTGCCGGTTGCGGCACGCCGTTCGCCCCGCCGCCGCCTGACCGTTACTATACGCAACTGGAGCAGCGTCTGCCGGGGCATGGCGAGCCGGTGGAGGCTTTGCGCGAACGCGGCATCCTGATCGACGGGACCACCGAGGGACCCGAGCCGCGCCTGCTGTTGCAGATCTTTTCACGATTGATGATCGGGCCGGTCTATTTCGAGTTCATCGAACGCAAACGTGACGAAGGCTTTGGTGAAGGCAACGTGGCCGCGCTGTTCCGCTCGATGGAGGAAGACCAGGTGCAGCGCGGTACATTGGCCGTGCCTGAAGCATAACGTTACGCGGCGGCGCGAAACCGCTTGCCGGCCGGAACTGGTGCGCGCATCCTTCGGCCACGCTTCATTTGGGGAAAGTGCGTGAAGCAGCGCTCGATGCTCGTCTATCGGACACGGCTACCGGTGCGGCTGTGGCACTGGCTTAATGCGCTGTGCGTGTTTGTGCTGCTGATGAGCGGCATGATGATCTTCAACGCCCATCCTCGCCTTTACTGGGGCAAATATGGCGCGAACTTCGATACCGCCTGGCTCGAGATCGGCAGCCGCGATGGGCACGGGTTCCTGAAACTGGGCGACCATGCATTGCCGACGACCGGGGTGCTGGGGCACGCAGACGGCGTGGACCGGGCTTTCCCGGCGCTGGTGACCATTCCTTCAAGCTACAACCTGTCGGCGGCGCGCGAATGGCACTTTGCCTTTGCGTGGGTGCTGGTTCTGGGGTTTTTGCTATTTGTAATTTATGCTTTTGCATCCAGACACTTGAAGAATGATCTTCTTGTTGATCGTCAGGATTTGGCGCCGCGCCATCTGTGGGCGGACGTGAAGGCGCACGCGCGACTGCGCTTTCCGCGCGGGGAGGCGGCACGGCATTACAACCCGCTGCAGAAGCTCGCATATCTGGCAGTGCTGTTTGCGTTGCTTCCGCTGGTTGTACTGACCGGCCTGACCATGTCGCCCGCGATGAACGCCGCCACGCCGTTCCTGCTCGACCTGTTCGGCGGTCGGCAGTCGGCGCGCTCGATCCATTTCCTGTGCGCAGCGGGGCTGGCGGGGTTCATTGGGGTGCACCTGGCGATGGTGTTGCTGGCTGGCCCGGTTAACGAACTGCGTTCAATGCTGACCGGATGGTATCGCCTGCCGCCGGAGGACGAACGATGAGCATGATCAGCCGTCGCAATGCGTTGATCGGCGGCGCGGGCCTGCTGGTGTCGGGCTGCGACCGTATCGTCGCCTCCCCCACGGTGAAGCAGGTGCTGACGCTGGGGGAAAAGGCGACGCGCAGTGCGCAGCGACTGGTCGTGTCGCGCGATGCGTTGGCGCCGGAGTTCGGCCGCGCCGATATTTCGCCGGTGTTCCGGGAAAACGGCACGCGATCACCCGCTGGCGATGCCTATGCCGCGCAGGTCGCCAGCGGGTTTGCCGGGTGGCGGCTCACCATCGACGGGCTGGTGTCCCACCCGTTTGCACTGACGCTTGCCCAACTGCGCGCGATGCCTGCCCGCACGCAGATCACACGGCACGATTGCGTGGAAGGCTGGAGCGCGATCGGCGAATGGACCGGGGTGCCGCTGGCGCCGTTGTTGCGTCACGCAGGGCTTTCCACGCGGGCGAGCTACATCGTGTTCCATTGCGCGGATACGCTGTTGGGGCAGCCGTATTACGAGAGCATCGACCTGAACGACGCGTTTCATCCGCAGACGATCCTGGC
>JBDLVU010000279.1:0-4411 GCA_039804665.1 Pseudomonadota bacterium | reverse complement strand
TGACGCAGCGCGGGCCATTCGCCGCAATGCCAGCGGGTGAGCGCGGCATGCCATTCGGCCGCGAGCGTGACCGCGAAAGCATCTCGCGAGACGGCATGGCCCAGCCCGGCAAGGCTGGCAGTGGCGCGATCAGGCAAGTCCGGGGCGTTGGCAAGGTTGACGCCGATGCCGACGACGACATGATCCGCGTGGCGCTCCAGCAGGATACCGGCAAGCTTGGCCTGCCCGACCAGCAGATCGTTCGGCCATTTGAGCGCAAGGTCCGCAAGGCCGGGGGCCGACGCCACCACGGAGCGGTATGCAGCAACGCCGGCGACCAGCGCCAGTGTTTGCGGCATCACATCGCTGGCGCGCAAGTGGACTACGGTCGAGCCCATCAAATTGCCGAAGCCGTCGCTCCAGCTGCGGCCGGCACGGCCGCGCCCGGCGCTCTGACGGTCGGCGACCAGCCACGTGCCTTCGTCGATCGCCTCCCCTGCCCCAAGCCGCGCCAGCAGCGCGGCGTTGGTGGAGGGGATCTCGGCGACGGTCTCGATCAAGCGTGGAACAGCGCGGCGGCGGCGTTGCCCGCCATCAGGTGCAGCGCCCCCGTGAGCAGGTAGCCGAGCGGCGAAAGGATCAGCGATGCCACGACCAGCAGCACGGTGTGGGCCAGATCGCCGCGCCCCTGCACCTTGTCGGTCGCTTCGTCGAAATACATGACCTTGACGACCTTCAGGTAGTAGAACGCGCCGATCACCGATGCGGCGATACCGATGGCGGCCAGCGCCAAGAGGTTCGCCTGCACCGCGGCCTGGAACACCACGAACTTGCCCCAGAAGCCGAACAGCGGCGGAATGCCCGCAAGGCTGAACATCACGGCCGCGAGCGCGGCGGCGAGGCCGGGGCGCGTCTTGGACAGGCCGCCGAGATCGGCGATGGATTCCACCGGTTCATCGTTGGCATCGCGCAGCATCAGGATGGCGACAAAGCCCGCAACTGACATGGCGACGTAGATGGCAAGGTACACCAGCATCGCCGAAACGCCCGCCTGCGTAGTCCTGACCGATGGCGCCGAGCGCACCGATGACGATCGAGAGCAGCGAGGCGAAGACCACGATCTGCTGCCACGCGCCCGGCTGCGAACCGAACGCGCCGACGCTGACACGGACCAGCAGCGCAAGCGCGGCGGCCTTGGGCGCGGTGGCAAAGAAGGTGGTCACCGGGGTGGGCGCGCCTTCATAGACGTCGGGCGTCCACATGTGGAACGGCGCGGCGCTGATCTTGAAGGCAAGGCCGGCGAGCACGAACACGATGCCGAAGGTGGCGCCAGTCGACAGCGTGCCAGCGCCGAGCGCGGCGCGGATGCCGTCGAAGCTGGTGGTGCCGGTAAAGCCGTAGGTCAGGCTGATGCCGTAGAGCAGGATGCCCGAGGCGAGCGAGCCCAGCACGAAGTACTTGAGGCCCGCTTCGGCCGAACGATCGTCGCTGCGCAGGAAGGCGGCGAGGACGTACGACGCGAGGCTGTTCAGTTCGAGGCCGATGTACAGCGTGAGCAGGTCACCGGCGGACACCATGATGCCCATGCCCAGCGCCGCGAACAGCACGAGCAACGGGAATTCGGCGCGCATCGACCGCGTACGTTCAAAGAACGCGGGCGCGACGATCAGCGTGACGGCAGCGCCGGCATAGATAAGCAGCTTGGCGAATGCCGAGAAAGCATCGGCCTTGTACTGGCCGCCATAGGCGAAGGTCTCAGGCCCGGCGGCCGCACCGCACAGAGCGGGCAGCGCAAGCGCCGCACAGGCAACGAGCACGGCCACCGAAGCGATGGAGATCAGGCGCGAGGCCTTGTCCCCGCCCCATGCCGCCACGAGCAGGAGGATCAGGCCGGAAGCGCTGATCAGCTCTTCGGCGAGCGTCAGCTGGATCGAGTGGAGAAGGTCCATTACTTCGCCTCCCCTTCGTGTTCGGCAACGGCCTTCACGGCACCCATCTTCACGTCAGCATCCCCCCTGGGGCTGGCCGGGGCGAGCCTCGCCTCGAGCGTCGCGATATCCTTGCGCATCGGGGCAAGGAACGATTCCGGATAGACGCCCATCCACAGCACGACGGCGGCAAGCGGGACCATCATGGCCCATTCGCGCGCATCAAGATCGGGCATGGCGGCGGCATCGGCGTTCTTCTGCACGCCGAACACGACCCGGCGATAAAGGTAGAGCATGTAGGCCGCACCAAGGATGATACCCGTGGTGCAGACCAGCGCCACCCAGCTGGAGGCGTGATAGACGCCCAGCAGCGACAGGAATTCGCCAACGAAGCCGCTGGTGCCCGGCAGGCCGATGGACGCCATCGTGAACAGCAGGAAGAACAGCGCGTAATACGGCATGTTGATCGCAAGGCCGCCGTAACGGTCGATCTCGCGGGTGTGCAGGCGATCGTAGATCACGCCCACCGCAAGGAACAGCGCGCCGGCAACAAGGCCGTGGCTGAGCATCACGATCATCGAACCTTCAAGACCCTGACGGTTGAATGCGAACAGGCCGATGGTGACGATGGCCATGTGCGCCACCGACGAATAGGCGATCAGCTTCTTGATGTCGTGCTGCACCAGCGCGATCAGCGAGGTGATCACGACCGCCGCCATAGACAGGCCCCAGACCAGCGGCGCGAACTGCGCCGAGGCTTCGGGGAACATCGGCAGCGAGAAGCGGATGAAGCCGTAGCCGCCCATCTTCAGCAGCACGCCCGCCAGGATCACCGAGCCTGCGGTCGGCGCCTGCACGTGCGCATCGGGCAGCCATGTGTGGACCGGCCACATCGGCATCTTCACGGCAAAGCTGGCGAAAAAGGCGAGCCACAGCCACGTCTGCGCGTGAACCGGGAAATTGTACTGCATCAGCGTCGGGATGTCGCTGGTGCCGGCCGCGTTCACCATCCAGAACATCGCGATCAGCATCAGCACCGAGCCGAGCAGCGTGTAGAGGAAGAACTTGTAGCTGGCGTAGATGCGATCCGCGCCACCCCAGATGCCGATGATCAGGTACATCGGGATCAGGCCGGCTTCGAACATGATGTAGAATAGGAACAGATCCTGAGCGGTGAACACGCCGATCATCAGCGTTTCCATCAGCAGGAACGCCGCGTAGTATTCGCCCGCACGCTTTTCGATCGAGTTCCAGCTGGCGCCGATGCAGATCGGCATGAGGAACGTGGTCAGCACGATCAGCAGCAGGGCGATGCCGTCGATCCCCAGCTTCCATGCGAAGCCAGAGAACAGCGCGGCGCTCTCCTGGAACTGCCACTGGGCACCGCCGATGTCGAACTTGGCCCACAGCACCACGCCGAGGACGAAATCGACCAGCGTTGCCACCAGCGCGATCATGCGGGCCTGTTCGCGCCCGGCCTTGAGGACAGCCACCGCGCCGACCAGCGGCACCAGCAGCATGAGGCTCAGAATAGGAAAGCCGCTCATCGTGCAATCACCCAGCTGACCGCGCCGACAAGGCCGACGAGCATGACCAGCGCATAGCTATAGAGATATCCGGACTGGAGCTTGACCGCGGCCTTGCTCCCCTTGGCGACGACCCATGCCGCGCCGTTCGGCCCGAAGCGGTCGATGATGCCCTGATCGCCCACCTTCCAGAACACCCGGCCCAGCCACATGGCGGGACGGACGAAGATGAAGTGATAGAGCTCGTCGAAGTACCACTTGTTGAGAAGGAACCGGTAGAGGAAGCCGAACTGGTCGACGAACGCCGCCGGGAACCGCGTGTTCCTGATGTAGCCGTACCACGCGATGAGCAGGCCGGAGGCCATGACCGCAAACGGCGCCCACTTCACCCACATCGGCACGCCGTGCATCGCGTGGATCAGGTGTTCGTTGAACACCAGCGCGCCCTTCCAGAACTCGCCCGTGCCTTCCGACACGAACGCGCCGTGGAAGACGAAGCCCGCAAGAACCGCGCCGACCGACAGGATGCCGAGCGGCACCCCCACGAGCGACGACAGCACGAAGCCCCAGAAGATAATCTGGATGCTATGCCACAGGCTCTGGTGCAGCCAGGGCTCGCTCGGCAGGCGCGGCGGTGTGGCGAACGCCGTGACCAGCGCCCGCGCCACCTGGTGCGGCGCCGGCAGGTAGATCGGGTTGGCGCGCACCCCGGTCGCGAGCGGACGCCCGGCCGCTGCGGCCCTGGTCCGGCGGCGGGTAGCCGCCGTAGCCGCCCGGGTACCCGTACCCGCCGGGCTGCACCACGCCCGGGGTCGCGTTCGTCACCTGCGTGGTCCCGTCGCTCAGCAGCGTCTTGTGCATGTCGAGCGCGACGTCATCGTCCAGCCCCCCGATCGCGCGCAAGTTGGCCTTGAGCACATCGGGAATGTCCGAGAGCTGCACCAGCGCAGGATGGACCTTGCCGATGGCATAGGCGCG
>JBDLVU010000278.1:0-3394 GCA_039804665.1 Pseudomonadota bacterium | reverse complement strand
GGCCGCCGCGATCTCCAACTTGGCCCGCACCACCAGCGGGTGGCTGAACTGCCCCTGCCCACTCATGGCCGATGCCGGGGTGGCCGGCGCTGATATCAACATGGCGGTCTATGCCAACGTCATTCAGGGCTTTTTCGCGGGCGAAATGTCGATCCCGGGCGAATATGCGCTGCGCCCGCTGGGCATCCAGAAGGCGCGCGGTTTCCATGTGGAACAGGCCTGCGCCAGTTCCACCGTCGGCCTGCACCTTGCCATCGATTACGTGAAGACGGGGCTTGCCGAAATGGCGCTCGTGGTCGGGGTCGAGAAGCTTTACAGCGACGACCGGGCCAAGCGTTTCGCCGTGTTCCAGCAGCCGCGCGATCTGGTGGAGGCGCGTGATTTCATCGGCAAGACGGCGCATCTGTTACAGCCGGTTCCCGAAGGAAAGCAAAGCGAAAGCCCCAATGTCCTGATGGAAGCCTATGCCGCGCAGGCCCGCCTGCACATGGCAACATATGGCACCACGCAGGCGCAGATCGCGGCCGTGGCGGCCAAGGATCACACCCATTCGCAGTGGAACCCGCTGTCGCAATACCGCGAGGCGATGAGCGTCGAACAGATCCTTGCCGCGCCGCAGGTGGCATGGCCGCTGACCAACCCGATGTGCGCCCCGATCAGCGATGGCGCCTCTGCCGCGATTGTCTGCTCGGCGGAAATGGCAAAGCGTTTCAGTGGCTTGCCCATCCGCGTGCTGGCGGCGGAGAACCGCAGCGGCACCGATCGCGCGCCCGATGATTACGCGAAGCATGTCACCCGCCGGGTTGCCGCCATCGCCTATGAAAAGGCCGGCCTCGGCCCGCAGGACATGCATCTGGCCGAAGTCCACGATGCCAGCTCAATCGGCGAAATCATCCAGACCGAAGCGCTCGGCCTTGTCGGTCCGGGCGAAGCTGGAGCGGCCGCCGAGCGCGGCGAAACCGCGCTCGGCGGGCGGATTCCGGTGAACACTTCGGGCGGTCTTGTCTCGAAGGGGCATCCGCTGGCGGCAACCGGGATCGGACAGATTCACGAGCTGGTCACGCAACTGCGCGGAGGTGCTGGCGCGCGTCAGGTGGAAGGCGCCCGGGTCGCCATCGCGGAGAACTCGGGCGGGTTCTACGGGGTGGAAGACGGCATGTCCGCCGTCACCATTCTAGGGCGCGTTTGAGGCCCGGAAAAAGGGGGCCAGATCGCTGCAAGTCGATCTAGACCCCCCTTAGGTCGCTTTAGGTCGATTTCAACCGAACAGCTTTTCGAGCGCCGGAAGCGCGGGCCGGCAGGTCATGTCGAGCTGCATCGGGGTGATCGACACCTCTTTGTCGAGCATCGCTTGCAGGTCGTTGCCCGGCGCGTGCCCGCCTTCGGGCAGCATGATCTTGATCCAGTAATAGGGGAAGTGGCGCACATCGACGCGGCGTTCAGGGATGAACGCGCCCGGCGGGCGCTGCCCCTGCGTGGTCACGCGCATTCCGGTCACTTCATCGGCGGGGCAGCCGGGGAAGTTGACGTTGACGAACAGGCCCGGCGTCCATTCCAGCTTCAGCAGCTTTTCCAGAACCTGCCCGGCATAGGCCTCTGCCGTATCCCACTGGACCGGGGCGGGGGGGCGGAAATACTGGCTGAGCGCGATGGCCGGAATGCCCAGCAGCGCGCCTTCCATCGCCGCGGCGGCGGTGCCGGAATAGGTGATGTCCTCGGCCAGGTTGGGGCCGCGGTTGATCCCGGAAATCAGGATGTCGGGCTTCTTGCCCTCGACCAGCTCATAGATGCCGAGCAGCGCGCAATCGGTGGGCGTGCCCTTTACCGCAAAGTGGCGTTCATCGCGCTGACGCACGCGAATCGGCATGGTGGTGGCGATGGAATGGCCCGCGCCGGAACGCTCGTCATCAGGCGCGACGACCCATACGTCGTCGGTGAAGGTGCGGACGATCTTTTCCAGCATGACGATGCCGGGACCATCGATCCCGTCATCGTTCACGAGCAGGACGCGGGGATTCGCTTCGAGCATTGGCCATTCCCTCCCAAGGGGTGTTCGTTGATGATGCTGGCCTATTCGACCCTGCGCAAAGCGTCAAGATCGTCGGACGATTTCATCCAATCTTCTTGACACCATCGCCGGCATCGGCAATCTGTGCGGCAGAGGATGCATGGGAGGTTACGTGGTCTCCGACAAACTACCGATAGACGATGTCCTGTACGCCGCACCGCCAGCGACTCCGCTGGTCGAGGCCGTGCTGGACCTGGTGCGTGAACGGGTGCGCAAGCGCTTTGCCGAATCGGGTCAGGACTGGGAATCGTTCGTCTTTTCAGGGTCCGACGCGGTGACTGCTGCGGATATCGAAGGCGTTGAGCGCACGATTCTGGCAAGCGGATACCGCTTTGACTGGTCATCGCGCGCCTCGGTTGCCGAACGGCCCGATGCCTACAAGCCCGCCGACGGCGCGGCCGAAAGCGGGGAGGGCTTTGCCCATCCCGACGCGCCGACCGGTGAGCCTGACGGCGATGGAAAGGCGCTGCGCGGCGTGGGCGATAATGTGGTGCGCTATGGCGCCGACGTGACCGGAACCGCGCTGTACGTGCGGTCCAACGAACGCGTGATGGAGCTGCTTTCGAACGGCGTTCCGGCCGGTTCGATCGCCATCATCGACGATTCGGGCGGCACGCTGACCGCGCCGATCATCGACCAGTTTGCCGGTGTGATCTGTGCGGGCGGGTCGATCCGTTCGCACCTTGGCATCCTGACGCGCGAATACAACATCCCCTGCCTGATGAACGCCAAGGTGACCGGCATCCGCGAAGGCGACCGGATCGTGCTGGAAGCCACCGCGCAGGCCAAGACCACCGAGGATTACCAGCAGGGCACCGAGCGCGTTGGCCGCGTCTGGCTGATCGAGGAGGCCGGACGATGAGCGTTACCATGCCCGAGCGCGACCTTGTGCTCCATGCCACCGCGATCAAGCGCCACGCGCCGGTTGCCGCCATCGCCCATCTGGCCGGCGTGCCCGAAGCTAGCGCGAAAGCCGTGCTGGAACAGGCCGTGGCCGGTGGCCGCGCGGTGGAGGCGAAGGACGCCTATGCGCTGACGCCGCTGGCCGGGGTTGCGCTCACCGCGCGTTATGCCCGGCACTTTGCCCCGTTGCGCGCGGACGAAGGGTTCGTGGCGGCGTACGAAGGCTTTGAGCGGATCAATCGCACGCTCAAGCAGATCATCACCGACTGGCAGACGCTGGATGTGGGCGGCGCGAAAGTGGCCAACGACCACAGCAACAAGGCGCACGACGAGGCGGTGATCGACCGTCTCGGCGGGCTGCACGAACAGGCCGAGGGCATCCTCAAGCGCCTGTCCGCCAAACTGCCGCGCCAATCGGCCGGC
>JBDLVU010000277.1:0-3394 GCA_039804665.1 Pseudomonadota bacterium | reverse complement strand
TCCGCGCCAAACGCGATGCCGTGATAACCGCACACGATGCTGTCACCCTTCAGGCAACTGGCCCCCAGCGGAAAGTGTCGGTGCGGGCAGCGTCCGCCCACGGCCACGGCGGTGCCGTCTTCCTTGCGATAGAGCACCACCGGCTGGTTCAGGATCGTCCGCGCCAGCAACGCCCGCGTCACCTCGCTGCCGAACGCGGCCACATACCATGCGTTGCGCAGCGCAAACGACCCTTCGCTGAATGGATACATCGACACATCCCCTCTAGACTTACGGTGTAAGATTCGCGTTAGATAAATCGCGAATCCTCGCTCGAGTCAACAAGGACACGTATGGAGCCCAACAGCCTGACCCGCCCGCGCATCGTCGCGGCGACGGTGGACCTGCTCAATGAAGCAGGGCTGGATGCGCTCTCGCTGCGCAAGGTGGCGGATCGCCTCGGCGTGCGCGCGCCCTCGCTTTACTGGTATGTGGAAGACAAACCCGCGCTGCTCTCGCTCGTGGCGGAAACCGTGTTCCGCGATTGCCTTGCCCGCCTGCCCGAAACTGACAGTTGGCAGGCATGGCTGCGCGCCTTCGGCATGGCGTTGTGGCGCGCGCAGCAATCCTTGCGGGATTCCGCCCGCCTGATCATGGCCGCCGGCCTGCACGAAGCCACGATGGCCGATCTCACGCGCCAGCTGGCCGAACAGCTTGGCCGCCACGGCGTCGCGCCGGACGAGGCGACCGTGCTGCAATCCTCCGTGCAGGCGCTCGTCACCGGATGGAGCGGCTTTGCCCAGAGCGCCGGTGCCGACACGCTCGCCGCCACCCTACCGATAGAGGCGATGGTCGAACGCGGCCTCGATGCGCTGATCGCCGGCTTCGCGGCGCGGCGCTGATCGCTTCAGGCCAGCCCGGCGCTCATCCCCGGCATCTGCACCGGTGGCGGCAACAGCAGCGGCGTGCGCCAGCGCCCTGTCGCCACAAAGCGAACCGGCCCGCGCAGCACCAGCGCCGCGCCGCCCAGAATGGCGAAGTCCGTCCCGGGATCGCAACTGGGAGAGGAGATCGACGCCACCGCCGTGCCCATCAGCATGGCCCATG
Source organism: Pseudomonadota bacterium (assembly GCA_039804665.1). Taxonomy (GTDB): domain Bacteria; phylum Pseudomonadota; class Alphaproteobacteria; order Sphingomonadales; family Sphingomonadaceae; genus Novosphingobium. Next base: position 2,308 of record JBDLVU010000277.1, on the reverse strand, counting down.
CGCAGGCCGCGCCCGTTGCCAGCACCGGATCGCCCGACGCGGCATAGGTTGAAAGCCGCGTCGGCTTGAACGCGCGCAGCAAGTGCACCAGCAGCGCCACCGCCCCGATGATCCCCGTCGATCCCAGCACCGCCGTGGCAAGGCTGGACGATCGGAAGCTGCCCGGCCCGATGCCGATGCCGCCCGTCTTCAGGAACGCGTCGATCCCCTGCCAGGCCCAGAACTGCCGTTGCAGTGCGGAGAACGACCCGCTTTTCTTCACCGTCATGTGCAGGATCAGGTCGCCGAAATTCGTGGCGAACGCCGGATGCCACAGCATCACCGAACAGCCTGCGATCACCAGCGCCAGACCCGCAGCCCCGATCCACAACAGCCGGTCCGCCGGGATCGCGCCGGGAAACAGCACCGCGCGCAAGGCGACCAGCATCGCATAGAACGGCAGCCCGACATAGGCCGTGCTCGATGTGCTGAACGCCAGCGCCGCCGCCAGCATCAACGCCGCCGGTCCGGTCCAGCGCGTGTCCACTCGCCGCAGCCAACACTCGAAGTTGAACACGAACCAGACGATCGCAAAGTTGGCAAAGCCAGATGCCTCGGGCCAGATCCCGGTCATGCGCACGAACCCGCGATAGGCGTGGTCCAGCTGGGCATAATTGGCATTGCGAAACAGTTCGAATACCGCGCCCACCGGCGTGCCCTTGGCCGCGATTCCGGCAAATCCCAGAACCGCATGGGCCAGTCCCACGATGGCCATCGTGCGCACCAGTGTAGCCCGCCCGCGCTCGCTGCGGCAGGCCACATGCGCGGCCAGACCCGCCAGCAACGTCCCGCAAAGATAAACCGCCGTGGTCACGTTCTGCGGCGAAAATGCCAGCGGGCGCGTCGCATAAAGATAGGCCGCCGCGCTGACATAACGCGCCTCGGTTCGCCCGCGCAGCGGTGTCACGTCGATCTGCCCGGCAAACAGGCGCGGTGCGATGAATGCCAGCACCACGCCCCACGCCACGAATCCGATCAGCGGCAGGTTGGCCCGGCCGGCCTGTCCCAGCGCGGCCATCTGCCCCGCACCCGGCACCAGCAGCCGCAGCGCCATGAACACCAGCGCAAACTGCACCGGCGGGATCGACGATCCCCCCAGCGCGGGCAACGTCAGCGCCGCCGACCCGCCAAACAGGGCGGATACCAGCATGAACGCGAACATCGCCTCCACCGATCCGACAAGGAACAGCGAAAGCCCGATCAGCACTTGCGCCGCCCCGATGAACGTCAGTTCCATGCTACCTCAGGCTCCCTGCATTCCGATGACTTGTCTCGCCCACTGGCCTCGTCCACTGGCCCCAGGGCCTCTCGCCTCGGACAGAAAAAGGCCGGGGCAGGGCAATATCCCCACCGCTCCCCGCCACCAGCGCTCGGACACGATGGCCCGCTGTCCCCTCCACTGGGAAGGAAGCGGTCGGCGGCAGCGAAAGCGCGGCATCAATCCGGCGCGCAAGACACCAAAGCCGCAAACGCCCCGCGCGCCGAGGCAGGGCCGTGCCGCCACCGGCAACCACGTGTGCCGCGCAGCGGACCCTCGCAGCACCATCCCCTTCACGCCGTCGCGTGTTCGCGCGCAAAAACCCCGGCCTAACCCGTCATCCATGCCAGACCCGCAGCGGCAGCGTCCCATCGTCTCAAGCCCCCGCCAGCGCGGCAAGGATGCCGCGGTCGAACACCTCCGGCGCGAAGTCGCGCGCGCGGGCCAGCGCGGTGGGTGGCTCGAACTGCGGCAGCCAGCGTTCCATCGTCTCCACCGCTTGCGTCAGGCAGTCTACGCTCTGTTCGGCGAAAAACTGCCCGGTGCGCCCGTCGATCACACTGTCGAGCGCGCCGCCTCGGCCATAGGCCAGCACCGGCCGGCCAGAGGCCATCATTTCCACCGGCACGATGCCGAAGTCCTCTTCCGCCGTGAACACCAGCGCCCGCGCCCGCGCATAGGCGCGGCGCAGTTCATCGAAATTCATGCGCGGGATCATCCGGATCGTAGGCCCGGCGCGCTTGCGCAAGGCGGCGGCCATCGGCCCGTCGCCCACCACCGTCAGCGGCAGGCCCAGCCGGTTGAATGCGTCGATCGCCAGGTCCGCGCGCTTGTAGGGCACCAGTTGCCCCACCCACAGCCAGGATGCGTCGATCTCGGTAGACGGCGTGAACAGCCCGGTCTCCACCGGCGGATGCACCACGTCGGCTGGTCGCCGCCAGGCTTTGGCCACGCGCTGGCGGATGAAGTGCGAATTGGCCACGAACCGGTCCACCCGCGCCGCGCTGGCCG
>JBDLVU010000276.1:0-3395 GCA_039804665.1 Pseudomonadota bacterium | reverse complement strand
CCGCCGCCCCAGATCCAATGCGCGGCTGGCGCATAGACCGCCAGGCCCCATAGCGCGCTGAAAGCCACCACCCAGCCAAAGCGCGCGCGATCGACCCATGCGCCGACCATCAGCGCAGGCGTGATCAGCGCGAAGGCCATCTGGAACAGTGCGAACGCGCTTTCGGGAATCGCCGTGTTGGCGCGCACGTTGCCGAGGTCCATCAGCATCCACGCGTTGCCTGCGCCCAGCCAGCCGTTGGTCACGGTGCCGAAGGCAAGTGTATAGCCGACCATGATCCACAGGACCGAAGCGACGGCTGCGATCGCGCCGACCTGTACTAGAATCGCCAGAAAGCCTTTGGCGCGCACCAGGCCGCCATAGAACAGCGTCAGACCGGGCATGGCCATCATCAGCACGAAGGCTGACGAAACCAGAATCCAGGCGGTATCGCCAGTGTCGGCAGCGTCGATGGTGCTGGCAGCCGCTTGTGCGTGCGCAAGCACGGGAAGGGCAAGGGCTGCCACGGCGGCAGCCACACCCGCGAATTTCCGCATTGCAATCTCTCCCTTTCCGGAGGCGCGAACCCAAGGCCTCCGGGCCTGATCCCGCGCGCGGTCTAGGGCAAGAAACCCATACGGCACAAGCGCTGTGCGTATTATCCTTGCGTCAGAATGCGTTGAACCGAGCTGCGGAGATCACATCCAGCCTTCCAGCACCTGATCGGGCGGCCTGTGCCCATCTGCCCAGAAGCGGATGTTGGCGATCACTTTGGCACCGGACGCTTCACGCCCTTCAAAGGTCGCGCTGCCCATATGCGGCAGGATCGCAACGTTCAGGTGATCGCGCAGGCGCTGATCGACCATCGGTTCGTGTTCGAACACGTCGAGGCCAGCGCCGCCAATGCGGCCTTCCTGCAAGGCGCGGATCAGCGCTTCTTCCTCAACGATGGTGCCGCGCGCGGTGTTCACCAGATAAGCGTCGGGCTTCATCAGCGCGATGCGGCGGGCGTCGATCAGATGGAGCGTTTCGGGGGTCGCAGGGCAGTGCAGTGAAAGGATGTCCGCTTCGGCCACCAGCGTGTCGAGATCGGGTTCAAACCGGGCACCAAACATGTTTTCAAGCGCTTCGGGAAGGCGATGACGATTGTGATAGACCACCGTCAGGCCGAACGCCCGCGCGCGATGCGCCACCGCCTGTCCGATGCGGCCCATGCCAACGATGCCCAGCACTTTGCCGCCCACGCGGTGGCCCAGCATGGTCGAGGGCGCCCAGCCATCCCACTGGCCCGAGCGCAGGATGCGGCCCCCCCAGTTGAGCCGGCGCGTGACAGACAGGATCAGCGCCATCGTCATGTCCGCGGTATCGTCGGTGAACACGCCGGGCGTGTTGGTCACGATGATCTTGCGCGCGCGCGCCGCCGATAGGTCGATGTGCTCGATGCCCGCGCCGAAGTTGGCGATCAGCCCCAGTTGCGGCCCGGCCGCAGCGATCAGGTCCGCGTCGATCTGGTCGGTCACGGTGGGGACAAGCACGTGCGCCTCGTTCATGGCCGCGCGCAACTCCTCGCGGCTAAGCGGGCGATCGGAGTCGTTGAGCGTTACGTCGAACAGCTCGCGCATCCGTGCCTCGGTTTCGGGCAGGAGACGGCGGGTGACGACAACGCGGGGCTTGCCTTCGATGCGCTTGGTGACGCGCAGGTCGGTGGGGCGGGCATGAGTGGGCATGTCGCCATCGCTACCGTTCCGCTGCCTTGGTGGTCAAGCGCAGGTTGCCCTCGGAGCCGGATGCTGTATCGGAACTGAGGAACGCGTAACCCATCAGGAGACCCCACCCATGCCAAAGGGCAAGCCGCTGATCGCACTCGCACTCGCGATGGCCAGCCTGGTGCCGGCAGGTGCAGCGCGTGCTGATGACGATAACGGCCCTTACTGGGTTTCATTGCGCAAGGACCAGTCCAACATGCGTGTGGGGCCGGGGCGCGAATACCGGATCAGCTGGGTCTATGTCCGCCCGGGCTTTCCGCTGAAGGTGCTGCGTCAGATGGGCGGCTGGGCGCTGGTAGAAGATCCCGAAGGTACGCGCGGCTGGATGCTGCAGCAGTTCATCACGCGCAAGGTCCACACCGGCGTGGTGAAGGACAAGGTGGCCGAGATCCGCGAAAACAAGGACGGCACCGGCCGCCTGCTGTGGCGCGCAGCGCCGGGAGTCGTCGCGCACATCAAGAAATGCGCCGACCATTGGTGCGAAGTCGATATCGACGGGCGCGAAGGCTATATGCTCGACAGCAGCATGTGGGGCGGCGAGGCCCCCTGAAGGCGGCAGTGTAGAGGCAAGCGGGCCTCCCGGCGCGACCGGGAAACCCGCTTCGCCCGGATCAGGTCAGTTCGATGGCGATCGCGGTGGCTTCGCCGCCGCCGATGCACAGGCTGGCCACGCCCTTTTTCAGCCCCTTGTGCTTCAGCGCGCCGATCAGCGTGGTAATGATGCGCGCGCCCGAAGCGCCCAGCGGGTGGCCCAGCGCGGTGGCGCCGCCGTGTACGTTGATCTTGTCATGCGGGATGCCAAGGTCGTGCATCGCAAACATTGCGACGCAGGCAAATGCCTCGTTCACTTCGAACAGATCGACATCGCCGATGCTCCAGCCGGCCTTGGCCAGAACCTTCTGCATCGCGCCAACGGGCGCGGTGGTGAACTTGGCCGGTTCCTGCGCGTGCGCGGCGATGGCGACAACACGGCCGACAACGTCCAGCCCCTTGGCCTTGGCCAGGCTTTCGCGCGTCAGGACCAGCGCAGCCGCGCCGTCTGAGATCGACGACGAACTGGCGGCGGTGATCGTGCCGTCCTTGGCAAAGGCGGGCTTCAGGCCAGGGATCTTGTCGGGGCGGCCCTTGCCGGGCTGTTCGTCGGTGTCGATCACGGTTTCGCCAGCGCGGCTGGTGATCGTTACCGGCACGACTTCGCTGGCAAAGCCGCCGCCCGAAATCGCGGCCTGCGCGCGGCGCAGCGATTCGATGGCATAGGCATCCTGCTGTTCGCGGGTCAGCTGGTATTCGTTGGCGGTGGCCTGTGCAAACGTGCCCATCGCGCCGCCCTGATAGGCGTCTTCGAGGCCATCGAGGAACATGTGGTCATAGGCGGTGTCGTGGCCGATGCGGGCGCCCGAACGGTGCTTCTTGAGCAGGTAGGGGGCATTGGTCATCGATTCCATGCCGCCGGCCACGATCACGTCGGCAGTGCCGCTGGCGATCGCTTCGGCACCCATCATCACGGTCATCATGCCCGAACCGCAGACCTTGTTGACCGTGGTCGCTTCAACCGACTTGGGCAGGCCGGCCTTCAGCGCGGCTTGACGCGCCGGCGCCTGGCCGAGCCCGGCGGGCAGCACGCAGCCCATATAGATGCGTTCGATGTCT
>JBDLVU010000275.1:0-3409 GCA_039804665.1 Pseudomonadota bacterium | reverse complement strand
CGCCGCCGTTGGCGCAGCTGCCCATCGAGATGACGTATTTGGGCTCCGACATCTGGTCGTAGACCTTGCGCAGCGCAGGCGCCATCTTGTTGCACAGCGTGCCGGCCACGATCATCACGTCCGACTGGCGCGGAGAGGCGCGCGGCGCAGCACCAAAGCGCTCCATGTCGTAACGCGGCATGTTCACGTGGATCATCTCGACCGCGCAGCACGCGAGGCCAAAGGTCATCCACCAGAGCGAGCCGGTGCGCGCCCACTGGAACAGGTCCTCGGTGCTGGTGACAAGGAAGCCCTTGTCGTTCACCTCGGCATTGAGACTGTCAAAAAACGCCTGATCGGGCGCGACGATGGCGCCCGGGTTGGCAGTGACGAGCGGAGAAGCGGTCATATTGCTCATTCCCAGTCCAGCGCCCCCTTCTTCCAGGCATAGGCGAAGCCAATCACCAGTTCGCCCAAGAAGATCATCATCGTGGCCCAGCCGGCCCAGCCGGTCTGCTTCAGGCTGACGGCCCAGGGGAACAGGAACGCGGCTTCAAGATCGAAGATGATGAACAGGATCGCCACGAGGTAAAACCGCACGTCGAACTGGCTGCGCGGATCTTCGAACGCGGGAAAGCCGCATTCATATTCCGAGAGCTTTTCCGCTGTGGGCTGGTGCGCGCCGGTCAACCGGGCAACGCCCATCGGCAGGAACACGAAAGCCGTCGAAAGTGCCAGCGCGATCCCGAGAAAAATCAGGATCGGCAGGTATTGGGCCAGATACGATGATTGGTCGACCAAGGGGCTGACTCGCCTGTTAGGTGTTTGGAGCGCGCCCTAGTCCCGGCAGGCCCCACGCGCAAGTGGGGAGGACCGCAAATGCGCCGGTAACACCCAACCTTTTATGCCGTGCAACGCGGTCCAGCCCGCTTGCCGCCGGCACGAACGCCAGCCGTTCACGCTACTTCAGCTGCATCTTCAGCGTGCGCTGCGTTGCCTTGCCATAGGGCGGGCGCAGGCCGCCAAGCCGGCCAATGTCCACTTTCGGCTGCGAATAGACCGAGCGGGCATGGCTGAACGACCGAAAACCCTCGATTCCATGGTAGCTGCCCATGCCGGATGGGCCGACGCCGCCAAAAGGCAAATCGTCGGCCGAGACATGGAACACCACGTCGTTCACAGTAACTCCGCCCGAAATGGTGCGGGTCAGCACGCGCTCGCGTTCGCCCACATCCTCGCCGAAGTAGTAGAGCCCCAGCGGGCGGTCGTGCGCGTTGACGTAATCCACCGCCTCGTCGATCCCGCGATAGGTCATTACAGGCAGGACCGGGCCAAAGATTTCCTCCTGCATCACCTTCATCGTGTCGTTGACGCCGCGCAGGATGGTGAGTGGCAGCTTGTTGCCGTTGCTGCCGGAAAAGTCCTCGCCCGCCGGATTGACCTCGATCGCCTCGGCGCCCTTGTCCACCGCATCGTTCACCAGTCCGATCAATCGATCACGATGGCGGCGATTGATGACCGAGGTGTAGTCATCGTTGGCGAGCAACGTGGGGTACATATCAGTAACGCCATCGCGAACCGCAGCGATCGCCTGGCTTTCCAGTTCCTCGGGCACCAGCAGGTAGTCGGGTGCCAGGCATATCTGCCCGGCGTTCATCATCTTGCCCAGCGCAATGCGTTCGGCGCTGCGCTTCAGATCCGCGCTGCGGCCGATGATGGTGGGCGACTTGCCGCCGAGTTCCAGAGTGACCGGTACGAGATTTTCCGCCGCCGCGCGCATCACGTGGCGGCCGACCGACGTGGCGCCGGTGAATAGCAGGTGGTCGAACGGCAGGCCGCAGAAATCCGCGCCCACATCCGCGCCGCCCGTGACGACGGCCACTTCTTCTTCCGCGAAGTAGTGCGGGAAGACTTCGGCCATCAGCGCCGATGTGCTCTCGGTAAATTCCGAAGGCTTTATCATGGCGCGATTGCCCGCCGCGAGCGCCTGCGCCAACGGCGACAGGGTGAGCCCCACAGGGAAGTTCCACGGCGACACGATGCCGATCACGCCCTTGGGCTCGTAGCGCACTTCCGCCCGGGCCCCCAGCAGGCCGAGCGGAAACTGGAGCTTGCGCTTTTCGGGACGGCTCCATGCGCGCAGGGTCTTTTGCGAATGGCGGATCAGGCTGAGCGACGACATGATATCGGTCAGCATCGATTGCTGTTGGCTGCGGTGCCCGAAGTCATCGCTCATCGCCCGCGCAAAGGCATCGGCCTTATCCTTTGTCAGCGCCACAAGCCGTTTGAGCCGGTCATCGCGCACGGAAAGCGGTTCGGGCCGGGCGGCAATGAAGGCCGCCTTCTGCCGGTTCAGCAAATCGTGCATCAGTCCCTTGCCGGTCACGTCCATCGCCCCTCTCCCAAAGGCCGCAAGCTGCCTTGCGAATCGCTATCCGGCGCCTGTCAGCAGGAAGATCGGCCATGCCGTAGCGGCAAGGCAGGTTCCCAGCGGCAGCGCCGTGTCTGCGGCGATCTTACGCCCGCTGAGATGCATGGCAATCGCCGCGACAAGCCCGACAATCGCGGCCCCGAGCACGACATGAACAACGCCGACCGGCCCGACCCACAGGCCTATGGCGCCAAGCAAGGGCGGGTCCCCTCCCCCCATGCCTTCACGCCCGCGCGCACGGCGGTAGAGCGCGGCGACAAGCGCCAGCATGGACCAGCCAACAAGCCCCCCGATCAGCGCCATGACGAGCGGATCGCTGCTCTGTTCAACCCACGTGCGCGCGGCGGCAAGCAGCAGGCCATTCGCGGCAAGCAGTATCGTCAGCGCGCGCGGTAGCCACAGATGGCGCAGATCGAGCAGGGCAAGCAGCAGCAGTTGCCATCCCAGCGCCATGGCCGAAATGGCAAGACCTTCGCCAGCAAACGCAAGGCTCGCGGCGCCAATTCCGGCCCCGCCCAGTTCGCATGCCAGTTGCCAGCCACCGATGGCGCCGCCACAGGTTCGGCAGCGACCGCGTTGCGCCGCCCAGGACAGGATGGGGACGAGTTCCTGAACGGTAAGCGTGGTGCCGCAATGATCGCAGGCAGACCGGCCGGTTACGATGGAGCGCCCATTCGGCAGGCGTTCCAACGCGGCGCCAAGGAAACTGCCGACGATGGCGCCCAGAACGGCAGCGGCAACAACCAGTTCGGGCCGCATCAGGTCCGTCGACACGGATTTCCGTCCTTCGCCGCCGAATTGCAATTGTTGCGGTGCAACACTATGGATCATCCCGTCCAAGGGTGATCCGTCACCTAGCATAAGAAAGAGGCATTGCCATGGCTCAGCTTTCCGCCGCCGATCCCGTCGTGATCCTGTCGTACGCCCGCACGCCGATGGGCGGCCTGCAGGGTGCGCTGTCGGACGCGTCCGCCACCGATCTGGGCGCCACGGCGGTGA
>JBDLVU010000274.1:0-3417 GCA_039804665.1 Pseudomonadota bacterium | reverse complement strand
CGCCGCCGGGTGGTGCTTGCCACCAGCATCGCCGAAACCTCGCTGACGTTGGACGGTGTATCGGTCGTGGTCGATGCCGGGCTCTCGCGCCGGGCCGAGTTCGACAAGGCGGCGGGCGTCACCCGCCTTGTTACCACGCGCGCCAGCCAAGCGTCGGCGGCCCAGCGCGCCGGGCGTGCGGCAAGGCAAGGGCCGGGCGTGGCCTATCGCCTGTGGGAAGAGGCGGCGCACGCGGGGCGCGAGGCGTTCGATCCGCCGGAGGTGCTGACGCAGGACCTGACGCCGCTGGCGCTGACGCTGGCGCAGTGGGGCGCGGGCGATCCGGGTGCGATGGCGTGGATCGATCCGCCGCCGGCCGCCGCGATGGGCGCAGCGCGGGGGGCGTTGGCGGCGCTGGGCGCTGTGGATGCCGATGGGCGGATCACGCCGCATGGACGCGCGATGGCGCGGCTGCCGATGGAACCGGCGCTGGCGCACATGATGCTGTTCGCCGCGCAGCGCGGCATGGGCGAGGAAGCGGGCAAGCTGGCGCTGCTGTTGCAGGAACGCGGGCTTGGCGGGCGGGGCGAGGATCTGGCGCGGCGGCTGGACCGCTGGGACGGCGAGCGAGGCGCCCGCGCCGAGGCTTCGCGCAAGCTGGCGCGGCGGTGGGGGGAGAGTGCGGCAAGGATCGTGGGCGCGCATGCGGGGCAGGACGTGCCGCTGGGCGTGCTGCTGGCCGAGGCGTTTCCGGACCGGATCGCGCGGGCGCGTTCGGTGACGGGGGAAGAGTGGCTTTCGGCGGGCGGGCGCGGATATCGGCTCGATCCGGCATCGCCGCTGTCCACGGCGAAGTGGCTGGTGATCGGCGATGCGCAGGGCGAGGCGAAGGGCGCGCGGATTACCGCCGCCGTGGCGCTGGACGAAGCCGATATTGCGCGCTGGCTGGGGCATCGGCTGGAGGAACGGCACACGCTGCAATGGAATGCCGAGGAACGGCGCGTGGAAGCGCGGCTGGAGCGGCGGCTGGGCGCGATCGTGCTGGCGCGCGTGCCCGATCCGAAGCCCGATCCGGTGGCGGTGACGGCGTTGTTGCTGGAGCGGGTGCGGGCCGAAGGATTGCAGGCGCTGCCGCTGGGCGCGGCGGCGAAGGCTTTGGTGGTGCGGGGCACGTATGCGGGGCTGGCTGCGCTGTCGGAAGCGGCGCTGCTGGAGGAACTGGAAGACTGGCTGGCGCCGGTGCTGGCCGGGCGGCGCGATCTGGAGGTTTCGGGCGGCAAGCTGCACGAGGCGCTGGCGAACCGGCTGGACTGGGCGGGCAAGCAGGCGCTGGACCGTCTGGCGCCGGCGGAGTTTCGCTCGCCTGCCGGAACCGGACACGCGATCGACTATGGGCACGAAGGCGGGCCATGCGTGGAACTGCGGGTGCAGGCGCTGTTCGGGCTGGACCGGCATCCATGCGTGGGGCAGCCGGCGGTGCCGCTGCTGCTGTCGCTGACCAGTCCGGGGGGGAAGCCTATCCAGACCACGGCGGACCTGCCGGGCTTCTGGCGCGGATCGTGGAAGGATGTCTGCAAGGACATGAAGGGGCGGTATCCCAAGCACCGCTGGCCCGAAACGCCGTGGACTGAAGCGCCCAGCCTGAAGACGAAGAATGCGTTCGAGGGCACGCGGAAGGGGTGAGGGCCTGAAAGGAAGCGGGACCCCGGGTCAAGCCCGGGGTGACGGGAACGGAGTGAGGCAATGATTGCGCGTCTAGCGGTGGTTGGTGGAGGGCGTGCAGTAGGCGCCCATTTCTCACCCACGCCACCCCGGGCTTGCGCCGGGGTGGCGCTTTGTAAGACGCGCGTCCTTTCCGTCCAAAACCTCACTTGATTTGCGCGGCGATTCGCACGAAAGCGCTTGGCCATGACCGCACGCATCTATCAGCGCCCGAAGAACGCCATGCAGTCGGGCAAGGCCCGCACCAGCGACTGGCTGTTGGAATTCGAACGTGCCGAGGCGCAGCGCCCCGACCCGCTGATGGGCTGGGCCGGATCGGGTGACACCCAGGCGCAGATCACGCTGAAGTTTGGCACGGTAGAAGAAGCGCAGGCCTATGCCGCGAAATATGGCATCGAGGCGCATGTGATCCCGACGCCGCCCAAGCGGCTGAAGCTGCAGAGCTACGCGGATAATTTTCGCTGATTGACGGTGCGGAAAGCCCGTCCGGGCTTTCCTTTGCGCGGGCCGGTGTCGCAGCTTTTCGCGGAGGCGAAAAGCACCAGCCGTAAGGCTGGACAAACGAAGACGTCATCGCCATATGGCGCTCCGGGAGTCGGGTGGACGTTTGCGTTCGCCAACCTGGTCAGGTCCGGAAGGAAGCAGCCACAACGATTTGCGGCGGGTCGCCCGGCTCCTTTTTGAAAATGGCGGTTCATCCAGGGCGACCCTGGAGGCCGCCTTTTTCGTTTGGGCAATCCACCGGTTTGCGCACGCGGGCGCTGACAAGCGCGACGGGAACGCCTACCTAGGCGCGCGATGGCCGATTCAACCGACATGTTTGGCGATCCTCAAGATGAGGACGAAACCGGCCCCAGCGCGGCCGAGCTTGAGGCTGCGGGGCAGTCCTCGATGTTTGGCGAGCCGGCGCCGGCTGCCGTTGCGCCCGTGGTGCAGGAAACGCGAGCGCCCGCGCCTGAACCCACGCCAGCACCGACGCCTGCACTCACGCCTGCTCCCACGCCTGCTCCCACGCCTGCTCCTGTCGCTACGGCGGCGCCCGTGGCCGCGGTGCAGCCGTATCGCGTGCTGGCGCGCAAGTATCGGTCGCAGACTTTTTCCGAGCTGATCGGGCAGGACGCGATGGTCCAGACGCTGGCCAACGCGATCAAGCGCGAGCGGCTGGCGCACGCCTTTTTGATGACGGGCATTCGCGGGGTGGGCAAGACCTCCACCGCGCGCCTGATCGCCAAGGCGCTGAACTGCATCGGCCCCGACGGGCAGGGCGGGCCGACGATCGATCCGTGCGGGCAGTGCGAACCGTGCGTTGCGATTGCCGAAGGCCGCCATATCGACGTGATCGAGATGGACGCCGCCAGCCACACCGGCGTGGACGACGTGCGCGAGATCATCGAAGCGGTGCGCTATGCTGCAGTCAGCGCGCGCTACAAGATCTACATCATCGACGAAGTGCACATGTTGAGCCGCAATGCGTTCAACGCGTTGCTGAAGACGCTGGAGGAACCGCCGGCGCACGTGAAGTTCCTGTTCGCCACGACCGAGGTGGACAAGCTGCCGGTGACGGTGCTGAGCCGGTGCCAGCGGTTCGACCTGAAGCGCATCCCGACCAAGGTGCTGAAGGCGCACTTTGCCATGATCTGCGGCAAGGAAGGCGTGGAGGCCGACGACGAGGCGCTGGCGATGGTGGCGGCCGCCGCCGAAGGGTCTGTGCGCGAC
>JBDLVU010000273.1:0-3454 GCA_039804665.1 Pseudomonadota bacterium | reverse complement strand
CGCGCGGGCGCGGGAATTGCCGGGGCTGGAGGCGGATGGCGATCTGGTCTGGACCTATCGCCACGCGATGACGCCCAAGGAAATGCCGTCCAAGCTGCTGGTCATCGGATCGGGTGCCATCGGCATCGAATTCGCCAGCTTCTATAACGACATGGGCGCCGATGTGACCGTGGTAGAGATGCTCGACCGCGTGGTGCCGGTGGAAGACGCCGACGTTTCGGCCTTCCTCGAAAAGGCGATCAAGAAGCAGGGTATGACCGTGCTGACCGGTGCGGGCGTGGAAAGCATCGCGGTTTCAGCCAGCGGCGTGAAGGCCAAGATCAAGGCCAAGGACGGTTCGGTTGCCGAAAACGACTACAGTCACGTGATCGTGGCGGTCGGCATTGCGCCGAACACCGAAAACATCGGGCTTGAGACCGTGGGCGTAAAGGCCGAGCGCGGCATCATCGCCATCGACGGCTACGGCCGCACCAACGTGAAGGGCGTGTGGGCCATCGGCGACGTGACGCCCGGCCCGTGGCTGGCGCACAAGGCGAGCCATGAAGGCGTGATCGCTGCAGAAGCCATCGCCGCCGAACTCGGCAACAAGGACGTGCACCCGCACCCGATGGACCGCGCCAACATCCCGGGCTGCACCTATTGCCACCCGCAGATCGCCAGCGTCGGCCTGACCGAGGCGAAGGCCAAGGAAGCGGGCTATGAACTGAAGGTCGGCACGTTCCCGTTCATCGGCAACGGCAAGGCGATTGCGCTGGGCGAAAGCGAAGGCTTCGTGAAGACGGTGTTCGATGCCAAGACCGGCGAATTGCTGGGCGCGCACATGATCGGTGCGGAAGTCACCGAAATGATTCAGGGCTTTGTGGTTGGCAAGACGCTGGAAACCACCGAGGCGGAACTGATGCACACCGTGTTCCCGCACCCGACGATCAGCGAATCGATGCATGAATCGGTGCTGGCCGCCTATGGCCGCGCACTGCACATCTGATTGAAATAAAAAGGGAACATTGCCTCTTCAGGCTCGTTCAAAGCGAGCCAGGAGAGGCAAGGAACCCGATAGAATACGAAATCGAGGAAGGCATCAATCCGCGCTCATGGCAGCAGGACCGCGCCGATGTGCGGTCGCAGCGCCCGCCGATGGTGCACAAGCGTGTACCCGATGTGCGCCAGTCCGCATTGCTGATTCCCGAATCGGAAGAGTGCCTGCGCGCACCGCACTGATGCTCTTCCCAGCAGCCGTGCAGCCGACTAGGGCGCAGGAATGCAATCCACCCACGATGCGATCATCCTCGGCGCCGGCGCGGCGGGCCTGTTTTGCGCGCAAGCGGCCGGGCAGCGCGGCCGGCGCGTGGTGGTGCTTGACCATGCCGACGAACCCGGCCGGAAAATCCTGATCTCGGGCGGCGGGCGCTGCAACTTTACCAACATCCACGCCGCGCCCGACCGCTTCCTGTCGGAAAACCCGCATTTCGCGCGATCTGCGCTCAGCCGCTACACTGCGGCGGATTTCCTCGAGCTGGTCGAGCGCCATGGTATCGCCTGGCACGAAAAGACATTGGGGCAATTGTTCTGCGACCGTTCGGCGCGCGACATCGTCGGCCTGCTGATTGACGAATGCGCGCGCGGTGGGGTGGACCTGCGCTGCGGCTACGCCATCGCCGACGTGACGCATGCCGATGGCCTGTTCCGCGTAACGACGGGGCAGGGCACGTTCGCCGCGCCTTCGCTGGTCCTTGCCACAGGTGGCCCCTCCATCCCCAAGATGGGCGCGACAGGCTTTGCCTATGAACTGGCACGCCGGTTTGGCTTGAAGATCGTCCAGCCCCGCCCGGCGCTGGTGCCGCTGACGCTTGCAGGTGAGGATGCCCTGTTCCGCGAGCTATCCGGCGTATCTGCCGAAGTCGTCGCCAGCGCCGGGAAGGCGCGTTTCCGCGAGGCAGCGCTGTTCACGCATCGTGGCCTGTCCGGCCCGGCGATCCTGCAAGTGTCATCCTATTGGCGCCATGGCGAGGAGATCGGCATCGACTTCCTGCCCGATCGCGCCGCCGGTTGGCTGCTCGACGCAAAGCGCGCCCGCCCGCGCACCCATTTGCGCCGCGTGCTGGGTGAAGCCTTGCCCGACCGGCTTGCCACCCGGCTCGACGAACTGCTCGGCCTGTCGGCGGAACTCGGCAACCTTGGCGACAAGCCGTTGCGCGCCGCCGAAGCGCGACTGGCCGATTGGCGCTTTTGCCCCAACGGCAGCGAAGGCTTTGCCAAGGCCGAAGTGACTGCCGGGGGCATCAGCACGGCGGAACTATCTTCAAAGACGATGGAAGCGCGAAAGCTTCCGGGCCTGTTCGCCATTGGCGAAGCGGTCGACGTTACAGGCTGGCTGGGCGGCTACAATTTCCAGTGGGCGTGGTCCAGCGGCTGGGCGGCCGGGCAGGCGCTTTGACCCGCAATGGCGGCAACGAGGCATACACAAACACGAAAGAACCGACGATGTAAGGGACGATCAGAGCGGGGGCAGGGACCACCTCCGTGCGGAGCCCCGCGATGGCCACTTATACCGATCCGTCGAACGTTCAGCGCTTTGATCTGACGGGGAACCCCTTCGTCGATTCGCTGTTCGACAACACCGCCTATTTCCGCGTGGCGTGGGATACCGTGGTCAACAGCAAGACGGCGATCACCTACAGCTTCCCATGGGCAAACGGCGTCGCCAGCCTGTTCGACGCCGGCTATGGCAATGGCGAGAACACCGCGCCCACCACCGGCGCGGTGACCGCGATCGAGACGCCGGGCATCGTCGCCGCGTTCCAGGCGTGGTCCGATGTCGCCAACCTCACCTTCACCAAGGTGGACGAGACTGCGGCAGGGCAGGTGGGCGATATCCGGATCGCCTTCACCTCGGTGATCGATGCCGGATATTGGGGCTATACCCTGCTGACCAGCGACGGTGGCGACAATTCGCACGGCGACATCTGGATCGGCACCGACATGATGGGCGAATCGTTCGCGTCCGGCGCGTTCAATTACGAGGCAATCCTGCACGAGATCGGCCACGCGCTGGGGCTGGCGCACCCGTTCGAAGGCAACATCATCCCTGCCGGCTACGACAACCAACGCTACACGATCATGTCGTACACCAGCCCGGAAAACGTGTGGTGGCTGAACCCGGCAACGGGCCAGTACGACTTCCTGATAAAGTCGCCGATGGTTTACGATATTGCCGCCATCCAGCAGATCTATGGCGCGAATACCGCCTATCACGCGGGCACCACCCGCTACGTCTATGCCGAAGACCAGCCCTTTTTCGCAACGATCTGGGACGGTGGGGGCATCGACACCATCGACATTCGCGGGTTTACCAAGGGCTGCACCATCGATCTCGTGCCCGGCACGTATTCGACGCTCGGTTTCGTCAACGCCTCGCTGGACCAGCGCGTGCGCGACCGCATCTTCGAGCCGTTTT
>JBDLVU010000272.1:0-3459 GCA_039804665.1 Pseudomonadota bacterium | reverse complement strand
TCATGGCGAAGGCATCCATCCCGATCACCTCCCCTACCTCACCCGCCGCTTTTACCGCACAGATCCGGGCCGCAGCCGCATGGCCGGCGGCACCGGCCTTGGCCTCGCCATCGTAAAGCACATTGTGGAACGTCATCGCGGGCGGCTCGACATCGCCAGCACCTTGGGCGAAGGGACCACCGTCACCATCCGTATCGCCCTCGCCGAAGCACAGGAATGACGCTACACGAGGCTGAATACACCACATTGTCATAAACCTGTCACAAGACCGTCGCATTGGCCGCTCATCAGCACCGGGGGAAAGGGATTCCACCATGAAGCAGTCGCGTACCATTGCCGTTTGCACCGTCGCCGTTGCGGCGCTTGCCCTTGCCTCGTGCGGCCAGCAGGCTGGCGGCGGCAGCCGTGACCAGGTCCGCGCGGTCGGTTCGTCCACCGTGTTTCCGTTTGCCAAGGCGGTCGCCGAATCGCTCGCCAAGTCGGCCGCCTCGATCAAGTCGCCGATCGTCGAATCGACCGGCACGGGCGCCGGCATGAAGCTGTTCTGCGCCGGCGTCGGCCCGCAGCACCCCGATATCGAAGACGCCTCGCGCCGCATGAAGAAGTCGGAATTCGACGAATGCCAGGCCAATGGCGTCAAGGACATCGTCGAAATCCAGGTCGGCCTCGACGGCGTTGCCTTTGCCGAGGGCACCAACGGCCCCGGCATGGGCCTGACCCCGGAAGACGTCTACAAGGCGCTCGCCAAGAACCCTTATGGCAAGCCCAACACCGCCAAGACCTGGCACGACGTGAACCCCGCGCTCGCCGACGAACCGATCCTCGTCTACGGCCCGCCCTCGACCTCGGGCACGCGTGACGCGCTCAAGGAACTCATCCTCGCCAAGGGCTGCGACGCCAATGCCGAGATGAAGGCGCTCAAGGACAGCGACAAGAAGAAGCATGACGCCATTTGCGGCGAAGTGCGCGAAGACGGCGCCTATGTCGATGCCGGCGAAAACGACAACCTGATCGTGCAAAAGATCGAGGCGAACCCGAAGGCCATCGGCATCTTCGGCTTCTCCTACCTCGAAGAGAACAAGGACAAGCTCAAGGGCCTGACCATGTCGGGTATCACGCCCACCTACGAGACGATCTCGAACTTCACCTACCCCGGCGCGCGCCCGCTCTATATCTATGTGAAGAAGGCGCACCTGAAGGCAATTCCGGGTCTGCAGGCATATGTCACGGAATGGTCAAAGCTTTGGGGCAAGGGCGGAGTGCTGGCCAAGCTCGGCATGGTGGTAGCGCCCGACGAGGTGCTGGCCGCCAGCGCCAAGGCCGTCAGCGATATGCCGCTGCTCGATGGTTCGCAGCTGAAGTAACGGAGCAAGAGTCCGCGTGATGTCGCCAGCCACCCTGTTTCTTCTGGCCTTCGGGCTGGGTCTTGTCGGTTGGCTGGCGGCGCGCTCGCGGGCCTGGGCGTTTCGCCGGGCCACGCCCGGCGGACGCATCCATTCGCTGCCCCACTTCCATGCGTGGTACGTGGCGCTGTGGATCGCGGTCCCGGCGTTTCTCTTCGCCGTCGCTTGGAACGCGATCAGCCCCGCGCTGGTCACGCAAAGCGTTCTGACGGATCCCGCCGCCGCTGCGCTGCCCGCATTCGGCTTCGAACGGCAGAGCCTGCTGGACGAAGCCCACGCGGTGGCCACCGGCGCCGCGCAGGCGGTGTTCAACCCGGCCGCGCAAGGCCTCGTCGCCCCGTTCCGCGCCGCGATCACCCGCTATGACGTGATCGGCCTTGTCGTCACGCTGTTCGTCGCCTTTGCCGGCGGCGCGTTCGCATTCCTGCGGCTGAAGCCCGATTTCACCGCGCGCACCCGGGTGGAACGCGCGGTCATGGGCCTGTTGCTGCTGGCTTCGCTGGTCGCCATTCTCACCACGGCGGGCATCATCGTCAGCCTGGTGTTCGAAACCAGCCGATTCTTCGGCATGGTCTCACCACTCGATTTCCTGTTCGGCCTGCACTGGGCCCCCGATCCGATGAGCATCGGCGCGCCCGATGGCAAACAGTTCGGCGCGGTGCCGCTGTTCTGGGGCACGCTTTATATCGGTGCGGTCATTGCGATGGTCGTGGCCATCCCGCTCGGCCTGATGAGCGCGATCTACCTCACGCAATACGCCAGCCGCGGCGTGCGCAACGTGATGAAGCCGTTGCTCGAAATCCTCGCCGGCGTGCCCACCGTGGTCTATGGCTATTTCGCCGCGCTCACCGTCGCGCCGGCGGTGCGCGATGCCGCGCAGGCCATCGGCATCAGCAACGCCTCCACCGAAAGCGCGATGGCCGCCGGCCTTGTGATGGGCGTGATGATCATCCCGTTCGTGTCCTCGATGGCCGATGATTCGATTGCCGCCGTGCCGCAGTCGCTGCGCGATGGCAGCCTTGCGATGGGCGCCACCCGGTCCGAAACCATCCGCAAGGTTCTCGTCCCTGCTGCGCTGCCCGGCATCGTTGCGGGCGTGATGCTCGCAGTCAGCCGTGCCATCGGCGAAACCATGATCGTCGTGATGGCCGCCGGTGCCACCGCGAACCTCACCGCCAATCCCTTCCAGTCGATGACCACGGTGACCTTCCAGATCGTCGCCATGCTCACCGGCGAAGGCAGCTTCGATCATCCGGCCACGCTCTCCGCCTTTGCGCTGGGCATGGTGCTGTTCCTTGTTACGCTTGCGCTCAACTTCGTCGCCCTGCGCGTCGTCAAGCGCTACCGCGAAGCCTATGAGTAAGCCCGCATGAGCGCCGCAACGACCACCTCGCCCGAGGATTTCGCCGCCGTCCAGGCGCGCCGCCGTGCCATGATGCAGGCGGGTCTGGCAAAGCGCTACGCGGCCGATCGCCGCTTCCGCTGGCTCGGCTTTTCCGCCGTCGCCTTCTCGGCGCTGATGCTCGCCTTCCTGCTCGTGTCGATGGCGTCCAGTGGATTTGCCGGCTTCCAGCGCAGCGAACTGCGCTTTGCCGTGCCAATCAAGGACCAGCTGCTGGTCGATCCCGCCCGCCTGACCCAGGCCGATCCGCTGGGCGCGCTCGACTCTGCGGGGCTACCCATGGCGGTCGATACTGCCGCCGAACAGGCGCTGGGCAAGGACGGCGCCACCCTGCTCGGCAATGGCGCGTGGCGCGATCTTGGCAACCGCCTGATCGCCCAGCCCGATTTGCTGAACAGCACCACGCTCGATGTCTCGCTGCCCGCCAGCGACGATCTCGCCAATGCCCAGCGCGGCACGGGTGAGCCCGCACTTCAGGCCCGCGCCCGCGATCTGGTCAATCAGGGCAAGCTCGCGCGCGTGTTCGACTGGGGTTTCCTCAGCCGGTCCGACGCCACCAGCCCGCAGGCAGTGGGCATCTGGGGCGCGCTGAAGGGCTCGATGATGACCATGCTGGTCACGCTGCTGATGGCCTTCCCGGTGGGCGTGCTCGCC
>JBDLVU010000271.1:0-3482 GCA_039804665.1 Pseudomonadota bacterium | reverse complement strand
GTGGCTGCCTTCCAGCGCGCCTTCATGCAGGCTCATCACCGCCGCCACGTGCGAGGGATGGATCATCTCGATCAGGTGCCGCCCTGCCAGATCCAGCCCCTCCTCGGACGCAAGCCGCGCCATGGCGGGCGAGGCATAAGCCACCACGCCGCTCGGCTCGGTCCGCACCACCACGTCGGTCGCATTGTCCGCCAGCAGCGCATACAGCGTGCGCGTTTCCTCCAGCGCATGCTCCAGCGCGCGCACTTCGGCATCCTGCCGCAACGCCACGCGCTGCCGCATCGTTGCAAACAGGCCCAGCACCGCCACGTACAGCCCCGCCAGCACCCACCCATCGACCGAAACGCCCACACCGCGCGCCTCGTTTCCGCCGATCAGCGCAGCAAGGCCCACGGCAAGCGCCAGCCCCAACGTCGCGGCAACGAAGATCGTATCGGTCAGTACTTTGCGGGCCATCGGCGCATCATGCGCCACCCGTGGTTAGCACAATGCCCATGGAAAAAGTTAACGCCGTGCAGCCCGCGCAGATTATCGAGCAATGCCAGCGAATTGCCACTCACTGCGAACACGCGCACAGCAAGGCTGCGCCGCCATTGCGCCGTGTTTGATCAGCATGCTGCGTGAAAGGAATGGTGCACCCGGCGGGATTCGAACCCACGGCCCCCAGATTAGGAATCTGGTGCTCTATCCGGCTGAGCTACGGATGCCCGCGGCCTCCATAAGCGGCGGCGCCCGCCGTGGCAACGCCGTTCAGTTCGCCTCGCCCGGCGGGGTCACGGGGAACAGGATCGGCGCGATTTCCACGCCTTCCTCGATCAGTTCGCGCGCTTCGTCGGGCGTCGCCTGCCCATGGATCGGCGCCGCGTCCTTTTCGCCATAGTGCATCGCGCGGGCATCTTCGGCAAAGTTGTCGCCCACCCAGGTGGAACTTTTCAGCGCCTCGGCCTGCATCGCCGCAACGGCCTTGAGCATCGCCACAGCTTCGGGCGGCATCGGCGTGGTCGCCATGGGCTGCGGCTTGTCCGCGCTGGTGGAACCCGACATCGGCCCCACGCCCATCGATGTCGGCAGCGCCGGCATCTGGTTGCCCTTGCGGCCCACGTTCGGCGCCATCACCGCCTTGCCCACGTCATCGCTACCGCACGTCGGGCACGTCAACAGCCCCCGCTCCTGCTGGCGCGCGAAATCGTCGGAAGACCCGAACCAACCCTCGAAGCGGTGCCCCCCCGCCCGGCATTCAAGATCGAACACTATCATCAGGCGCCCGATCTAGGGATTTCCCGCTTGTTGGCAAGGCTTGGCAGTTGCCTCCGCACCTCGGCAATCCGCGCGAGGTCGATCGTGGCAAAGCCCAGCCCCGCCGCATCGCCGCCCATGTCGAGCAAAACCTCGCCCCACGGGTCGATCGCCAGCGAATGGCCATAAGTCTCGCGCCCGTCCGCGTGCACGCCCACTTGCGCGGCGCTGATCACGAAGGCGCTGGCTTCCACCGCCCGTGCGCGTTGCATCAGGTGCCAGTGCGCGCGCCCCGTGGGCACGGTAAACGCCGCCGGAATCGCGATCACATCGCAACGCCGCCGTCCCAGTTCCTCGAACAAAGCAGGAAACCGGATATCATAGCAGATCGCCAGCCCCAGCCGTCCGACGGGGCAATCCACCGTCACCACCTGCTCGCCGGGGCGATAGGCGGCGGATTCGCGCCAGGATTCGCCTGTGGCCAGGTCCACATCGAACATATGCATCTTGTCGTAGCGCGCGCGAATCTCGCCCGCGCCGTCGATCACGAAGGCCCGGTTCGCCCACAGATCGCCATCCACCCGCACCGCCAGCGATCCGATGTGCACCCAAATCCCGGCCTTGACCGCGGCCTCGCACACACGCGCCAGAACAGGCGATTGCTCCTCGGCCACCACATGTCCTGTGGCACGCTTGCGGTCGCGGTCGATCAGGCCCGACATTTCGGGCGTGAACAGCATCGCCGCGCCCTCGCCAGCCGCACGCGCCGCCGCGTCCGCCATGATCGCGGCGTTGGCGGCGGGATCGATCCCGCTGGTCATCTGCAACAGCGCCACCTTCACAGGCGCGCCGGGTTCGGCGTTCATCTGCCCAGCAGCATGTCGAGCTTGCCCTGCGCGGCCAGCGCGGCAAGGTCGTCCGATCCGCCAACGTGCATCCCGTCGATGAAGATCGAAGGCACCGTCAGGTGGTTCGGCGCGCGTTCAAGCATTTCGGCCTTCTTCGGCCCGCCCATCGTCACGTCATACTCTTCATAGGCGACACCCTTCTGGTCGAGCAGCGCCTTGGCACGGCTGCAATAAGGGCAGCCCCACTTGGTATAGATTTCGACCTTCGGGGTGGGTGTCGGATCGCTCATGGTCACCTCTTGAATTTCGGTTTCGCTATCACACATGGTTTTTCGTGTCATGCGCCGCAAGCCGGGCGTGACACGGATCGAAAACCCGTCCGGACGCCATTTGGGTCCATCGGCGGGAAAAGTGCAGATTGCTCATTGGAGGATATTGCCATGAACCGTTTCGACTTCACCCCCTATCGCCGGACCACCGTGGGCTTCGACCGCCTGTTCGACCTGCTCGAACGCCAGGCCCGCGCGAATGCCGGCGACAACTATCCCCCCTTCAACATCGAGCGTCGCGGCGACGACAGCTACCGCATCACGCTTGCGGTTGCCGGTTTCAAGCCGGACGAACTCGATATCACCGCGCAGCAGAACCTGCTGGTGGTAAAGGGTAGCAAGGCCGATCTTGAGGACAAGCAGCAGTTCCTTCACGTGGGGATCGCCAACCGCGGCTTCGAACGCCGCTTCGAACTGGCCGATTTCGTCCGCGTGGAGAACGCCGACCTCGCCGATGGCCTGCTCAGCATCGACCTCGTGCGCGAAGTGCCAGAGGCGATGAAGCCCAAGAAGGTGCTGATCGGCGGGCAAAAGCCGCTGGCCATCGTCGACGGCGAAGCCAGCGCCGCCTGATTGCCGGCATAGCGAATGAACCGGGGGCGGACCGCAAGGCCCGCCCCTTTTTGCTGTGGTCGTTGGACTTAGGCGGACGGTCGGTGAGTTACCGGTTCGTAAGTCACGCGAATGCCGTTCACTTGGACGGCTTGCAGAAAAATCCGGGACTTGGCGTCAAACCGGATGAGGATGTGGTCGGGCGCCAACCATTTCATTTCGGTCCACGGCCCGCCCCATGATCCTATGAAGGCAGCGCCGTGCCCGTCGTCGGCGCTATACGCATTCCCTGCACCGGATAACCCGTCACCGGCACCGATGATCGAAACCTGCGTCGAAAAACGGGTTGTGGCCCCACAATCGCGTTGGAACAGCACAGCTGCATGCTGGCCACCTGGCGCACCAATCTGCGCGACCATTTCGTTTGTGCAAACGTCAGAGCAACCGCCAAGCGAAGCGAGTAGAAGAACTGAGAAGGTCCGATGCATGACATCTAAACCTAATTCTTGTCACCATC
>JBDLVU010000270.1:0-5807 GCA_039804665.1 Pseudomonadota bacterium | reverse complement strand
CTATCGGCCCGCGATCTGCTCCCCACCCGGGCGGCATCAAATCGGAACGGTGGGCGCGATCAGATCGGAATGGGTGGGCGGCATCGTCGGAATCCGCACTTTCCATCTTTGATTTGCTGCTCCCGCGCATTCCCGAGCAGATCCGCACGCCACCTTGGAAGGGTGTGTCGTGATTTCATCCAATCGTAGTTTGATCGTCGTTGCCGCAATGATTAGCGTCTCAGCCGCGAATGCTAGAGAAGTTGATCTTGTCCGGTTTTCTCCGTTTGCGATTGGCGCAAGCAACGAGCAGGGGGCCGTCGGGGTCTCGCTAAGCAGCCACTTTGAAGGGTTGGTTGAGCCTGTCGATGCGCTCGGCATTGGTGAGAGGACCCACGCCACTAGCGGAAACGACCTGTCAGGATTTTTCGAACCGAAACATCCGGCAATCCCCTGGGCTTCCACATTCTCATCGTGCCTGCGGAATGGGTATCGCCCGACCTGGTGGTTGCCTGCTGAGGTGGAGAACCGCCGAGTAGCGTATTTTGAAGAAATGTCCGCGATAGCTTGTGAAAACGGACTCCCTGAGGGCCTTCTGGACGCTGTCATTGCTCAGGAGTCAGGATTGTAAAGCGCGGGATAAAAATGGGCCATTCCCCGGTTTAAAAAAGGGCCAGTCGTTGCAAACAAAAAGCCTCGATGGAGGCAGGGTTGTAATCGGCGTCGGGGAAGCGGCTGTAGCGTAGCGGAAGCCGATTTCCCGACGCCGATTGCCGTTTCTATTTCAGATCATGGCAGCCTCCCCCTGGGCTGTGCCCTTGCCCTGTTTCTGGCGTTTGGCGCTTGCGGCCAGGCGGTGTCAACGGCACTGTAAAAATCCCCAGAAGCGGCAAAGTAAAATTCCCCACTTTGCGGTTCGGGTTTCAGGTCATCAGTGGGGCGCCTCCATGTTTTGGAGGGCGTCCGCGTCGCCGGGGTTCGACGGGTGCGGGGGGCGTAATTCGTGCATTGGACCGGATGTGCTCGGGCAGCAGATCGGCATGCCTGCGCAGGCGATAGCTTGAGCCGTCGATCTGGATGACGATGGCATGATGCAGCAGGCGATCGAGCAATGCAGTCGCGACCACGGGGCTGCCGAAGATGTCGCCCCATTCCGCAAAGCCGCGGTTCGAGGTGAGGATCATCGCGCCCTTTTCGTAGCGCGCATTGACGAGCTGGAAGAACAGGTTGCCGCCGCCGGGTATGACCGGGAGATATCCGATCTCGTCGACGATCAGCAGCGAAGGCCGACAATAGAAGCGGAGCCGCTCGCGCAAGGTGCCTTCGCGTTCGGCTTTGGCCAGTGCACCAATCAGGTCGGCAAGCGTAATGAACGATACGCTCTTGCCCGCTTTGACGGCTTCAAGGCCGAGCGCGCTGGCTAGGTGGCTCTTGCCAGTGCCTGGGGGTCCGAGCAGGTGAACGACTTCGCTGCGCGTGACGAAGTTCAGTTCGGCGAGCGCCATGATCCGGGCCTTGTCGAGCGAAGGCTGGAACGAGAAGTCGTAGCCGCTCAGCGTCTTCACCGTGTTGACCCGGCCCATGCGCAGGGCGGTGCGGATGCGGCGTTCCTCGCGGAAGGTCAGTTCCTCGAGCAACAGCTGCTCCACGGCCTCAAGAGCCGTGATTTCGCCGCGATCGAGGCGGGAGACGCAGTCGTCGACCACTTCAATAGCACGGGGCATCTTGAGACCAACCATGCTGCACTTGATGCGATCGAGCACGGATGCGGTGGGATCTGGAAGAAGCGAGTTCATGCGCTCGCTCCTGCTGTTGCCAGCTGCTGGCCGATAGCGGCGTAGATATCAAGCGAACGACGAGCGATCTGTTGGCCAGTAAATCCGTGTGGCAACGGCAGATCGTCATTCCGCCGGTGATGACGCCGATGCCCATCGAGGAGCGAACGTTGCCGCCGTCCCTCAAGCAGAGGATGGCGTGCGATCAAACGGTCATCTTCAAAAATCCGGATCTCATCAGCAAGGCTGTGAACCTCGACAACCCGCCGCCGGGTGGCATCCGGGACCGAATAGTAATTGCCGCCGACACTGACCATTCCTTCATGGCTGATCCGGCGCTCGAGCTTGAGGACCGCGCCGAACGGAACCAGGGGCAATGGCTGAAGTGTCGGCATCTCCTCGGCGAAGGCTTCGTTGACGACCCGGCCGGTCGAGGCGTGCAGGCGAGGATTGGCGACAGTGCTGAGCCAACGACCGAACTGCGCATTCAGATCATCGAGATCGCGGAATACTCCGCCAAGGAAGAAGTCTTCGCGAATGTAGCGGAACGGCCGCTGCGGCCATCCTCATCCTCGCCGATGACGGCTGTCTTCATCCGGTCGTAGAGAATCTCGCGTGGCACGCCGCCAATCGCCTCGAACGCAGCCCGATGACACCCGGCCCCGTCGCAGGCGTCGTCTCCATCAGGCCGGAGGCCAGCGCAGGATGAACGGTTCGCAGCCGCCGACAATGCCGCCCCGGTGGCGCAATGTCTGTCCCGGCTCCAGTTCGAAGCGCGGAATGCGCGCGAACCATTCTTCCAGCAGCACCTTCATTTCCATACGGGCAAGGAACTGGCCCGGGCAGGTGTGATGGCCGCTGCCAAAGGCCATGTGATTGCGGATCTTGCGGTCGAGATCGAAGGCGAGCGGGTTCTCGTTCATTTGCGGATTGAGCGCGTAAAGCTCCGTCGGCGCCACCACCATGTCACCGGCGGCAAGGCGCACGCCATCGACCACGGTATCTGCCACTACTTCTCGGGCGGACGAGACCAGTGGCAGGCGGCGCAAGCATTCGTTGATCGCAGCGTGATGCAGGTCGTGATTGGCGGCCAGCCGTGCCTGCACGTCCGGTGCCTGCGCCAGCACGCGCATCGTGAAGCTCATGAAGTTCACGACCGTGTCCAGACCCCCGACCAGAACCTGAATGGCCAGCCGGGCGGATTCGCTCAGCGTCATCGGTCGCCCTTCCACCTCGCTGGTGGCGATGTGGGTGAGCAGGTCGTCACCGCCTGAAATCTTGCGCTCTTCAAGGATGGGCGAAATGTAGTCCTTGAACGCCTCGGTCGCCTGCGCGGGGGTGATGGTGCCATCGGGGCGCGTAAACTGATCCGCCAGATGCTTGAGTCTGGGCAAGTGTTCCACCGGTAGATCGACCAGTTCCATGAACACGCGCAGCGGCAACTGCTCGGCAAATTCGTGGACGAAATCGCAGCGGCCGTTGGCTACAAAACTGTCGATCAATTCCGCCGTCAGCTTGCGCACCTTCGGTTCGAGCGGGCGGATCGCCGCGCCATAGAGCTTGTCGTTCAGCACTTTGCGAAACGGCCGATGCGCGGGCGGGTCGAGCGAGAGCGGAATGAATTCCGCATAAGCCTCGCCCGCCGTTGATTTGGGCACGAGCACCACGCGGCTCGAAAACCGCGCCGGGTCCGAATAGACCTGATTGATCAGATCGGGCGAAAGGGCGATCCAGTGCCCTTCGTTGTGCGGCGTCCACACGATCTCGTGCGGGGTGGAATCGCGCAACTGGCTCCACGCCACATGCAGATCGTCCTGACCGTGGAACGGGTTGTAGATGTCGAAATCCACGATCCGGTCCGGCGGCACATCGGCCGCCGGGGTTGCGAGCGTTGGCGCTTCGGTCATTCAGGCCTCCGTCTTGGCGAAGGCGCCGCTGGGCAGCTTCGGCGCAATTTCCTGAGCCATCCGGCGCATGGATTCGTTCCACGGGGTCGGATTGTCGATGTAGTCATAGCTGTAGAGCAGCAGCGTGCCGAACCCGCCGCCAAGGCTGTCGGTCCAGGCTTCGAACTTTTCCGCGACCGTTTCGGGCGAGCCGACGATCCAGAAGTTATCGGCCAGGAATTCGAGCGTCACGTCCGAAACCGATTTGCCCGTGCCTTCCACCATCGCTTCGGCAATGCCGAACGCGTGATAGGTCGGCAGCAGGTATTCCTGCCACGCGCGGCCCATGCCGCCTTCCAGCGCCAGCTTGCGGGCTTCGGCATCCGTGTCGGCGATGAACACATCGCGCACCACGCGGTGCTTGGTCCGGTCGCCCGGCCGCCCGGCATCGGCCGCAGCCTTGGCAAAGATGTCGAAGTGATCGACCAACGCCGAATTGCTGGAGAATACCGAGCAGGGCGAATAGCCGTGCGCGCCGGCATAGCGGATCGAGGGGGAGTTGGGGCTGAGGCCGGTCATCGCCATGGGCATCGAGCCGCCCCACGGCTTCTGGTCGCGAACCGGGTGGGCCGCATCGCCTTCGGGCAAGCCTGCATTCCAGAACTCGCCTTCGTAATCAAAGGCTTCGCCCTTCCACACCATCTCCATGATGTTGACCGATTCCGTCATCATGCGGTGGTTCTTCGACAGATCCTTCAGCCCGCGCAGCCGTGCATCGCCGGGGTAGGCGCCGGGCGCCACGCCCATCTGGTAGCGGCCCTTCAGGATATGGCTCAGCCATGCGGCCTGCGCCGCCAGCGTGGCGGGATGATAATAAGGCAGCAGGTGCGCAAGCGGGCCAAGCTTGATGCGCTCGGTCTGGCGCGCGGCCGCCGCAATCACGAGTTCGGGATTGGGAATGGCTTCCCAGTTCAGCGTGATGTGCTCCCCGATCCAATACTCGCTGAAGCTTGCCTTGTCGGCGGTAACCGCCTGCGCGACGGCCCAGTCGAACACCTCCGAAGGGGTGCGCTCGGGGGGCAGGAACGGGGTTTGGAACATTCCGACTTCCATGGCTTCTCTCTCCATTCGCAAGCTTGCGTTGCATCGCTGAATTATTACAGGCGTGCGATTGTTAGCTTGATTCAGGTCAATATTCCAGCGTTATCCGACGGAATGTCGGATAAAATAGCACGGATGTTATATAAATTGACATTTCAGGGCGCTGGACTAGGCCCAGAGGCATGGCAACCACCGCAACCCGTCCGCGAAAGAGCAAGCCGCTGACCACCGGCACGCGCGAACGCCTGATCCTTGAGGGCGAGTCGCTGTTTGGTGAGCGCGGGATCGATGGCGTGACCATGCGCATGATCTGCGAAGCGGCGGACCAGAAATTTGCAGGTTCGGTCCAGTATCACTTCGGCGACCAGCTGGGTCTGCTCTATGCGGTGTTCGAATATCGCGAGGAACAGCTCCAGCCCCAGCGCGAAGCCTTGATGGACGAAGGGCGCAAGACCGGGCAGCTTGATAACGTGCGGTTTCTGCTGCGCATTCTGTTCGAGCCGAATTTCCGCATGTACGATGAACAGGGCGTCATTTCGTATATGCGCTGCCATGCGGCCTACCTCGCCACGCACCGGCCCCGCGGCGTGGACCATCCGGTGGACCGCGATAGCCCCACCACGCGGGTCATGCGCGAAACGATGCGGCTGCTGGAACGCCGACTGTCGGCGATGGGCGCGCAACTGGCGGCGTTCCGCCTGGAATGCGTGGGGGCCATGTTCCTGCAGGGCGTGACGCAATATGCGTCCGGCCCTGCGCATTCGGGCATGACCCCGCGCCAGTTCTTCGATGACATGCTGGACATGATGACCCACGCCATTTCGGTCCTGCCCCGCCCGCGTTAGGAGCCCGGCCTAGCCGCCCGCAAAGAGCGGCGGTATCAACGCAAGCTCGTCAACCGTCGATGTCATGTCGATGTAGTCCCCCAGCGTCCTGATCGGATCGGCATGGTCGCGCAGGTCTTCGGGCTGGTGGTGCGGATCGAACCAGCCTTCGCCCACCACGAAGCCCACGCGCGCCACTTTGCCCGACGAACTGCTGAAGATTTCGCCGTTGATCGCGGTGG
>JBDLVU010000269.1:0-3498 GCA_039804665.1 Pseudomonadota bacterium | reverse complement strand
TGGTGTTGCACTTCGTTTGTGAACTCAAAGGGGTCCCGCTTCATTCAGGGCGCACCGCGTGAGGCGAAGCGGGACCCCGGGTCAAGCCCGGGGTGACGGGAAAAAGTGGCAAGGCAGCGCGCCTATACCCGCACGCCCAGTTCCGCCTCCATCATCTTGCGCATCTCGAACTTCTGCGCCTTGCCCGTCACGGTCATGGCAAAGCGTTCCACCACGCGCACATGGCGCGGCACCTTGTAGTGCGCGATGCGGCCCCGGCAGTGGGTGAGCACGTCCTCCACGGCAAGCGCCGCGCCCGCCTTGGCGATCACCCAGGCGCACACTTCCTCACCAAACTTCTCGTCCGCCACGCCGAACACCTGCGCATCCTGCACGTGCGGGTGGGTCAGCAGGAATTCCTCGATCTCGCGCGGGTAGATGTTCTCGCCGCCGCGGATGATCATGTCCTTGATGCGGCCGGTGATCCGCACATACCCGTGCGCGTCCATCGTGGCGAGGTCGCCCGAATGCATCCAACCGTCGGCGTCGATGGCCTCGGCCGTCTTGGCCGGATCGTCCCAGTAGCCCAGCATCACGGCATACCCGCGCGAACAATATTCGCCCTGTTCGCCAATCGTCAGCGTCTCGCCATCGATCCCCACGATCTTCGCCTCGGCATGGGGATGGACCCGGCCCACGGTGCCCACGCGCTCCGCAATCGGATCGTCGGTGGCGGTCTGCGTGGTCAGCGGGCTGGTTTCGGTCATGCCATAGCCGATGGTGACTTCGCGCATATTCAGCCGCTCCATCACCTGCTGCATCGTCGTCACCGGGCACGGCGATCCCGCCATGATCCCGGTGCGCAAGCTGGAAACGTCGTAGTCGTCAAGGTCCGGCTGGTTGAGGATGGTGATGAACATCGTCGGCACGCCATAAAGCGCGGTGCACCCTTCCGCCGCCAACGCCTGCAAGGCCAGCGTCGGGTCATAGGCCTCGCCCGGATAGACCATCGCCGCGCCACTGGTCAGCGCCGCCAGATTGCCCAGTACCATGCCGAAGCAGTGGTACAGCGGCACCGGAATGCAGATGCGGTCCGCCTGCGTCAGCCGGATCGTGCGCCCGGTAAAATACCCGTTGTTCAGGATATTGCGATGCGTCAGCGTGGCGCCCTTGGGAAAGCCGGTGGTGCCGCTGGTGAACTGGATGTTGATCGCATCGTCGGGGTGCAGCGCCGTTTCGGCCGCCGCCAGCGCCCCTGCATCGGCCTCAGCGCGCAAATCCTGCCAGCGCATGAAACCTTCGTGCGCGGCATCGCCCAGCACCACCATGCGGCGCAACATCGGCAGCCGATCCGGCCCCACTTCGCGCAGCATGGCCACGTAATCGCTGGTCTTGAACCGCGCCGCCGTTACCAGCACGGTGCAGCCCACCTTGTTCAGCGCGTACTCGACCTCGCTGGTGCGATAGGCCGGGTTGATCGTGACCAAAATCACGCCGATCCGCGCGGTGGCGAACTGGATTACCGCCCATTCCGCGCAGTTGGGTGCCCAGATTCCCACCCGGTCGCCCTTGCGCACGCCAAGGCCCAGCAACCCGGTTGCCACCCGGTCCACCTCGGCGTCGAGTTCCGCCCAGTTCCAGCGCACGCCCTGATGGCGCGAAACCAGCGCCAGATCGCCGCCCCATTTCGCCGCTGCGTCGCGCAGGGCCTGCCCGATCGTCACATCCAGCAGGGGCACGTCGGTTGCCCCCTTCGCATAGGACAACATGGGGCTCACCGCTTCACGTTGATCACTTGCACCTGGGTGTATTCGGCAAGGCCTTCCTCGGCCTGCTCCACCCCCAGCCCGGACTGCTTGAAGCCCGCCATCGGAATGTGCGGCCCGATGGCAATGTGTTGGTTCACCCACACCTGCCCGCTTTCGATCCGGCTGGCGATGTCGGCCGCCTTGTCGATGTCCTTTGACCACACCGATCCGCCAAGCCCATAATCGCTGGCGTTCGCGCGCGCGATCACGTCCTCCACATCGGTGAACTTCACCAGCGGCAGGATCGGGCCGAACTGTTCCTCGTCCACGATCCGGTCCCCGTCGGTCACGTCGCGCACGATGGTCGGCGCGATGAAGTATCCGGCGCGCTCCATCGCCTTGCCCCCGGCCACGATGGTGCCTTCGGCGCGGGCGCTTTCAAGGAAGCCCTTCACCTTTTCGAACTGCATCTTGTTCTGGATCGGCCCGATGCGGGTGCCCTGCTCCAGCCCGTCGCCCACCACGGCTTCTTCGGCCAATCGCGCCAGCTCCGCCGCCATCGCGTCATAGATATCGGCGTGGACATAGGCGCGCTTGATGGCAAGGCACACCTGCCCGCAATTGAGGAACGCGTTGCCAAAGATCGCCTGCGCCGTTTCGCGCACGTCCACGTCGTCCAGCACGATGGCCGGATCGTTGCCGCCCAGTTCCAGCGTCACGCGCTTCAGCGTATCCGCCCCGCTCGCTGCGATGCGCTTGCCCGTGGCGGTCGATCCGGTGAAGCCGATCTTGGCCACGTCGGGATGCGCGGTCAGATGCGGCCCCAGATCGTTGGCGTCGGTGATCACGTTGACCACGCCCGCCGGAAACACCTCGGCACAAACCTCACCCAGCAGCAACGCGGTGGCGGGCGTCGTCGGCGCGGGCTTCAGCACGATGGCATTGCCCGCCAGCGTCGCGGGGCCGATCTTCCAGCACGCCACCAGCAGCGGAAAGTTCCACGCGATGATGCCCACCACCACGCCCAGCGGCCGGTGCTTCACCGCGATATAGCCGCTGGCGTCGTCCTGAATCACACGGTCGGGCAGTTCCAGCGTGGCGTAATGGCGCAGGAACCCTTCGGTCCACGCCACTTCGCCCTGTGCCTCGGCCAGCGGCTTGCCCTGTTCCTGAGTCAGCAGCCGGGCGAATTCGTCGCCCCGCGCCACGATGGCATCAGCCAGCTTCACAAGCGCCTGCTGCCGCTGCGCAAACGGCACGCGGCCCCATGCGCCTTGCGCTGCCTTGGCCGCCGCAATCGCCTCGTCCGCCTGTCGCGCAGAGGCGCGCGCCACGGTGGCGAAGGCCTCGCCCGTCGCGGGGTTGATGACATCCATCGTCATGTCGCCATCGACGCGCTTTCCGCCGATCATCAGCTTGTAGTCAGCCATCGCACTCTCCGTATGGGGGAGGCCGTTCCTTGCGACCTCCCTCCCCGTCCGTCAGATCAGAACTTCGCGCCCACCGTCACGCCATACGTGCGCGGGTTGCCGATGTGGTTGTAATCGAAGCCGAAGCCCGCGAGCAGATCGACCCGCGAGGTGAAGTAGAACTTGTTGGCCAGGTTCTTGGCCCAGAGCGAAGCGTTATACATGCCGTTCGCGCTTTCCCAGTCGATGTGGCCGCCCACCAGCGCATAGGACGACTGGCGCAGGCGGGGGATGTTGAGCACTTCAAAGAACTGGCTCGACTGGTAGGCGATCTCAGGGTGAACCGAGAACCGGCCGATGCC
>JBDLVU010000268.1:0-3505 GCA_039804665.1 Pseudomonadota bacterium | reverse complement strand
CAGCGCCAGAACAACAGCGCTCCGGGAGATCAGCCGACCATTTCGCATTCGATACTCCGCAAGTTCTTGTCATCGGTGGCACGCGGGCCGTTTGCCTTCCCGCGCCGCCACCCTATATCGCCATCAGCCTTAGGGGCCAAACGGCGCGACCGCAATGGCGGGCGTTCGCCCGCTGGCCGCAGGCGATGGATCGACGCTATTGAATGCCTCCTGAACGGGGGCCTGACCGGAAGGAACGCCCCTGCATGTCGCTGCTCGCCCGCCTGTTCGGCCCGCGCGAGGATGATCGCGCGATCGTCCGCCCCCTGTGGCACCGGGTGGTCGAGATCGCCCGGGAAAAGGAATGGTATCGCGATTGCGGCGTGGCCGACAACGTGGCCGGTCGGTTTGACGCGATCACGCTGATCCTGTCGATCGTGCTGCTGCGGATGGAGCGCGAACCCGATCTGATCGAGCCATCGGTGCGCCTGACCGAACTGTTCGTGGAGGACATGGACGGCCAGCTGCGCGAAAGCGGCGTGGGCGATGTGGTGGTGGGCAAGCACGTGGGCAAGCTGATGGGCACGCTGGGCGGCCGGCTGGGCGCCTATCGCGATGCGCTGGACGAAGGCGAACAGGCGCTGGCCGAGGCGGTGCGCCGCAATGTGACGCTGACCGAGGGCAGCGATCCGTTGGTGGTGGCGCGCCGGGCGCGGGCCTTTGCGGCCGGGCTTTCGCTGGTGCCGGGCTTCCGCGTGATGGCCGGGGAGATCGGACGGTGAGCGCGCCGGAGTTTTCACGCGTCATCGACCTGCGCCAGATGACCGACGCACCATTGGTGCTTGAGCCCGACGAGGCCGAGCGGCGGCGGCTGGCGGGCCGGTTCGGCATCACCGCCATCGACACCATGCGGGCCGAAGTGCGGCTGGCGCAGGACGAAGGCACCGTGGTCGTGAACGGCCGGCTGACCGCCAGCATCGTGCAGGCATGCGCGATTTCGGGCGAGGATTTCCCCGTTGCGGTCAACGAACCGGTGGCGCTGCGCTTCGTGCCCGCGCGCGCGGTGCACACGCCGGACGAGGAAGTGGAAATCAGCGCCGACGATTGCGACGAGATCGAATACGAAGGGCTGAGCTTCGACCTGGGCGAAGCGCTGGCGCAAAGCCTGGCGCTGGCCATCGATCCCTTTGCCGAGGGGCCGAATGCCGACAAGGCGCGGGCCCGGCACAATCTTGCGGGCGATCCTTCGTCCGGTCCGTTCGCCGCGCTGGCGGCGCTGAAGAAGAAGGACTGACCGCATGGATGCAGCACCCGCACGCGGGCCCCGTCATGGGCACCGGGATCTGACCAAGGGCCCGATCCTGCGCACGCTGCTGGTGTTTTCGCTGCCGACGCTGGCGTCCAACATCCTCCAGTCGCTGAACGGATCGGTCAATTCGGTGTGGGTCGGGCGGTTGCTGGGCGAAAGCGCGCTGGCCGCCACGGCCAACGCCAACGTGGTGATGTTCCTCGTCTTTGCGGCGGTGTTCGGCTTTGGCATGGCGGCCACGGTGAAGGTCGGGCAGTCGTTCGGCGCGGGCAATGTGGATGCCGCACGGCGTACCTTCGGCACGGCCACCGGGTTCTGCATCCTGCTGTCGCTGGTGGTGGCGACCGCCGGGTGGCTGCTGGCGCCCGCGCTGCTGCACGCGATGTCCACGCCGGGCGAAGTCTACACCTTCGCGCTCGCCTACCTTCGCGTGATCTTCGTGGCGATGCCCGCCTCGATGATCACGGTCATGCTCGGCATGGGGTTGCGCGGGGCGGGCGATGCGCAGACGTCCTTGCGCTTCATGATCCTGTCGGTGGTGCTCGACGTTGCGCTCAACCCGTTGCTGATCGCGGGCATCGGCCCGTTTCCGAAGCTGGGCATCGCGGGCGCCGCGCTGGCGACGGCGATTGCCTCGTACGTGTCGATGATCGGGCTGGTGATCTACGTCTATGCGCGCAACCTGCCCCTGCGGCTGCGCGGGCCTGAACTGGCCTACCTGATACCAAGCCGGGCCGAGCTGCGGTACATCGTGACCAAGGGCCTGCCGATGGGCGCCCAGATGCTGCTGATTTCGATGGCTGGCATCATCATGGTCGGGCTGGTCAACCGCGAAGGCGCGATGGCCAGCGCGGCCTATGGTGCCAGCCTGCAGGTGTGGACCTATCTCCAGATGCCGGCGATGGCGATTTCGGCCGCGCTGAGCGCGATGGCGGCGCAGGCCATCGGAGCCGGCCTTTCGGACCGGCTGGGCCGCATCACCCGCGCCGGGCTGATCCTCAACACATCGATCACGGGCGCGATGACGCTGCTGCTGCTGGGATTTGATCGGCCGGTGCTGGAACTGTTCCTGGGCGCGGGCAGCCCCGCCGTGGACCTTGCCCGCCACATCCAGTTCCTGGCGAGCTGGAGCTACGTGCTGTTCGGCATCACCATCGTGCTATTCGGCGCGATGCGTGCGGGCGGCGTGGTGGTCGCCCCGCTGGTGGTGCTCGCCATCGCCATGTACCCCGGCCGCATCGGCTTTTACGCGTTGGCCTATCCCCGGATCGGCACCGACGCGCTGTGGATCGCCTTCCCGGTGGGATCGGCGGTTGCGGTGGTGCTTTCCATCATCGCGTATCGCCGCCCCGGCTGGCGCGACAAGGCGCGCGCGGTGGACGAGGACGAATGCGCCGAAGAAACCCACGTGGACGGCGACACCGCCGGCCGCATGGCGCCGAGTCTTTGATGGGTGCGCCTTCCGCCTTCGCGGAAGGCAAGCGGCACCGGCCCGCTCCCCCGCCCGGCTACCCACGAGAGTACCCTGAATGGGTGGCCGGGCGGGGGAGCGGGCCGGTGCCGCAACGGAAAGGCTGAAAGGCCTTTCCGCGCCAATAAATCAGCGAGATTGGGCGCGCCAGCGCTGCACGGTGCGTTCGACGGCCATTTCCTCGCCGCCGCTGCGGCCCCACAGCTGCGAGAAGGACGGGTCGTCCGACGCCGGGCGCAGGGGCTGTTCCAGTTCATCGAACGACACACGCATCGGGATCGACACACCTTCGCCGCAGATGATGCATTCGCGGTTGCGCAAGGCCGGGATCGAATCGAGGAACCCACGCGCGCCTTCGGGCATAGCCGCCTTGACGAAGGCCTGATCGCGTTCGTTGTTCAGACGCATGGCGATGATCGTGCCGCACTGGCTCAGCACGCCTTCGGCAAGGTCCGACGGACGCTGCGTGATCAGGCCCAGCGAAACGCCGTATTTGCGGCCTTCCTTGGCAATGCGCGAAAGGATGCGGCCGACCGACGAGCCATCGGAGTTCTTCTCGCTCGGCACGTAGCGGTGGGCTTCCTCGCAGACAACCAGCACGTGGATCGCACCATTGCGCTGATCCGCGAGCACGGCTGCCAGCCGGGGCTGGTGTTCAATCCCGCCACGCCGCTGGATTTCCTCGACCACACCCTGGGCCAGCTCGACCTGGTGCTGATCATGTCGGTGAACCCGGGTTTCGGCGG
>JBDLVU010000267.1:0-3571 GCA_039804665.1 Pseudomonadota bacterium | reverse complement strand
TGCGCTCGCCGGCGATGGCGTCGCGCCAGAACGCGCGCTCGTCCTCGCTGCCGCGCGCATAGGCCAGAATCACCGGCAGGGTCATCTTGCCCTCACGGAAATCGTCGCCCTGGTCCTTGCCCATTTCGCTGGCGTCGGAATCATAGTCGATGGCGTCGTCGGCCAGCTGGAACGCGATGCCCAGATTGCGGCCATAGGCCTCCAGCGCCAGCTCGTCCGCCTCGGGCCGTTCGGCCACCACCGCGGCGATGCGGCAGGCGGCGGCGAACAGCGCGGCGGTCTTGGCATTGATGATCGAAAGATAGCGCTCCTCGCTCGTCTCGATCTGCCGCTGCGCCACCAGTTGGTCCACCTCGCCCTCGGCGATCACCGCGCTTGCGCCCGACAGGATCTTCAGCACCTTCAGGCTGCCGTCCTCGACCATCAGCTCAAAGCTGCGGGTGAACAGGAAATCGCCCACCAGCACCGTCGCCGGGTTGCCATAGACGATGTTGGCGGTCTGCTTGCCCCGGCGCATGTCGCTGCCGTCCACCACGTCGTCGTGCAGCAGCGTGGCGGTGTGGATGAACTCCACCGTCGCCGCCAGCTTGTGGTGCCGCGTGCCGCCGTATCCCAGCAGCGCCGCGCTCGCCAGCGTCAGCATCGGGCGCATCCGCTTGCCGCCGCCGGCGATCAGGTGCCCGGCCAGCGCCGGGATCAACGGGATGCGCGACTGCATCCGGTCCAGGATCACGGCGTTGACGCTGTTCATGCCCTCGGCAACAAGCGCCATCAGCGGCTTGAGAGAGGGTTCGGCCTTGCGCGGCATGGTGTGGATGGTGGCAGTCATCGCCAGACCGCTTGGCAAGGGGGCTGGCGCTTGGCAAGTCGCAAGTTGCACTGTAGCGGGTGTCCACAGCTTCAGGCGGGGTTTGCAATGAGTGAAGACGCGGTTCTGGCAGGCTATCGCCAGAGCATCGACAACATCGACGCGGCGATGATCCACATCCTTGCCGAACGTTTCCGCATCACCAAGGCGGTCGGCGCCTACAAGGCCGCAAACACGCTGCCTGCCAGCGATCCCGGGCGCGAGGAGCGCCAGATCGCCCGCCTGCGCGCGCTGGCCGAGGATGCGAAGCTGGACCCGGAATTCTCGGAAAAGTTCCTGCGCTTCATCATCGACGAAGTCATCCGCCACCACGAGGCGGCGAAGAACGGCTAATCGCCCAGCGGAACGCCCGGCAGCTGCTTGGCGGTGCGGATGGTCAGGCTGGTCTTGACGCTGGCCACGTTGGGGGCCGGCGTCAGCTTGCTGGTCAGGAATTCCTGAAAGCTCTGCAGGTCCTTGCTGACGATCTTCAGGATGAAGTCGATCTCGCCGTTCAGCATGTGGCATTCGCGCACTTCGGGCAGGGTGCGCATGTGGTCTTCGAACTGGCGGAGCGATTCCTCGGCCTGGCTTTTCAGGCTGACGAGCGCGAAGACGGTGATGGCGAAGCCGAGCTTTGAGGCATCGAGATCCGCGTGGTAGCCGCGGATCACGCCCTCTTCCTCAAGCGCGCGGACGCGGCGCAGGCACGGCGGCGCGGTCAGCCCCACGCGCTGGGCCAGCTCCACGTTCGTGACGCGCCCTTCGTCCTGCAATTCGGCAAGCAGCCGCCGGTCTATGGAATCCAGTGTCGCCATGGTTGCCGCAAGATGTCCCGTCGCCGCTCCCGAAACCACCCCAGGGCGGTTGGAATCTGCCGAAGCACGGCAATTTTCCACACCTTATCCTGCGGCGTCCGATAATTTTGTTGTGTCTTATCGCAATCGTCCCACAATGCAACGCACACAAGCAATCCCTTTTCCCGGGGCGACGGTTTGTTAGTGGTTTCACGGCTAATCACGGGCCCCGGCCCGGAGCGGAGAGTGCATGATCGTCGATGACCGCCTGGAAACGGTGCTGCGTACCGTCGCGGCCGGCGGGGCGGGGATCCGTACACAGTATCGCCAGCTGGCCGACCTGCTCGGCCGGACGGCGGCTGCGCGCTGGACGGCCGCGCACGACGATGCGCTGGCACGGCTGGACGCGCTGCACCGCGAACTGGGCGATGACGAGGGCGCCGACCTGCTGCGCGCCTGCGCGCTGCGATCGCCCCGGCTGGTGCAGCACTTTGCCAAGCGCGGGCCCAAGGCGGCGCTGGCTGCGATTTCCCACGCCCGGCTGGCCCAGGCGGAATGGCTGGCGATGATCCCCGGCCTGCCGGTGCAGGCGCGCGGGTTCCTGCGCCATCGGCGCGATCTGGGCGCCTCGGTGGAAGCGCTGCTGGACCGGCTGGGCATCGACGATTTCGTGCTGCCGCTGCCCGATGGTTATGTGGTGACGCCGGCGGCGGCGCGCCCCGTTGCGGCGGCCCCGGCCCCGCTGGCCACGCCCGATACGCCGCCCCCGGCGATGACCGCGCAGGCCCGCGAAGGCATCGGCGCCATCGTCCGCCGGATCGAGGCTTTCCGCCGCAACCGCGAAATGCAGCCGCTGACCGGCGGCGGCGCGCGCGGTGCGGGCACGCTGGACGACACCGCCCCGCCGCCGCCGATCGTCGCCTCCATCGACGTGCGCTTCGACGCCGAAGGGTCGATCTGCGCGGCCGACCATGCCTTTGCCGGGATGCTGGTGGGGCACCGCCCGTTCACCGGCGAGACCGACGCGCCCGCCACGTGCGATGCCCAGACGCTGCGCGCGGTAAAGGCGCACCTGCCGATCGAGGCGGGTCTGGTCACGCTGGAGGGCGCAAGCCCCATTGCCGGATCGTGGCGCATCGATGCCAGCCCGCAGTTCACGCGCGAAGGCGGGCATTTCCTGGGCTATCACGCCCGCCTGCGCCGCCCGCAGACGGTGGCCGATTGCCCCGCCGCGAACGACGACGACACCCACGACGGCAGCGCCGACCGGCTGCGCCAGCTGCTGCACGAACTGCGCACGCCAATCAACGCGATCCAGGGCTTTGCCGAACTGATCCAGCAACAGCTGTTCGGCCCCACGCCGCACCAGTATCGCAGCCTTGCCGCCAGCATCGCATCCGACGCGGCGCGGATGCTGGCGGGCTTTGAGGAAGTGGAACGGCTGGTGAAGCTGGAGACCGGCCGCGCCGAAGGGATGCGCGGCGATGCCGATCTGGTGGCGATGCTGGCGCGGCTGGTGAAGCAGCTCGATCCGGTGATCGGCCCGCGTGAGGTGAAGCTGCGCTGCACCCTGCCCGAAGTGGCGATGCCCGTGGCGATGGAAGCGGGCGAGCTGGAGCGGACGCTGTGGCGGATGCTGTCGGTAATCGCGGGCGCCGCCGCGCCGGGTGAACGGCTTTCGATCATGCTGGCCGCCGGGGCCGGATTCGCGCGGCTTTCGCTGCCCCTGCCCGCCGCGCTGGCGCTGCGCGAGGATGCGGCGCTGTTTGCCCCCGATGGCGGGCGCGCCGGCGGGATGATCGGCGCGGCGATGCTGGGCAGCGGCTTTGCCCTGCGCCTTGCCGCGGCAGAAGTGCGTGCAGCGGGCGGCGTGTTCGGCCGCA
The DNA here is from genome assembly GCA_039804665.1 of Pseudomonadota bacterium. Lineage (GTDB taxonomy): Bacteria > Pseudomonadota > Alphaproteobacteria > Sphingomonadales > Sphingomonadaceae > Novosphingobium. The sequence goes on along the minus strand of JBDLVU010000267.1, from coordinate 44 downwards.
GCGGCGCGCGCCTTTCCATCGACCTGCCGCTGGTGACCGACCAG
>JBDLVU010000266.1:0-3574 GCA_039804665.1 Pseudomonadota bacterium | reverse complement strand
GCTGGCGGTATCGGCGGTGGCAGCGCGCGGGCTGAAACCGCCCGAACGATAGCCGCGCGACCACGATGCATAGAACATCGTGTTGCTGTCCGGACGATAATCGAGCCCGATCTTCGGCGTGAACTTGTTGAAGCTCGCGTCGCCCGTGCCAACCGCTACGAAATCGCTGCGCGACACGTTGTTGGGATCGATCAGCACGTTCGGCGCGAAGCCGTTGTACAGCTTCTTGTTATCGTGGCTGAAACGGCCGCCGAACGAGAGACGGACCTTGTCAACGATGGCCCAGTTGAAGTCGGCGAAAGCAGCGAAGCTTTCGGTCTTGCCTTCGACGTGCTGCGAGTTCCTGTCGAACAGGGTCGGCGGGGTCGACGGATCAAAGCCGAACACGCGTGACCACTGGGTCAGGTCATACTTCGAGCTGAAGAAGTAGCCGCCGACGACGTAGTCGAAGCCGTCGAACAGCTTGCCCGAAGCGCGCAGTTCCTGGCTCCACTGGGTGTAGTGCTGGCGACGATCGACATAGTACAGGTCGGTCGACGAACCGTCGAAGTCCTGCGTCTGCTCTTCGCGGCTGTGGCGCCAGCCGGTGATCGCGGTCAGCTTCACGCCGCCGAGGTCGTAGTTCATTTCCAGCGTGGCGTCGGGCGCGTGATAGTGGCTGTCCGCAGCCTGACCGAACGTGGTGTACAGATCGGTCGTGCTGTTGCGGTTGCATTCGACGGCCGGTTCGAAGGCGCAGAACACTTCGCCGGTCTTGGCGATGTTGCTGACCACCGGGTTGAAGCTCTGGACCACGTTTTCAACGGTCAGCTGTGCTTCAAGGCCCGAACCGCGCGGCTTGAACAGCAGCGTGGCGCCGTAGCTGTCGCCCTTGCTCCAGCCGTCCGAGGTGTTGCGCGTGACGTTGTGATAGAAGCCGTCGGTCTGGTTGTGGAAGTAGAACGCCTTCACACCCCAAGTTTCGCCATCGCCGTAGTTGGCAATCGCCTTCGCAGCCCAGGTGTTCCAGCGGCCATAGGTCACTTCAGCCTTCAGGCCGGGTTCCATGGTCGGCTTCGAACGGGTGATGTTGATCACGCCGCCGATGGTGTTGGCGCCGAACAGCGTGCCCTGCGGACCGCGCAGAACTTCGATCTGCGCAACGTCGAACGCATCCTGCAGCTGGCCGGTGTTGGTGCCGATGGTCACGCCATCGACGACCACGCCCACGGTCGGGGTCTGCGACTTTTCGATGTCGGCATAGGTCAGGCCGCGGATCGAGATGTTGGCGGCCTGCGCGCCCGAATTCTGCTGCGTGATCAGCAGGCCCGGAGCGGCGCCCTGAAGATCGCCGATGTTCACGGCGGCCTTGTTTTCAAGCATCGCGGTGTTCACCGCGGTGATCGCGACCGGCGTGGTCTGCAGCGTTTCCGAGCGGCGACGCGCGGTCACGATGATGGCGCCGGTGTCGCCGGTTTCGGCAGCGGCCTGTTCGCTCGCCTGCGCAGCCTGGGGCGCGTCTTCGGCGAAAGCGGGGACCGACAGGCCCAGAATCGAAGTAGTGGCAAGCGCGGCGGTGGCCGCCACGCGCGAAAACGCGGTACGCATCAAAACATCCTCCCTGTGTCCGGACGCCCGTCCTATGGACGTGCCGCCGAATGTGGCTTTTCTGACACTTTGCCGCTTTTGCGCGTACTACGACTTGTTACAGGTGTGGCAAAAGCGCCATCAGGCAATGATTTTTCCAGAATATTCCGAGGAGAGACCCAATGCCTGCCAACCGCCGCTTCCTGTTGGCCCGAAGGCCGCAGGGCACTCCGGTGCCCGAAGACTTTTCCTTTGTAGAACAGCCATTTCCCGCCGTTCCCAACGGGGGATTCGTGGTGCGCAATTGCTATGCCTCGCTCGATCCCGCGCAGCGCGGGTGGATGGATGACGCACCCAGCTACATGCCGCCGATCCCATTGGGGGACCCGGTAAGGGCAACTACGGCGGGCGTTGTTGCAGCATCGGATACGCCTGATTTCGCGGTGGGCGACTGGGTGATGGGGCTGAACGGGCTGGAAGACTATTCGGTGTGTCAGGCCGGCGGCTTCACCATGAAGGTGGACGTGGGCCAGGTCGAATCCCCCTCCAAGTTCCTCTCGGCGCTGGGCGCGGTGGGGCTGACCGCCTATTTCGGGCTGGCCGACGTGGCAAAGCCGCAGCCGGGCGAGACGCTGCTGGTATCGGGCGCGGCGGGCGCGGTCGGATCGGCCGTGGGCCAGATCGGCAAGATCATGGGTTGCCGCGTGATCGGCATCGCGGGCGGCGCGGAAAAGTGCCGCCGCCTGATCGACGACTACGGCTTCGACGTGGCCATAGATTATAAGGGCAAGTCCGTGGAACAGCTCGCCGCCGAGATCGGCGCGGCCGCTCCCCAGGGCGTCGACGTGATCTTCGAGAACGTGGGCGGCGATGTGATGGACGCCGAGCTGCTCAATCTTGGCATGCGCGCGCGCATCGTGCTGTGCGGCCTCATCAGCGAATACAACGCGGCGGAAAAGATCGGCGTGCGCAACCTGTGGCGCGTGCTGACCACGCGCTCGACCATCCACGGCTACCTGATCATGGACTATGTCGACCGCTTTGCCGAAGGCGGCGCGCAGATGGCGGAGTGGATGGCACAAGGCCGCCTGCGCATCGACGAAGACGTTCAGGATGGCCTCGAAAACGCCTACGACGCGTTCATGCGGCTGTTTTCGGGCGCGAACACCGGCAAGCTCGTGCTGAAGATCGCCGATGGGCTCTGATCGTCTGGCGGGCCGCAAGGCCATCGTCACCGGCGCCGGATCGGGCATCGGCGCGGCCGTGACGGCGCGGCTGGCCGCCGATGGCGCGCAGGTGTTCACCGCCGACGTCCAAGGCCCGGTCGATTACGTCGCCGACCTGACCGCGGAGGGCGCCAATGCCGAACTCGTGCGGCAGGCCATCGCGCGCATGGGCGGGCTGGACACGCTGGTGCCCTGCGCCGGGATCAGCGCGTTTGCCCCGCTGGAAGGGCACGATGATGCCTATTTCCGCCGCGTGCTGGAAGTGAACGTGGTCGCCGTGTTCCAGCTGGTGCGCGATGCCACTCCCCACCTGAAGGCGGCGGGCAACGGGCGGATCGTCACCATCGGATCGACCACCTCGACCTATGGCGACGAAGGGCTGTGCGCCTATTCCACGTCGAAGCACGCGGTGCTGGGCTTCACGAAGTCGGTGGCGGCGGAACTGGGGCCGTTCGGCGTGACGGCCAACTGCATCCAGCCGGGCGCCATCGATACGCCGATGACCGCACCCGCCTTTGCCCAGATGCCCGAATACCGCACGTTCTGGGAAAACAAGGCGCCCTTGCGCCGGCTTGGCCGGGCCGAGGACATCGCCGATGTCGCCGCGTTCCTGTGCAGCGACGATGCGCGCTTCATGTCCGGCCACGGCGTGTGGGTGGATGGCGGCGCGATGGCGCGGCATTGATCGTGGAAACGCACCTGCTGCTGGCCCGGCCCGAAGGCGTGACGGCTGAAGCGTTCGGCACCGCGCTGGAAGCCGCCCTTCCCGCCGGCGCCTCGCT
>JBDLVU010000265.1:0-3587 GCA_039804665.1 Pseudomonadota bacterium | reverse complement strand
CCATCGAGCACCGCCGGCAAGCGGGCGGCATCGGTGGTCGGCGTGGCAAGGCGGATCGGCGAAATGCCCTTGGCGCGCAGGAACGGCCCCAGTTCCGCGTCTTCCTCGGGCGGAATGTCCACGCAGATCACGCCGTCAACGCCGGCCTTTGCGCATTCATCGGCAAACCATTCGGCGCCGCGCGTTACCATCGGGTTGGCATAGCCCATCAGCACCAGCGGCGTATCCGGATGACGCGCGCGGAAATCGGCGGCCATCTTCAGGATATCCGCCGTCTTCGTGCCCGCTCCCAGGCTGCGCAGGTTCGCCAGCTGGATCGCCGGCCCGTCCGCCATCGGATCGGTAAACGGCATCCCCAGCTCGATCACGTCGGCGCCGCCTTCAACCAGCGCGTCAAGAATCGCCGGCGTCGCGTCAGGCGTCGGATCGCCCGCCGTTACGAAACACACCAGCGCGGCATGGCCCTTGGCAAAGGCTCGTTTGAGACGCGTGCTCACAGTTCCACCCCCAGATGCTCCGCTACCGAGAAGATGTCCTTGTCACCGCGCCCGCACAAGTTGGCGAGGATGATGGAATCCTTCGGCATCGTGGGCGCCACCTTCTTCACCGCCGCGATGGCGTGCGAGGGTTCCAGTGCGGGAATGATGCCTTCGGTCCGGCACAGCAGCTGGAATCCGTCGAGCGCCTCGGTGTCGGTGACCGAGGTATAGTCCACGCGGCCGTTTTCCTTCAGCCACGCGTGTTCCGGCCCGATGCCCGGATAATCGAGGCCGGCCGAAATCGAATGCCCTTCCAGGATCTGCCCGTCCTCGTCCTGCAACAGATAGGTCTTGTTGCCATGCAGGATGCCGGACCGCCCGCCCGCAAGCGATGCGGCGTGTTCCTTGTCCAGTCCGTGTCCGGCCGCTTCCACGCCCAGCATCTTTACGCTGGCATCGTCAAGGAACGGGTGGAACAGGCCGATGGCGTTGCTGCCGCCGCCGATGGCCGCCACCAGCAGGTCGGGCAGGCGGCCGATGCGGCTCAGCATCTGCGCGCGCGCTTCCTTGCCGATCACGCTCTGGAAATCGCGGACCAGTTCGGGATAGGGGTGCGGGCCGGCGGCGGTGCCGATGATGTAGAACGTGTCGTGCACGTTCGCCACCCAGTCGCGCAGCGCCTCGTTCATCGCGTCCTTCAGCGTGGCGGCGCCGGCCGTCACGGGCACGACCTGCGCGCCCAGCAGCTTCATGCGGAACACGTTGGGCGCCTGCCGCGCCACGTCGGTCGCGCCCATGAAGATGGTGCAGGGCAGGCCAAAGCGGGCGCACACCGTTGCCGTCGCCACGCCATGCTGCCCCGCGCCGGTTTCCGCGATGATCCGCGTCTTGCCCATGCGGATCGCCAGCAGGATCTGCCCGATGCAGTTGTTGATCTTGTGTGCGCCGGTGTGGTTCAGCTCGTCGCGCTTGAACCAGACTTGCGCGCCACCCAATTCCTCGGTCAGCCGGGGCGCGAAGTACAGCGGGCTCGGCCGGCCGACATAATGCTCCAGCAGATCGTCGAATTCCGCCTGGAATGCCGGGTCGGCCTTGGCCCTGCGGTATTCGGCTTCCAGATCGAGGATCAGCGGCATCAGCGTTTCGGCAACATAGCGTCCGCCGAACTGGCCGAAGTGGCCGCGTTCGTCGGGTTGGTTGCGGAAGCTGTTCGGTGCCGCTCCGGCAGAAGTTTGGGCAGTCATGTGCGGCCCTTTGCAGAGCCTTGCGCGATTGTCCAGATTTCCGGCGTCGTCGCGCGTTCACATTCGGGCAATGTGCGCAGCGCAATAGAGCTGGTGCACCGTCGTGGAAGGCGGCTCCGAGAGGGGTCGCCTTTCCAAAAATTGCAACTGCATTTGCATAAACTGCACTATGATTGTTTGTATGCGAAACAATCTGTTGCATAATTGTTACGATGATGCGCTGATTTCCCTTCAACCTCCCATTTTGCATTGCCGCATTGTTCCTCTCGGCCTAGCTGGCCCGGGCCCCCGGACCAAAGAAGGGGCCTTTGATTTCAGGAGGTTACACATGCGTCTCGTGCTTCTCTCGCTCGCCGCCACCGTCGCGGCGGCCACCCCGGCCCTTGCCAACGAAACCCGCGTCGAAGGCCGCGGCGGCGTGATCTGGAGCCAGGGTGACAGCGAAGCCACCGCCGGCATCGCGCTCGGCCAGGATTACGACCTGACCCCGAAGACCTTCGTCGGCGCCGAAGTTTCGGCCGACAAGATCCTCACCTCGAACACCATCGTGTCGTTCGGTTTCAACGGCCGCGCCGGCGTGGCGCTGCCGCTGCTCGGCAAGCTCTATGCCACCGGCGGTTATGCCACCAAGCCCTGCCACGCCTGCGACCATTCGTGGAACCTTGGCGCCGGCATCCAGCACGATTTCCTGCCGATGACGTACGGCAAGCTGGAATATCGCCACTACTTCTACGGCAACAACACTTCGGACGCCGATGCGGTTGCGCTGGGCGTTGGCCTGAAGTTCTGATCTGAACGGATCCCACTTGCGTGCGGTTTGCGCGCAAGTGAACTGGGCGGCGCTCTTCGGAGTGCCGCCCTTTTTCGTCAGGCGGTGCGCGCGGCGGTGCAGAACGCGGCAATCCGCGCGGCGTCCTTGACGCCCGGTGCGCTTTCCACGCCGGAAGAAACATCCACCGCCGGTGCGCCGGTCACGCTCACCGCTTCGGCCACGTTACGCGGGTCAAGACCGCCCGCCAGCATCCACGGCAGCGGGTGTTGCCAGCCCTTCATCACGTCCCAGTCGATGCGCAGGCCGGTGCCGCCGGGCAGGTCCGCGCCTTCGGGCGGCTTGGCGTCGTACAGGATGCGCTCCACCGCGCCCACATACTGGCGCGCGGCCTCCATGTCGGTGCGCTTGCGCACGCCCAGCGCCTTCCACACCGGCTTGCCCGTTGCCACGCCCACCGCCCGGGCCTGCGCGGGCGCCTCCTTGCCATGCAACTGGATCACGTCCAGCGGCACCTGCGCGCAGGTTGCCGCCGGGTTGTCCCAATCACCATTTGACGTAATCTTTCCTCGCGGTTGGTGCAGTTGATCTTCAGTTCTTAGCGGAGTCAGAAGGGCAGTGCGAGGGAGGGACGATGATGTGCTTGGGGGAGTAACACATCGTCCCTCCAAGCTCCAAATCCAGTAGAGAAGAGAAACACTAGCGGTTCTTGGAGGCGCGATCCAAAGCGTCCAAAACAATTCCCGGCGTCAGCAGGGCGGGCAGGATTTCAGGTTCGGATTTTCCGTCACGCGGATAAACCAAAACAAGCGGAACGCCAGCGCGACCAAATCTTTTCAACTCGTCTCGAATCGCAGGACTCTTCTTGGTGAAATCGCCGATCAGATTCACGGCGTTGATCTCCTTCAGTTTTTTCCTCACGGAATCGATCTCAATGCTTGATGACTTGTTCGCCTCGCACGTCAGACACCAGTCCGCAGTGAAATCAACGAACACGGGCAGACCTTTTGCGCGCGCTTCAGTCACCGCATCCGACGACCACGGTTGCCATGCGATGCCTTCCTTTGCGTCGGAATTGGTTTTTGCTCCGGGCGT
>JBDLVU010000264.1:0-3590 GCA_039804665.1 Pseudomonadota bacterium | reverse complement strand
GCGGGTGAGATCGGCGGGCGTGACCCAGAAGTTCTTGCCCTTGACGCCGACGTCGAGCTGCACGGTGTGTTCGCCGGCCTGAACCTTCGAATAGGGGATCTGCCGTTCCGAGCGCGCCTCAAGGCTTCGCAGGAACGGGTTCCTCACCGCCGAAGAATAGAAACCGGTGGGCGAAAAGCGGTGGAGCAACACGTCGCCCGGCTCCAGCGTCCGCAGGTGATCTTTCCACGCCTGCGGGATGGGGCTTTCCTCGGTCAGCAGCGGGCGCGTACCGAACTGGAAAGCGATCGAACCCAGTTCCGGATTGTCGATCCAGTCGTTCCATTCGCGCAGGAACCACACACCGCCGGCCATCACGATCGGCACGTCGTCGGAAACGCCCTCGGCGCGCATCGTGTCGCGCAGCGCCTTGACGCGGGGATAGGGATCTTCCGGCTTCTTCGGGTCTTCGTAGACCACGGCTGCGAGCAGATGCGCTACCTTGTGATAAGCGCGCTTCCACAGCGCGCGAAATGCGCGGCCCGACGAAACGATCGGCAGGTAGTGGACGTTGAATCGTTCGGCGATTTCGGAAAGCTTGTAGGGCATTCCCGCGCCGCAGGTCACGCCGGTCACAAGGCCGCGCGTCTTTTCCAGCACGCCTTCCAGCACCTGCTGCGCGCCGCCCATTTCCCAAAGCACGTTGATGTTGATCGCGCCCTTGCCGCCGGAAAGGTCATGGGCACGCTTTACCTGTTCGACGGCGCCGTCGATGGCGTAGCGGATCAGCTGTTCGTGGCGTTCCTTGCGGGTCAGCTGTGCGTAAATCTGGGGGACGATCTTGCCTTCGGCGTCATAGCTGTCGGCATTCACCGCGCTGACGGTGCCGATCCCGCCGGCGGCGGCCCACGCGCCCGAACTCATGTGGTTGGTGGCGGCAACGCCCTTGCCACCTTCCACCAGCGGCCAGACTTCACGTCCACCGTAGAGGATCGGCTTCAAACCCTTGAAAACAGACATAGTACTCTTTCAACCCCGCACCGTCTTGCCGATTGTGGCGCAACCAGTGCCATCGTGTCCGACCATTCTGTGCCCTGACAGCCTTGTAATGGCCGAGCATAATACCCGAAATTGCGGCTTAGGGGTAAATGTAAGGAAGCGAAAGCCCGCAGCCCCGGAATTCCAAAAAAGCGGATCGGCCCTCAGTCGTCGTCGGACACGTCGACCTTTTCCCCCGTCACCTTTTGCGACAGCGCGGCCGCCATGAAGGGGTCGAGCGCTCCATCCAGAACGTCGGTCGGGTTGGTGGAAACCACGCCCGTTCGCAGGTCCTTTACCTGCTGGTACGGCTGCAGCACGTAGGAACGGATCTGGTGACCCCAGCCGATCTCGGTCTTGGCGGCATATTCGCCGCTGGCCGCCGCTTCGCGCTTGGCAAGTTCAGCTTCGTAGATTCGCGCCTTCAGCATGTTCATCGCGGTGGCGCGGTTCTTGTGCTGACTGCGGTCGTTCTGGCTGGCCACGATGATCCCGGTCGGCACGTGGGTGATGCGCACCGCCGAGTCGGTGGTGTTCACGTGCTGGCCGCCTGCGCCCGAAGCGCGATAGGTATCGATCTTCAGGTCCGACGGATTGATGTCCACCTCGATGTTGTCGTCGATCTCGGGATAGACCCAGACCGAGCTGAACGAGGTGTGGCGCCGCGCGGAACTGTCATAGGGGCTGATGCGCACCAGGCGATGAACCCCGCTTTCAGTCTTGGCATAGCCATAGGCGTTCTCGCCCTTGATCAGCAGCGTGCAGCTTTTGATCCCGGCGGCTTCGCCCGCGTGGTAATCGACCAGATCGACCTTGTAGCCGTGGCGTTCGCCCCAACGCGTGTACATGCGTTGCAGCATTTCCGCCCAGTCCTGGCTTTCCGTGCCACCCGCACCCGCGTGCACTTCAAGATAGGCGTTGTTCGCGTCGGCTTCGCCCGCCAGCAGTGCCTGAACCTTGTCGGCATCGGCGCGTTCAGCCAGCGCGGCCAGCGTGGCGAGGCCTTCGTTGATGGTGGCCTCGTCGCCTTCCATCTCGCCCAGTTCGATGAACTCGACGGCATCGGCCATTTCCTGGCCGATGTGGTTCACGGTGCCGATCGCGGCTTCAAGTCGGCGGCGTTCCCGCATTACCTCTTCGGCCTTCTTGGGATCGTCCCACAGCTTCGGGTCCTCGACGCGCGCGTTCAGTTCGTCGAGGCGGCGCACCGCGCGGTCCCAGTCAAGGAACTTGCGCACCAGTGCCAGTGCTGCCTCGATGCGGTCGATATGGGCCTGCCCTTCGGCACGCATGACGTTTGCTCTCCACCTGAATACGAACGACGCCGCTTAGCGAAGCGGCGCGCCAAGTAAAGGGGGCGGTGATAACCGAGGGAAGAGCGGGCGGGGCCGCCCCGCTTCACGAACCCTTGCGCAAGGCCCGCACGGCCGCCAGCGTCTGGTTGACGTGGTCGCGGTAATCCATGTCGGAATGGACCAGTAAGATCCGGCCGTCCCTGGCGATCACATAGCTGGTGCGCTTGGTAAGCCCGGTGGACTTGCCTTCATGCACGAGGTCTACGTCATAGGCCTTGATCACGTCGGGGCTGGCGCTGGCAACGGCGAACTTGTCGCGGCATTCCTCGGTCGAAAACTTCTTCAGCGTGGCGATATCGTCGTTCGACATGCCGATCACTGTGGCGCCGGCCTTGTGAAAATCCTCGCTGGCCTCGGCAAAGGCATGGGCTTCCAGCGTGCAGCCCTGCGTGAAGGCCTTGGGGTAGAAGTACAGAACCACGGGCCCCTTGCGCAGTGCCTTGCGCAGGCTGAACGCAAATGGCTTGCCCGCCAGTGCGCCTTGCGCCGTGAACGCCGGTGCGCGGGCACCTTGGGCAAGTTCAGCGTGCGAAACGCCGGGAACGATCAGGGCGAGGGCCGCGACGGCGGCAGCTAGACGGTGCGGGATCATGGCGCTCAGCCTATCACAAGCGCGCGCCCGCTCAAGCGACTGCCCCAAAAGGAAGGCCAAGTGGAAGGCGGGTCAGTAAACTCCGCCCTGTTCCTCCACGAAATCGCCTTCCCCGCTGCCGCTGTCCGCACTCGGCGCTGCCTGCCCACGCGCGGCACGTGCCTTGCGCAGGGCATCCAGCACCGCTTCCTTGGTGCTGATCTCCTCGGCCCGCACGGTGCGCTTTGGCTCCGTATCGGGCTTGAATGCTTCCCAGATGATCGAGGCCTTGGCCTCGTCGTTCGCCGGCGTGCCGCCGAACACCCGTTTGCCGGACACGCGATCGATGCGCACCATACGCACCCCTTCGGGCACCGCGAACGGGATGTCGCTCCAGCGATCGCGCGTGGCCTGCACGAACTGCTTGAAGATCGGCGCGGCAATCCGCCCGCCCTGTGCATATCCGCCAAGGCTGCGGGGCTGGTCATAGCCCAAATAGATGCCGCCGATGATGTCGGGCGAGCCGCCCACGAACCACACGTTGGTGGGGCCCGATGTGGTGCCGGTCTTGCCGAACAACGGCAGGTTCAGATCCCGCAGCGAGGCTGCCGTGCCGCGCACCACCACGCCTTCCAGCATGTGCACCA
>JBDLVU010000263.1:0-3608 GCA_039804665.1 Pseudomonadota bacterium | reverse complement strand
CGCCATCATCGGCATCACCGAAGCCGCGCGCGGGGAACTGGCCGCGCTCAACATCGGCATTTCCGCTTTCTGTCCCGGCCCTGTGCAGTCCAACATCGCGGCATCGGGCGAATTGCGCCCTGCGGATAAAAAGCAGGACACCGGCTATTTGAAGCGCGAGGAAGAACTCGAACAGCGCCCTGTCTCGCCTTTGTGGATGAGCCAGGACGAAGTGGGCGAGCGGGTTTTGGCCGGCATCCGCGCCAACGACCTTTACATCCTCACCCACCCCGAATTCGCCGACGATTTCCGCGAAATCTACGAGGCGAGCCTCGCCGCGCTGCCGGACGAGGAAGCGCCGCCCGCGCGCCTGCACATCGAACGCCTGCGCCGCGAAGCGATAAAGGCCGCGCAGGAAGGGCAGATCATCCGCCTCGACGATCTGACCTGACCGCGTCTATCGTGCTCTCCCGACGGGACCTGACGGAGAGCACGATGTGCGATGACCTTACCGAACGCGATGCCGCCGCCTTCCTCAGCCGGCGACAGTTCACGGCGCTGGGCGCGGGCGCGGCGGCGCTGGGGGTGATGCCGGGCTGCATGGCGCAGACCCCGCCCGACGCAAACGCACTGCCCACCACGTCGCGCGCGGTCCGCATCAAGACCGCCGACGGCACCTGCGACGCCCTGTTCGTCGCCCCCGCCACCGGCAAGCACCCCGGCGTGGTGATGTGGCCCGATATCGCCGGCCTGCGCGATGCGTACAAGACGATGGCCACGCGTCTTGCCTCAGCCGGCTACGCGGTGCTGGTGGTCAACCAGTACTATCGCGGCAGCCCCGCCCCCATCCTCGATTCGCTCGTCGCATGGCGCACGCCCGAAGGGCAGGCAAAGCTGAAACCCCTGATCGCCGGCATCACCGCCGAAGGCATCGTCAGCGACGCCAAGGCCTTCGTCGCATGGCTCGATCAGCAGCCCGAAGTGGACACGGCCCGCAAGATCGGCAGCTGCGGCTATTGCATGGGCGGGCCCTACACCGTGCGCACCGCCTTTGCGGTTCCGGACCGCGTCGGCGCCGCCGCCTCGTTCCACGGCGCCAACCTCGTGAGCGCCGATGCCGACAGCCCGCACCGCCTGCTGGCGCAAACGCAGGCCGCGTACCTGTTCGCCATCGCGCAGAACGACGACGAGCGCAGCCCCACCGACAAGGACGAACTGGGCAAGGCGGCCAACGCCGCCCACCGCCCCGCCGAAATCGAAGTCTATCCCGCGCAGCACGGCTGGTGCACGCTGGACGCGCCGATCTATGACAAGACCCAGGCCGAAAAGGCGTGGGGCCGCATGCTCGCCCTGTTCAAGGCCAGCCTCTGACACAGAAAAACCCCCTCCTCGTGGGAGGAGGGGGCTGAATACGGTGCAGACGCGCGCCCCTCAGGCCCCGCGCAGCATTTCCACGTTATCCTCGATCATCTGCCGCACCGATCGCGCCGGCCGCCCGGTCAGGTGCAGCACATCGTCGGTGCACACTTCCAGAAACCCCTCGCGGATCGCCTGCCCGAAGGTGACCATGTCATCGCTGTTCCACGGAATTCCGTTGACCGACTGGTCGTCCACCGGCCGGCGCGGAATGCCCATCGCGTCGAACATGGCGTATTGCGCGTCATCGTCCAGCGGGACGTATTCCACGGGCCGCCCGGTGATATCGGCCATCAGCGCCGAAACCTCGCGGAAGGTCTGCAATTCCGGCCCGGTGATGTTGTACACCTTGCCTTCATGGCCCTCGCCGCCCAGCACGGCCACCGCGCTTTCGATGCAATCGTCGCGCCAGACCATCGCCTCACACCCTTCGCCGGCGTTGGAAAACCACTTGCCGCTCTGCATCACGCCGATACCCGCCATCAGGATCATCGCGTCAGCATAGTGCGCATCGCGCAAAGCCGTCCACGCACAGCTACTCGCCTTCATCAGCCGCTCGGTCTCGATATGGTCGTGCCGCACTTCGGCAGGGTTGGCCGGATCGTCGATGCCGATAAAGCTGGTATAGACGATGTGCTGCACGCCTTGTCCCGCCGCCGCATCGATGGCGGCCTTGTGCTGCTCCACCCGCGCACCCACGCGCGTGCCCGAAATCAAGAGCATCCGGTCCGCGCCGCGCACCGCTTCGGCCAGCGTCTCGGGCTTGTCGAAATCGCCATAGCGCACCGTGCAGCCCTGCGCCACGCGGTCGCTGAGCTTTTCAGGCTTGCGGCTGATGAGGATCAGGTCGGCGGCACGCCCTTGCGCCACCAGCCGGTCGGTCACGCCCCGGCCATAGTTGCCCGAAGCCCCCGTGATGACGATGCGGGTCATGCCTTCACCGCCGCCTCGACCTGCGCCTGCGGCACCCACCAGCCATGCACCTGCGGCCGCAGCCGCGCCGGGATCTTCACCCGTGCCACCGGCCCCGCGCCGATGTTGCCGGCATCCACCACCCACGCTTCGTGCGTAAACTGGTTGTCGCCGATCTGCTGGTCCACGATGAACACCAGCCAGCCTTCGTGCGCCGGATCGGCCGCCGGCACGTGCACCGGCTCGTTATACCCGGCCATCGGCCGCAGCGGCAGCGCGCCCGTCACCTGCGGGGCGGGCGTATCCATCCCGTCCAGCCGCAACAGCATGTTGAAGCTCACGCCCACCGGCCCTGCAAACAGCGGCGGCCCCTGCAGCGCGGGGTTCATCGAAAGCATCCAGCCGGTCTTGTAGCGGCGCCCTTGCAGCTTCGCCGGGATCACCGGAAAATCGCCCGGAGGGCCGATGATGGTCTCGGTCACTTCGCCACCGTCGGCCTTGGGATCGACCGTCCAGCGCGTCAGCGCGCCCTTGATGTCCTGCGGCCCCATGTGGATGCCCGAAGGTTCGCGGATAAAGGCGAACGCGTTGGTGTTGTTCAGGCACGCATCGAAGTGCAGCAGCCCGGCGTCATCCTCCCACGCGTTCATCATGTGATACGAATGGCAGCCCTTTGGCCCCTTGAACCACCGGATCTCGGAAACGTCGCCATAGCGCGGCATCACCCCCAGCCAGCTGTCCAGCTCCGGCTCGTGGTGCCAGTGCTCACCGCCCGCCTTCAGCCGGTCGAGGTCGCTGGTCGTCGGATAGATCGGGAACAGCGCATAGTTCTCGCTGATCGTGAAATCATGCATCATCGCGCAATAGGGCGCATCGAACCACTGCTCGCGCTTCAGCGTGCCGTCGGGCGCCACGATGCAATAGGACACCTTCTTCGAAGCCTGCCCGTCGGCCTCATAGCCATAGAAGAACAGCTCGCCCGTCTGCGCGTCGATCCGCACGTGCGCGGTCATCGTCTCGCTCTTCAACGCGCCGCCGAAATCGTAAGATCCGATCGTGTCCAGCGTCACCGGGTCGACGCGATAGGGTCGCCCGTCTTCCTTGGCCATCAACAGGCGCCCGGCGTGCCACACCGGCGTGGTATTGGCCACGGTGCGGTCCACGCCCGCCATGTCGGCATCGTCGGTAAACGGGTTGCGATACTTGCCGAAGCGCGCCTTGCCGGCGTCCTTCTCCGCCTTGTACCGCGCCGTTTCCACAAAGCGCATGGCAAAGTCTGCCGTGCCATCGCCGTTGAAGCG
>JBDLVU010000262.1:0-3617 GCA_039804665.1 Pseudomonadota bacterium | reverse complement strand
CAAACCGCCGGTAGTCCGCCTCTGCCTTGGCCAGCGCCGCGCGCGCCGAAGCCTCGGCCGCGCGCGCCACGTCGATCTCGGGCGCGCGTTCGCGCTGCGCGGAAAGGTCCGCCGCCTGCGCCTGCGCACTGCGCACCTGCGCCGAGGCCTGCGCCACTTGCGCGTCCGCCGTCTGCGGATCGAGCGCGAACAACCGCTGCCCCGCCTTCACCTGCGCCCCGCGCTCCACCGGCCGTTCCGCCAGCGTGCCCGAAACCGGCGCCGCGATATAAACCGCCTCGCCCTCCACGTACCCCAGCCACGCATCGGGCGCCTCGGCGGGCGAAAATGCCGCCCATGCCGCCCCCGCCATCACCGCCACCGCTCCTCCCACGATCAGCGGCCGGGGCACGGTCATCGCGCCATCATCCCGCGCAGCACCAGTTCGGCATGGTGCGCGGCCATTGCGCGCGCGTCGATCTTTGGCACGCCCGCCGGCTCGAACACGTTGCGCCACAGCACCATCAGCACGATCCCGCCCGCCACGCTGCGCGCCGCCAGCGCCGGATCGGGCACCACGAATTCATCGCGCGCGTTACCGTGGCGGATCACCTGCTCCACCGCGCCCAGCACCCGCGCCATCGCGTGATCGTGATAGTACCGCACCAGATCGGGAAACTGCGCGCCTTCGCCCACGATCAGCCGGGGCAGGAACGCCACGTCGCCCCGGGTCAGCCGGTCGGCCAGCGCGGCCACCACCTGCCGCATCAGGTCGGGCGCAGGCCGGTCGCCCAGATCGGCGGGCAGCACCGGGTCGATCTCCTCGATCAACGCGTTCACCAGCGCGCGAAACAGCGCCTCCTTGCTGGGAAACATGCCGTACAGCGCGGATCGCCCGATCCCCACGCCGGCCGCGATGTCCTCCATCCGCGTGCCTGAAAAGCCGGACTTCGCAAACGCATCGCGCGCGGCGGAAAGGATTCGGTCAAGGCGATCGGGGGGTGTCTTGCGGGCCATGCCCCGCAGCTTACGCCTCACGCGAATAAATAACAGACGCGTCTGTTATTTATTCGCGCCGCCCCCGCACAAAACGGTCCGATCCGGCGGCGTCGTCGTTTCCCTACAAGACGGCGCCGGCCATCGATGAAACAAGCCCCGGGTCGGCGCGTGGGGACCTGTCGGCACTTCCCGGTCTTGTCATGCGGCCCGCTGCCGCAGGCGCTGCCGTGCGCCTGATCGGCCCTCCCCCGCGCGCACTCAAACGGGGAAATCACCATGTCCGTCACCTTTTTCGGCAGCTTCACCGATCCGTCCACCTCGCTCGCGCTGTCCACGGGGGAAGACGTGGTGGTCACCACCGGCGCACAGGTCGTCTCCACCGCGGGAGACGGCATCGTCGCCACCGCCGGCACCCACGCGGTCACCGTGCTCGGCCATATCGAGGCCGCCGGCAACGCCATCCGCCTTGCGCAGAACACGGTACTCGCCGGGGTGCTCCTGTCCACGCCCACCTCCACCACCGAAACGCTCACCCAGCCCGGATCGCGCGTGCTGGTGGGCGGGGCGGCCACGGTTCTGGCAGGCGATGATGCCATCGTGATCGAAGGCACCGCCGCCACCGTGGTCAACCGGGGCGAGATCACCAGCCTTGGCGGCAGCGGCGTGGTGCTTCAGCCATCGGGCACCTTTGGCGCCAGCCATCTCGTCGTGGAGATGGTCAACCTCACCCACACCACCGCCGCCGTGGCACTGCCGGTTTCCGGGCTGTCGCTCACCAACTATGGCGGTATCACCGGCGCCATCGGCGTCGAAATGGCCGGGCCGGAAGCCGCGCGCATCGCCAACTACGGCAGCATCGCCACCGCCGATCTTTATGCCGTCGTCACCGGCACCGGCGCCGACACGCTGCGCAACGGCGCCACCGGCACGATCGTTGGCGCCATTGACCTTTCCGGAGGGGCCGATCGGTTCATCAACCGGGGCGATATTGCCGGCAACGCGGACCTCGGCCTTGGCAACGATACGCTGGATAACCGCCACGGCACCATCGCCGGCTATGCCGAACTTGGCGACGGCACCGACGTGCTGGACAACCGCTTTGGCCTGATCGAGAGCGATGTCGACATGGGCGCAGGCAATGACCGGCTGGACAACCGCGGCGGCGAGATCAGCGGCACGATTCTGATGGGCGATGGCGACGACACCTTCGTGGTCGGCAACACCGCCGAACAGGCGTTTGGCGGCGACGGCATCGACACGCTCGATTTCACCGGCACCGACGGCGTCACCGTCACCATATCGGGCTTGCTCAACACGGGCGGCGCCGCAACCGACGGCGATACCTACCTGCAGTTCGAAAACGTCAACGGATCGATCACGGGGAACGATATGATCGTCGGCTCGTCGGTCGGCAACACCCTGTCCGGCTATGGCGGCAACGATACTCTGAACGGCGGCAGCGGGCCGGACACCCTCGTCGGCGGCAACGGCAACGACACGATCGACGGCGGGCTGGATAACGATATCCTTCAGGGTGACGCCGGCGTTGACACCCTGCGCGGCGATTTTGGCACCGACACGCTGACCGGTGGCGATGGCATCGATTCGCTCGACGGCGGATCTGGTAACGATTCGCTGGGCGGGGGCGAAGGCAACGATGCGCTGGATGGCGGCATCAACAACGACACCCTGAACGGCGACGACGGCAACGATATGTTGCTGGGCGGCGACGGGGCCGATATCCTCAAGGGCGGGTCAGGTCAGGACACGCTCACCGGCGGCGCGGGCGCGGACAAATTCACCTACACGTCCGCAAGCGACACCAACGGCTCCCGGTTTGATATCGTCACCGATTTCCACCGGAGCGAGGGTGACCGCATAGACCTGTCGGCCATCGATGCCGTCGCGCTCAAGCCGGGGGACAACCCGTTCGTCTTTGTCGGCACGGCCGCGTTCACCGGCGTGCAGGGCGAGCTGCGCTATACGACGACCGCGTCCGACGGCACGATCGTCCAGGCCGATATCAACGGGGATCGCCTGGCGGATTTCCAGATTTCGCTGCTCGCCAACAACCTGAACCTGACCGCTGCCGATTTCGTTCTCTGACCGGCTCGGCGCTGTTGGAGAATAAATAACACACACGTCTGTTATTTATTCTCCAACACGGGCGATTTTCCTACAGGTGCAAGCCTTGCTATAAAGCGGCATGGATTGCGCATTTTCCCGGATTTCCGCCATTTCCGCCGCACGCGGGGGTGGCGTGCCGGCCTCGGCATTTTTGCCTCTGGACCGTGTCAACTTCGTCAACTTGCCCTTTGGCGCGCATCGGGGCATAGGCGCGGGCGAGTCCCACACCCATATCATTGCTCGAAAGGCCATTCGCCCATGAAGGTGCGCGTTCACGTCAGCCTCAAGAACGGGGTGCTCGATCCGCAGGGTCGCGCCATCCACCATGCGCTCGAAGGGCTGGGCTTTGCCGGCGTGAACGATGTGCGCGCGGGCCGCCTGATCGAACTCGACGTGGCCGATACCGTCACGGACGAGGCTCTGGACGAGATGTGCCGCAAGCTGCTCGCCAACATGGTGATCGAGAACTACCGGATCGAAAAGGTCGCGTAACATGGCTTTCAACGCCGCTG
>JBDLVU010000261.1:0-3643 GCA_039804665.1 Pseudomonadota bacterium | reverse complement strand
CAATTGCGCGGCTTCCTGCGCGTTCAGCGTGCGATGATAGCCCTTCAGGTCCTCCACCATGCGGCGGCAGTTGTCGGGCACGATCGGCATCGCGGCGAGCACGTCGGCAACCGAGAGCGCAACAACGTCGCGAGTCGCTTCCTGCAGGCGCTGCTGGTCGGAAAAGCCGATGGTGCCGGTGACCAGCGTGCCTTTGCCCTTGCCAAAGATGCGCGCCACGCCAAGGCCGGCGTCCTTGTAGAACACCTGCCGGTTGAGCGAGCTGATCGCCATCGTCATGCGGTCGCCCGGGCGGTACATTTCCGCCGAGACTTCCAGCGAGGCGCCGCGCACGTCGTAATACGGGCCGATGCCGGCCACGCGCATGTCGGCATTCGGGCCGCCCAGGAAATCGAGCGCGGTGAACGCGGTGGAGATGATGAAGTTGGGCGCGTGGTTCTGCTGCTGCGAGGCGAGCGATTGTTCCAGCGGCGCGCCGCCGAACTGGCGCAGCGCGCGTTCGGTGTTCAGTTCATAGTAGTTCATGGCGAGGCCGCCGGCGCGGATCACCGCTTCGGATGCCCAGATCGCCGCGGTGCCTTGCGGCAGGAACGAGCCGGTGGCGCCGTCATAGCCATACGAGGTCTTGCCCGTGCCATCGGAATGGACCGCGATGCCGAAGCGGATGCGGTTGAGCACGCGGCTGTCGCGCATGCAGGTCAGCGCCTTGACGATGCCATCGCCCGGCAGGCTCTGCACTGCCGGCGGCGGTTCGCTGACCGTAATGCGTTTGCCCGTGCCCAGCGGCGTGCCGCACGCCGCCAGCGGCAGCGTGGCGAGGCACGCGGCAAGGACGCGGCCTGCGCGCAGGCGGAAAGCGGCGGTACGCACGCGCGTACCGTTTATGGGATCGTGTGCGGTCATAATTGCTTGTCAGCCTCGCGTGCTGCAATTCCGGTGCAGCAGGGCGCTCTTAGATGTGCAATTGTGCAATAAAATTGCAGTTATGTTTCTGCATTGAGGCAAATGTGTAACGCCGCTTCAGAAGTGTCATTTCGGGACGCCGGTTCGTCAACTTCCGCTGGTTTCGGGCGGGGTCATCTGCACCCTGCAGTCGCCCAGAAATGTGTTCGTCAGATCGAAAGTGGCGAGGTCCTGCGCATCGGTGATGAACAGTTGCGCGCTTTGCGCCGCCGAATCGAAGTCCGACACGATCAGCAGCTTCGACAGGCCGTGCGCCATCGGCATGGTCATTTCCACGCGGTCGGGCCACAGGTCGATCACGCGGTTGAACGGGCCGGTGGTGGCGGCCAGCAGATGGTCCGGGTCTTCGGTAACGCGCGTGCCGGGATCGACCGGTTCGGCTGGCTCGGTCGCGTCGGGCGGCGGGGTGGTGCGCGCCGCGATCGAAGGCAGGCGGATCACGATGGCGTGATGGCTGTCGAACGTGATCTCGTCGCGCCGCTGTTGGCGCGTGGCGTCGAGGTTGGTGGCATGACCCACGTTGCAGCGCAGTTCGCGCGCGGGCAGGTGCATCGCAGCGGTGCCGCCTTCGGCCGCCAGCGGTGCCGTGGACGGCACGGCGCAGCCAAGGCACAGCGTGACGGGCAAAAGCGCGGGCAGGGCGCGGCGGATGACTTGGGCAAAGGGACCGTTCATGGCCGGGCGCGCTAGACCACTTGCGTGACCGGTGCGTGACCAAGTGTGCAAGCGGGCGGTGCTTGCAGACGCGAAAGTGTCGCAATCGGGCGATAGCGGCGCGGCATGGACACGCGCGGGCGCGACAGGGGGATCATGCTGCGGGCGGCGGCGCTGGCGTTGCTCGCCCTGCGGCCGCTGCCGGCGCTGGCGCAGGATGGCGCGGCGGACGAGGATTCGCGCCGCTGCCTGGCGCTGGCCGTGGCGTATGAGGCGGGGCATGAACCGCTGGCCGGGCAGCAGGCGGTGGCCGAAGTGGTGCTGAACCGCGTGGCGCATCCGGCCTTTCCCAAGACGATCTGCGGCGTGGTGTTTCAGGGGTCCCGGCGCAGCACGGGCTGCCAGTTTACCTTTACCTGCGATGGCGCGTTGCGGCGGCGGCTGGCCGCGTCCACGCTGATGGCGGCGCGGGCGGTGGCCGATGGCGTGCTGGACGGCGCGGTGCCGCGCCGCGTGCCCGGCGCGCTGAACTATCATGCCGACTATGTTCACCCCGGCTGGGCCGACACGCTGGGGCGTGTCACGAAGCTGGGCGCACACATCTTTTATCGCCCGCTGACGGGCAGCGGCCCGGTGGGCGGGGCGATGCGCGACTGGTCGGGCGAGGAGCCGGACCCGGCAATTCTGGCGCGGGTGTTTGGTGGCGCGGCGGATGCACCGCGTGCGGCGGCGGCAGTTCCGGTCCCGCCTGTGCGCGCGCCGGCCGACGGGTTTGCGCCCTGGGGCCTGTCGCTGCGGCGTTAATCCGTCCAGCGAACGATGGCGCGGGGGGATTTGGCCCCGGTCACTTCCACCACCATCCGCCGTTCGGCACGGGCATCGCCGGGGCCGAAAGCAACGGCGTGGATCATGACCGCGCGGTTCTTCCACGCCTCTGCATCGGAAAAGGCAATGGCCAGCCGCTGACCGCCCATTTCGCGCCGCCGTTCGAGGATATCGGGCGAATCGTCCTGCCCGTCGGTCATGGCGCGGATGGCAATGGGATCGGCATAGTGCGGATCGAAGGCGCCTTGCGTCGAATCGATCGTGGCAACGCGCGCGATGCGTGCGACCAGCGCGGGATCGAAGCCGCGAATTTCGGCCAGTTCCTCCACCGATTGCGGCGCGTCGTTGCGGGCGACGACGCCGCGCGGGATATAGTATTCGCTTTCCGCGCCGTTTTCCCGCGCGTCGTCATCCTGATCGATCCAGTCCATGAACGAATCGCGCGCGATGGCGAGGCGGTTCCCTTCAAGGCCCATGCTTTCCAGCAGCCAGCCGATGTTTTCTTCATCGATGCGGTTGAGCATGACCTTGCCGCGTTCGTCCTCCACGCGGATGTCGATCGGAACGCCGGCAAAGGTGCGGCGTTCGGTGCGCCCGTCGATGGGCCACTTGTGGGCCGGATCGTCGCGCAGCAGGCCTGACAGCGCGATGTGCAGGCCGGCATCGGCGGCGGCGGAAAGGCGGGCCTGCTGCACTTCGCCTTCGGTCGTGGCGATGCGGCTGGCGGTCGATTGCACCAGCATGGCGGCCAGCGCCGCCATCAGCCCGATTGCCGCCACTGCCGCGACCATTGCATAGCCGCGCTCGCCCGCAGGACGGTCGGCAGGCGAAGCGATCAAGGAATTCGGCCCTTGGTGCGGAACGGCTCCAGCGTGCTGATCTTGGCGCGCATCTCCTCGGTGATGGCGGAAAGATCGTCGGGCGTGCGCAGCACGTGCGGCTTGATCAGCACGATCAACTCGGTCCGGCGCTGGGTCCTGCTGGTGTTGCCGAACAGCAGGCCGCCCAGGATCGGGATGCGCGACAGGATCGGCAGGCCGTTCTTGTCAAAGCTTTGCGCGTTCTTGAACAGCCCGCCCAGCGCGATCACCTCATTGCCGGTCACCTGCGCCCCGTTCACCCCGTCGATGCAAATGCCGTTAAACAACGTGCCGATCAGCAGGTTGTGCGGCTTGAGCCGCAGCAGACCAAGCGGCTTCGT
>JBDLVU010000260.1:0-3667 GCA_039804665.1 Pseudomonadota bacterium | reverse complement strand
AAGCGGAAAACACCCGCACGTGGGTATCGTCCACTAGCCCGTCCGAACCGTGGCTGTTGCCGACGATGTCGTTGTTGAACACCGCCTTCACCATCCAGCCCTGCTTCGCGGCATAGTCCGCGAGCAACGTGCCGCCATAAAGCCCCTGTTCCTCGCCAGAGAGCACGGCGTAGACGATCGTGGCCGGGAATTTCTGCTGCGAAAGCACGCGCGCCGCCTCCAGCACCAGCGCGGTGCCGGATCCATCGTCGTTCGCACCGGGGGCATCGCCGGTGGCATCCATCGGGTCGGATGCGCGGCTGTCGATGTGCCCCTGCACGATCACCACCTCGTTCGGGCGCTCCATCCCGCGCTGGATCGCCACCACATCGACAAGGCGCACCGGCTGCGGCACGCGTTCGCCCTGCACCGTGGTTTCGGGCAGCACGATCTCAAGGCACTGGCCGCATGCGCTGGCCGTCTTGCGAAACTCCGCCTCTGCCCAGGCCCGTGCCGCGCCGATCCCGCGCTTGGCGTCGGTCTGCGATGACAGCGTGTGGCGCGTGCCAAAGCCCACAAGCCGCGCCACATCGGCACGCAACCGCGCTTCGGAAACGGCGTCTTCCGGCGCGGCCTGCGCAGGCAGGGCGGCCAGACTCGCCGCAATCAGCAAAAAGCGTTTCATCCCGCCAGCTTACCCCACCCGCAGGGCGGGGCAAGCGGCGGCGCTGCCTTAATAGGAGCGCGCGATGAGGATGCGCTCCACCGCCGGCTCGCCCGTGAACGGGCAAGCGCCCGAAACCGGCGCGGCATCCATTGGCGTGTTGCGGATGGTCAGCTTCAGCGCCTTGAGCTGTTCCACAACCTTGTCCAGCGCCGCGCCGGTCGGGCGCGACCACTGCATTTCCACCCAGCCGGGGAATTTGCGGTCTTCGGCGAAATAGGCGGTCAGCCCGGCCAGATCGGTCACGCTGCGCTCGATCTGCGCGTCGCGGCGCTGACGCGCCTCTTCGAACAGAGCGGTCTGGATCGCTTCGATATCGGCGACTGCGCCGGCGATAAAGTCTTCGCGCGTCTTGCCTTCGAAATTGACCTTGCCGTCCTCGCGCCACAGCCGGTCGCGGCGCAGGGCCGAAACCTGTCCGTTTTCGGCGTCGCGGCCGCCGATTTCCAAGATCAGCGGCACGCCCTTCTTCACCCAGGCCCAGCGCTTTTGCGTTGCCTTGCCCGGGCGCTTGTCCAACAGAACGCGCACGCGTTCGCCAAACGCGCTCTGCTTCACCAGCGCCGCGCGCAATTCCTCGCAGTACGCCAGCAGCGCGGCATCGCCTTCGTTTTCGCGCAGCATCGGCAGGATCACGATCTGCTGCGGCGCCACTTGCGGCGGGGTGCGCAGGCCGTCGTCATCGCCGTGCGTCATGATCACGCCGCCAATCAGGCGCGTGGAAACGCCCCAGCTGGTGGTGTGGGCCAACGCCTGCTGGCCTTCCTTGTCCTGATAACGGATGCCGGCGGCTTGCGAGAACGTTGTGCCCAGATAGTGCGAGGTGCCGGCCTGAAGCGCCTTGCCATCCTGCATCATCGCCTCGATCGAGAACGTCTCGACCGCGCCGGGGAAGCGTTCGTTCTCGGGCTTTGGCCCGGCGACCACCGGCATGGCCAGCACGTCTTCGGCAAAGCTGCGGTACATTTCCAGCGCGCGCAGCGTCTCGGTCATGGCGTCGGCTTCATCCGCGTGGGCGGTGTGGCCTTCCTGCCAAAGGAATTCGCTGGTGCGCAGGAACATGCGCGTGCGCATTTCCCAGCGGACCACGTTGGCCCACTGGTTGGTCAGCAGCGGCAGGTCGCGCCAGCTTTGCACCCAGCGCGCCATCGCCGCGCCGATCACGGTTTCGGACGTGGGGCGCACCACCAGCGGCTCTTCCAGCTTCGCTTCCGGATCGGGCACCAGCCCGCCCTTGCCGTCGGCGACAAGGCGGTGGTGCGTCACGACCGCCATTTCCTTGGCAAAGCCTTCGACGTGCTCGGCTTCCTTGGCAAAGTACGACAGCGGGATGAACAGCGGGAAATAGCAGTTCTCGACGCCCGCTTCCTTGATGCGTTCGTCCATCAGCTTCTGGATGCGTTCCCAGATGCCATAGCCCCACGGCTTGATGACCATGCAGCCGCGCACGCCCGATTCCTCGGCAAGCTCGGCCTCGGCGATCACCGCCTGATACCATTGGGCAAAGTCGCCCTCGCGCGTGACGTTCAGCGCGTGGCGGATGGCGGACCCATTTTGCTTGGGCTGATTCTGCTTGGGCTGGTTCATGCCCTGCCGGTTAGGGTTCCCGCCAGATTCGGGCAACCGGCTTTTGCGCGAAGGCCGGGGATCCCCCTCCCGGCCATCGCGCAAAGATAGCCGTTACTTGGCCAGCTGGTCCAGCTTGCGCTGCATCTCGGCCATTTGCCGGCGCAGCACATCCAGCTCGTCGCCTTCGGCGGCGGCCGGCTTTTCATCCTCGCGCGCGGCCGAACCGGGCACGAAGGCGGCTGCGGCAGCCTTGAACATGTCCATGTTGCGCTGGGCAATCTGGGCGAGCGGGTTGGCCCCGATGCTGTCCTCTATCGCCTTGCGCAGCTTCACCTGGTTCTCGCGGAAGTGCTCCATCGAAGCTTCCAGATAACCCGGCAGCAGCGCCTGCATCGACTTGCCGTACATCGAGATCAGCTGGCGCAGGAAGTTGGTCGGCAGCATCTGCTCGCCGGTCGCTTCTTCTTCCATGATGATCTGGGTCAGGATCGTGTGCGTCAGATCGTCGCCTGTCTTGGCGTCGATCACTTTGAAATCGACGTTGTCCTTGACCATCTGTGCAAGGTGATCGAGCGTTATGTAACTGGAAGTGCGTGTATTATAGAGCCGGCGATTGGCGTACTTCTTGATAATAACCGTGTCGCCATCTTTCGCTTGATTCACCATGGATGCGCGCCCCCGCTGGGTGTGTTCAACCCTTTTAGCAGATGCAGTATGTGCGGCGCAATAAACGTTACTGCCTACAGTAAATTTGCGGTGAACCGTGCGAAACGCCGTCCGAGCAACGTCAGCATCTCATATTGCGAAAGTCCGCTTGCCTTCGCGCCCGCGACAAGATCGTAGTCGAAGGTCAGCCAGTCGCCCTCGCCACAACCGGGAGCGTGCGAAAGATCGACGATCGCCATATCCATCGAAACGCGCCCCAGCACGGGCACGCGCGCGCCGTTCCATGAAAAGCTGCCCTTCCCGCCCGACCAGCAGCGCAAGTACCCGTCGGCATAGCCCACCGCCAGCACGCCCGCGCGGATCGGCCCGGGTGCGGTAAACGTGGCGTTGTAGCCCACGCGGTCCCCGGCGGAGAGCTGTCGCACCTGGATCACCGCCGCCTGCGGGAAAGCCACTTGTGCAATCCTGCCGGCAAATTCGCCGCGCGGCACGCCACCATAAAGCGCGAGGCCCGGCCGGGTGAGATCGGCTTGATATTCGCTGCCCAGCGCAATCCCGGCGCTGTTGGCCAAGCTGTATCGCCGCGCGGCTACCGCCTGTCGAACCTGCACAAACCGTGCGAGTTGCTGTGCGTTCTGCGCCACATCCTCATCCGCGCTGGCAAGGTGGCTGAGGCAGCATTCGATATCCAGCCCGGCCAGCGCGGGATCGGCAAGATCGGTCATGGCG
>JBDLVU010000259.1:0-3670 GCA_039804665.1 Pseudomonadota bacterium | reverse complement strand
AAGATCGCCGCCGGGTGCCGTTCCGGCGTGGTGACGTTTCTGGCGCATGCCAGCGATGCCGGCTCTGACGGCCCCAACAAGCTGGCGCAAGCCTGGCGCGTGGGCGAAATGGCCGAGGGCACGGGTTTGAAAGGCACGATCTTGCCGCTGGACCGGGCGGCGTTGTCTGTGGCATTGGGCCGCGACAACGTTGTTCATCTGGCGCTGACCGATGCCGCCGCGGCCGAAAGGGTTGGGGGCGTGCTGGCGCGCCTGCTGCATTTTCTCGGGCGCGAGAGCGATGAGGCTGCCGAACCGCAAGACCTGCAGGGTCAGGGCGGTGACGTGGCCAACGACGATTTTGATACGAAGGGCGAATAAGTTCGATGAGCGATGACAAGAAGCCGACGCTGGGCCGCAGGCCTCTGGGCCTGAAGACTTCGGTCGAGGCCGGCGAGGTCAAGCAGACCTTCAGCCACGGCCGCACCAACAAGGTGGTGGTCGAGGTCAAGCGGCGCAAGCTGATGGGCCGCCCCGGCGAAACCGCCGCGCCCGCCGTTGAGGCCCCGGTGGCTCCCGCTGCGCCTGCGGCTCCGGTCGCGCGTCCGACTCCGCCCCCGCCGCCGCCCGCCGCGCCCGCCGCATCGCGTGAAACGCGCCAGGAACTTCAGGCTCGCCTGCTGCGTGAGGCGGAGGAAGCCCGCCTTGCCTCGCTCGAGGCCGCGAACCGCCGCGAGCAGGAAGAGCGCCTGCGTGCGATTGAGGAAGAGCGCCGCCGCGCCGAAGAAAACCGCAAGGCCGAGGAAGTTGCCGCCGCCCCGGCATCCGCGCCCGAACCGGAAGCGCCCGCCGCTGTCGAAGCGCCCGTTGCAGCCGAAGCGCCGAAGGCCGAAGTCGCCCCGGCTGCCGCTGCGCCCGCGGCCGCGCCCGCTCCGGTTGCTGCACCGGCTGCTGCCGAACCCGAAGCCAAGGCCGAAGCGCCGGCCGTGCCCGCGCCGCGCCGCTTTACCCCGGTGGCCCCGGTCAAGCGTCCCGAACCCGCCGCCAAGAAGCCGCAGGCCCCGGCCCGCGACCGCAAGGGCGACGAACGCCGCGGTGGCAAGCTGACCGTTACCCGCGCGCTGAACGAGGACGAAGGCGCGCGCGCCCGTTCGCTCGCCGCGCTCAAGCGTGCGCGTGAAAAGGAACGCCGCGCGCACTTCGCCGGGCAGCAGCACCAGCGCGAAAAGCAGGTGCGCGACGTTGTCGTGCCAGAGGCTATCACGGTGCAGGAACTGGCCAACCGCATGGCGGAAAAGGCTGCGGACCTGGTCAAGTCGCTGTTCAAGATGGGCATGATGGTCACCATCAACCAGTCCATCGATCAGGATACCGCCGAACTGCTCGTCACCGAATTCGGCCACAACATCCAGCGCGTCAGCGAAAGCGATGTCGACATCGACACCACGTCGGACGTGGACGCCGAAGAATCGCTGAAGTCGCGTCCCCCGGTCGTGGCGATCATGGGGCACGTCGACCACGGCAAGACCAGCCTGCTTGACGCGCTGCGCGGCACCGACGTGGTGCGCGGCGAAGCCGGCGGCATCACGCAGCACATCGGCGCCTACCAGATCAAGACCAAGGGCGGTGACCACATCACCTTCCTTGATACGCCGGGCCACGAAGCCTTTACCGAAATGCGCATGCGCGGTGCCAACGTCACCGACATCGTCATTCTGGTGGTGGCTGGCGACGACGGCCTGATGCCGCAGACGATCGAGGCGATCAACCACACCAAGGCGGCCGGCGTGCCGATGATCGTGGCGATCACCAAGTCGGACAAGCCGGAATTCAACCCGCAGAAGATCCGCGAACGCCTGCTCGAGCACGAAATCCTTGTCGAGGCGATGTCGGGTGAAGTGCAGGATGTGGAAGTTTCGGCCAAGACCGGCGCCGGTCTGGACGATCTGATCGAGAAGATCCTGCTGCAGGCCGAATTGCTCGAACTGCGCGCCAACCCGGACCGCGCCGCCGAGGCGACCGTGATCGAAGCGAAGCTGGACAAGGGCAAGGGGCCGCTGGCCACCGTCCTCGTCAATCGCGGTACGCTGAAGGTGGGCGACATCCTTGTGGTCGGCACCCAGTCTGGCCGCGTCCGCGCGATGCTGGATGACAAGGGCCGTCAGGTGAAGGAAGCCGGGCCGTCGCTGCCGGTCGAGGTCCTCGGCCTTGGCGGCGTGCCGATGGCGGGTGACACGCTCACCGTCGTCGAGAACGAAGCCCGTGCCCGTGAAGTGGCCGCCTACCGTCAGGAAAAGGCGACTGCAAAGCGCACCACGACTGCGCCGACCAGCCTCGAAAACATGTTCTCCGCGCTCGCCGCGAAGAACGCCGTGATCGAATATCCGCTGGTCGTTCGCGCAGACGTGCAGGGTTCGGTCGAAGCGATCGTCAACGCGCTCAACAAGATCTCGACCGACGAGATCCGGGTGCGCATCCTGCAATCTGGCGTGGGCGCGATCACCGAAAGCGACGTCAACCTGGCGCAGGCCAGCGGCGCGCCGATCGTGGGCTTCAATGTCCGTCCCAACGCCAAGGCGCGCGAGCTGATCGAGCGCAACAAGGTACGGATGAAGTACTTTGACGTGATCTACCAGCTCACCGACGATATCCGTTCGGAAATGGCGGGCGAGCTTGGTCCGGAAGCGATCGAAACGGTCGTTGGCCGTGCCGAGGTCAAGGAAGTGTTCCCCGCGGGCAAGAAGGACAAGGCGGCCGGTTTGCTGGTTGTCGAAGGCTTCATCCGCAAGGGCATCTACGCGCGTCTTACCCGCAACGACGTCATCGTCAGCCGTACGACCATCGCTTCGCTGCGCCGGTTCAAGGACGACGTGCCGGAAGTGCGCGCAGGGCTGGAATGCGGCGTGGTGCTTTCGGACACGAACGACATCAAGCCGGGCGATCACCTCGAAGTCTTCGAGGTCGAGATGCGCGAACGCACGCTGTAAGCGGTTCGCGCCAGCGCAATGCAAACAGGAAGGGCGGCTTCCCGGATGGGAGGCCGCCCTTCGGTTTTTCGGCGGTGGGTGTGCGGGTCAGAAGACGCCGCGCACCACGCTGCGGATCACGCCCGTGCGGATTGCGACCAGCAGCGCGTCATCGCCCGAGCGGACCCAGCGATATCCGCGTGGCGGGGCGCTGAGATGGCGATGACTGCGATAGCTGACCACCGAGTAGTGCGGCGCACGGGCGCGATCAAAGCGCTGGCCGGCGCGGAACGGGTTGCTCCTTGCCACCGCGCTGACATGCGCGCCGTGCGAGCGTCCACGCGCTTCGGCGTGCGCTGTGGCGCTGACCCGGGCGCCGTGGTTGCCGTGATCGTTGCCGTGGGATTGGGCCATGGCCACACCCGACGGCGCGGCGATGGCCAGAGCAAGAGCGAGAGTGGTAAACTTATGCATGACGGTCCTTTCGTATCGGGATACGGACACTATACGAATGGCCGGGCAGTAAGGTCCGTCTCGCTTTGTCTGCAATTGTCGCAATCGGAGGTCCGATGACCCGCTACGTTGCCTTGCTCGGTTCCATCAACGTTGGCGGCAATCGCGTGACGATGGCGGATTTGCGCTGGGCATTCGAGCGCGAAGGGCTGACAGGGCTGGAGACCGTGGTCGCCAGCGGTAACCTGCTGTTCGATTATGATGATCGCCCG
>JBDLVU010000258.1:0-3710 GCA_039804665.1 Pseudomonadota bacterium | reverse complement strand
ACCGCATCCGCTTTGACGGCACGCGCGCCGTGGCGGTGGACGGCCGGCGCGACGGGCAGACGGTTTCGTGGGCCTGCCGGGGCGAGATCATCGTCAGCGCGGGCGCGATTGCCTCGCCCAAGCTGCTCCAGCTTTCCGGCATCGGCCCGGCGGACGTGTTGCGCCGCCATGGCATTCCCGTGGTGCATGACAGCCCGGACGTGGGACGGCGCATTCTCGAACATCTCGGCCTGATCGTCAGCTTTCGCCTGAAGGGTGGCGAGCGCGGGGTGAACCACCGGCTGCGCGGCCTCGGCCTGGCGGCAAGCGTGGCGCAGTACCTTGCGTTCAAGTCCGGGCCGCTGGCCAACGGGGCGATGGAGGTGGGCGCTTTCGTCAAGACCAACCCCGCCGAGCCGCGCCCCAACGCGCAGCTTTATATTAGCGGATGGACGCTCGACATGCCGGACGTGCCCGACAAGGATACCGTCGCGCCGATGCAGTCGGTGGAGCGCGAGTCGGGCATGAGCTTTACCGCGCAGTTGCTGGGGCTGGAGAGCGAGGCGGCGCTGCAGATCACCTCGGCCGATCCGGATGCGGCGCTGTCGATCACGCCCAACTGGCTAGCCAGTGCGCGCGATCAGCAGGCTGCGGTGGACATTGTGCGGTATATCCGGGCCTATGTGCAGCAGAACGCGCTGGCGCCTTATGTTGCGGAGGAAGTCTCGCCGGGGATGCAGCATGCGAGCGATGCGGAAATTCTGGCGGCAGTGCGCGAGATCGCGCTGTGCGGCACGCATGCGGTGCGCAGTTGCCGCATGGGGCGCGATGCCGGATCGGTGGTGGATGAGCGTACGCGTGTGCGTGGTGTGAGCGGTTTGCGGGTGGTCGACTGTTCGATCATGCCGGGGCTGATTTCGGGCAACACCAACGGCCCGGCGATGGCGACTGGCTGGCGCGCGGCGGATTTGATCCTTGAGGATACGAGGTCGCGCAACACGGTCTGAAGCCGGAGGGAGAAGATAGATGATCGAACAGAAGATCTGTGCGTGGGGCGGGCCATTTTGCGCCGTGCTGTTTGGCGCGGGGTTGTTGATTGCAGGCTTCGTGCCGCCACCTTCGCCCCTGCTTTCGGCCGGGCAGGTGGCGGCAATCTATCGTGACCACGCCATGGCCATCCGGTGCGGCATGATCCTGGGGATGTTCGGCATGTCGGGCTACGCCGCGCTCGTCTGCGCGATTTCGGTGCAGATGCGGCGGATGCGCACGTCCAGCAGCCTGCCGGCCGACATGCAGCTGGGCGCCGGCGCAATCGGCGTCCTGACGGTGATGTTCCCGACCATGCTGATGGCCATTACCGCCTTCCGGCCCGAGCGCGATCCGGCACTGACCCAGCTGTTGAACGATACGGCCTGGTTGCTGATCATCCCGGCGTTTCCGACCTTCATCGCGCAGTTCGGCGCAATAGCCATCGGCGCGTTCACCGATACGGCGCCCGAGCCGGTGTTTCCGCGCTGGGCGGGGTATCTCAACCTGTGGCTGGCGCTTCTGTTCGTGCCGGGCGCGTTTTCCTATATCTTCCGCAGCGGGCCATTCGCCTGGGATGGATTGCTGGCGTTCTGGGTTGCCGCGGGTGCGTTTTTCGTATGGCTGATGACAATGACGCCGCTGACGTTGAAGGCCATCGGGCGCAGCGCCGCGTGACGCAGGATCAGCTTGTGGCCGATACACCCAGCGAGCCCCACATTCCGGGCGAGCCCGGCCTGTGGGTCATGATCTTTGGCGACCTGCTGGTGTTCAGCCTGTTCTTTGTGACGTTCGCCACCTATCGGATGGCGGACGCTGCGCTGTTCGCGCAGTCACAGGCCCGGCTCAATCAGGCGTCGGGGCTGGTCAATACGCTTCTTCTGCTGACCAGTTCTTTTGCGATTGCGGTGGCGGTCAATCGGTTGAGGTCTGGCGAGGCTGTCCGCGCTCGGTCCGCAGCCAACGCGGGCTTACTGTTCGGCGCCGCATTCGTAGTGGTGAAGCTGCTGGAATATCGCGAGAAGTTTTTAGCCGGGCTTTACCCAACGACCAATGATTTCTTCATGTTCTACTTCGCCTTTACCGGCATTCACCTTTTGCATGTGCTGGTCGGCCTTGCCGCTTTGGCCTTCGTCCGCCATGCCTGTGGCGCGCCGCTCACCCCCGGCCGGTTTCGTGCGGTGGAAGCGTGCGCCGTGTTCTGGCATCTGGTCGATGTCCTTTGGGTGATCCTGTTTGCCATCCTCTATCTGCACAACTGAGCCGCATGAACGGAGCCTCCCCCTTGCCCCGCACCGTCTGGATCGCGCTCGTCGCGCTGACATTGTTGGCCTATGTCTTTCAGTTGGAGGGTCTGGCGGTGGCGCCGCGGTTCGTGGGCACGGCGGTCCTGATCACGGCCTTCGTGAAGGTGAGGCTCATCGGCCTGCACTACATGGAGCTGAAGCGGACCGTCCTTCCGCTGCGGCTCGCGTTCGAGGCATGGGTGGTGATGCTGGGAGGCGCACTCATCACGCTGTTCGCGCTGGTCTAGGCAAGTCTGCGAAATTGATCGCGATGGGCCCTTTCTGGGCATAGAAATCAAGCGCTTGGGCAATACGCGGAGTCAACGTGATGCGGGCAGGATCATACCCGGGTGTTACAAGCCGGATCAGGCCCGGCAGCATGTGGGCCAACTGCCGCAGCTTCAGCTTCCAGACCATGCGCTTTGAACGACGGCGTTGTGCCGGAGTCATGGCAGCGCGATAGCGGCCGAAGATCACATTGCTGGCCTGGCCGAACAAGATGTTGATATGCCAGAATGAATAGGCAAAGCCGACAAGCCGCAGCCAGTAGCCCCCGCCTATCGCCTCGAGCGCACGATGGCACGAGGTGCGGTGCTCGAATTCCTCAGCGACATGCCATTGCAGCAGGTTCGCTCCGAAGGCATCGCCGTCCCGGAACAGGGCATCGCATTGTTCCAGTAGATATTTCGCGCTGAATGTGGCCGTGGTTTCGAACCCGGCGCAATAGGCGACGTTGAACTTGAGCGAGCGTGTGCGGCGCATCCGCTGCAAATCATTTGTGGCGCGGTCGGTGACGGCCTTCAGTCCATCGTAGCCGGCATCGAACATGCGCTTGTTAAAGGCACGGTGCAGCCGGGTGTGCATGGTTTCCTGCTCGATGAACAGATCCAGTTCCTGGGCGAGCGCAGGGTGATTGGCGCAGTGGTTGCGGCGCACGTCGTTCATCACTGCGTTGAGGTAGTGTTCGACGAACGGGATCACCACCGAGGCACCGTTGAGAATGTGCGCAAATTCCGGGACAGGCGACCAGTTCAGGTCGGCCTCGTCACGAATGATGTCCGGTTTCCGTATTTTCAAAGTCATCGAGAGCCAGCTCCACTAGCCGTGGCAGAAGTTTATCGCGGCCGGTATGATTTGCGGACCAGCCCAGTTTGCGAAGGTCGTTCGCCAGGCGGACCGGTTAGCCGCCGGGGCGCTGGCGTCTTTCGCGGGGTGATCAGAAGCCGGAGCCCTGACCGGATCTTGGGCGACCGCTTTACAAGCACAGCGATTCGGATTAGCGCACTATGGTTAGCATATGAACCATATGGATGCGAAGCAATGAAAGCCCTGGTCTGCGTGAAGCGCGTGATCGACTATAACGTGAAGCCGCGTGTGAAGGCGGATGGCACGGGCGTTGATCTCGCCAACGTGAAGATG
>JBDLVU010000257.1:0-3722 GCA_039804665.1 Pseudomonadota bacterium | reverse complement strand
CGGCGAGAACCCATTGCGTCCGGCGCACAGCAAACGGCGCATTCCTGCCAAACAGGAACGCGCCGCGTCGAGCGCCACTCAGGCGTCGGCAGCCGTGTCCACGGTGGGTGCTACGGGCACGTCAGCCTGCGGCACATCGACCGCGTCGAACGCGACCTGGAGCTTCTTGCGCGCCGGCGCCTTGGGTTTGGTCGCGGGCTTTTCGGCCGGGGCAACTTCCGCCGCCTTGGTCGCAACCTTGCGCTTCGGTGCGGCCTTTTGCGGAGCTTCGGCCACCGGAATAGGCTCGACTGGCGCGGCGATGACGGCGGCCTTGGGCTTGCGGCCGAGTCCAATGCGCAGCGCCAGTTCCTTGCGCCGCGCGGCGTATTCGGCCGCAACCATGGGATAGTCGGCAGCCAATTTCCAACGCGCCCGATAGTCCGCAGGGCTAAGGCCATGATCGGTGGCAAGGTGGCGCTTGAGCATCTTCATCTTCGCCCCGCAATCGAGGCATATGAGCGCATCGTGCTTGACCGACGCGCGGACCGATACCGCCGGTGTGCGGGGCTCCTCGGGTGCGAGTGTTTCTTGTCCCAGCGCGGTGAGCGCCCCGAACACCGACTGGATCAGCGTCGGCAGATCGCTGACGCTCACGCTGTTGTGGCTGACATGGGCGGTCACGATATCGGCGGCCAGAGCAAGGATGTTTCGTCGGCCATGGTGGGCGTATCTCCGGGGTAGTCCGGGAGGGATCGAGGCCGGACGTATCGTGTGCGACACTAGACGCAAGCCGCCCGCATGATCAAGATGCAGCTTCATTTGCGTCTGTTGTTACGCATCGGTCGGAAGCAGCGCTGCGACAACCTCACCAGCCCCGCCCCTCACCTGGTTGTTCGAAGGCCTGCGTGTAACCGTGCTAACCTTCTCGCCCCGCTGCCCTGCTTTTTTCCGACGCTTCGAGGTACGAAGAGTCGCGAGCGACACTTTACCCGACGGCAAAGTGTCGCAGCCGACAAAAGCTCCTACCTTATGCGATTGGGGATTCACAGGAATCCCGGTTTGTGCTCATTTGAATCCTGATATGTTTCACCGCACCATCACCCCGGCCCCGCACGCTGCCAGCGACCTGGCCACGCTGCTCGATCTCCTTGCCGAGGTCAGCAGCCGGCCGCGCTACGCCTTCATGGTGCTCAACCTGATCGCCGAAGTGGCCGGTGCCAATGGCAAGGCCGGACCGTTCATCGTTCGTGATGGTGCCTCCATCCCCTTGCGCGATTGGCTGGGCCAGAGCCTAACCCCGATGGGCGGCCGTGACCCCCGGCGTCTTGCCCTGGCCGATCGCGTACGCGAGGAATTGGCGGCCGATGGCACCCTGCCCGCCGATCCTGCCCTGGCAAAAACCTGCGTGGCGGCCGAAGTGCGTCACCGGGTGCTCGCATCGGGCAAGACCAACCTCAGCCGCGCGGTGTCCGAACTGGTCCGGGCCGGTCTCTTGCGCCGTCACTATGCCGGCGATTACGTCGACCATCACAATCGTGGCGGACAACGCCATGTGGTCTACACCGTGGTCGGGCGCGCCCGCTGTCTGCTGGCACGATCCGCCAGTCCCCCTGCCCGAGATCGCCGCCAGGGCGAACTCGCGCTGAACTGACGAACTCGCACCGATGAAAAGGGAGTTCTGTCCGCAGCCATTCGCGGGGGACGCCTGCCGCTCAAAGCGGACTGCCTTTTCCTGATAGGCTCCTGCAGCTATCAAGCGCCGCAATGTCCTCTTCCTCCCACGATCAGTTCGAACGGGCTGCAGAATTCCTTGCATCCAGCGAGGACTATCGGGTGCTGCGCAAGCTGCGTCCGGTCACCCACTTCCACACACAGCGCCCCGGCACCGAATGCCGTGTGGGCGTCGCGGTCGATGTGGAAACGACGGGCCTCGACGGCGAAACCGACAAGATCATTGAACTGGCCGTCCAGCGATTTCGCTACGATGAGGCTGGCCGCATCGTTCAAGTGGGGCGGCCCCGCGTCTGGCGGGAAGACCCCGACCGCGAACTCGATCCGCGCATCACCAAGCTGACAGGCCTTACTGCGGAAATGCTTGAGGGACAGGCGATCGACGAGGAAATGGCCTGCGAGATTCTGTCCTCGGCGACCTTGATCGTCGCACACAATGCCGCCTTTGATCGGCCCTTTGTCGATAAGCGCCTTCCCGCCATCGCCGGGAAAGCGTGGGCCTGTTCGATGATCGAGCCCGATTGGCTCGAGCTTGGCTTCGATGGTCGGGCTCTGGCCCACCTCGTGTCGCAATGCGGTTGGTTCTACGAAGGGCACCGCGCCGAGAACGACATCCTTGCGCTGATCTATCTGCTGGCCCACGACCTTTCCGACGGGCGGACGGTCCTGACCGACCTGATCACATGTTCAGAGAGGCCCAGCTATCGCGTGAACGCCGTAGATGCGCCTTTCGATGCCAAGGATCGCCTCAAGGCTCGCGGCTATCGGTGGAATGCAATTTTGCGTTTCTGGTCGAAGGAAATCCCAGAGACTGAGCGGCAAGGTGAGGAAATCTGGCTCAAGACCGAGGTCTATACCGGGCATGGAGAGGCAGCATTTATCGCTGTTTCTGCCTGTGATCGATATACAGGCTAGTAAACGGCCTGGCATTCCGAAAGGAGCCGTCAGATTAACGCAAAAACGCTCTCTCATCACAAAGAGCCCTCTTCTCCGGCCAAGCCTCAGCTCGCACGCGAGCGCCGCTCGTCCTCTGTTAGCTGGCGCGACGCATTCACAATGTGAGGTTGCGTATATTCATGCAGGCCATCCTGACCCAGTTCGCCACCGAACCCTGATTGCTTTGCGCCGCGGAACGGCAATGTCGGATCGATTGCGAGGTGCTGATTGACCCAGACAGTACCTGAATTGATCCGCATGGCGATATCAAGCGCCCGATCGAAATCCAGGCCCCAAACAGTGCCAGCCAGCCCAAACTCACTGTCATTCACCCGAACGATGACATCTTCGATGTCGTCGTAGCGCAGCACGGGCAGTACGGGGCCGAACTGTTCCTCGCGGACAAGCCGTGCGCTGTCCGGAAGGTCGCAGACGATCGTCGGCGGGATGAAATATCCCGACCGGTCCAGCGGCTGCCCACCCGCGACGATCCGCCCTTGCCTGCGCGCGTCTTCGAGCAACGCCTTCACCTTCTCGAACTGCGTCCGGTTTTGCACTGGCCCGACCTGCACGCCCTGTCGCGTTCCATCATCGACGACTGCGGCATCCGCCAGTCGTGCGAGCTCGTCGCAGAATTCATCGTAGAGGACGGCAGGAACATAGACCCGCTTGATCGCGACACAGATCTGCCCCGCATTGGTCATGGCGCCCTCAAACACGCGACCGGCGATCGCCTTGGGATCGACATCGTCGAGCACGATCGCGGCGTCGTTCCCGCCCAGTTCCAGCGTCACGCGCTTCATGCTTCCTGCTGCCGACTGCATCACTTTCCGGCCGGTCACAGTCGAACCCGTAAACGCCACCTTGGCCACGTCGGCCATGAAATCGACGCTGCCCTTGGCGAGTGCCTCATCGATGATGCGCCCTGCCCATTCGCGCAGGCCCGGCTCCATCGCCTTGACCGCGACCGGGCCGAACAGCGGCGCCATGGCGCGGCGATAGGGCAGGTTTTCGGGCGGATCGAGGCTGAGCGGGATGAAGAACGGCGGGTTGGGCACGCGCGGGATCTGCAT
>JBDLVU010000256.1:0-3776 GCA_039804665.1 Pseudomonadota bacterium | reverse complement strand
CCCGCGCGTCGGTCAGCATGTCGCCGCCGACCTCGACCCGCTTGCGCACCACGTAATTCTCGGGCTGGCCCCGGCCCTGCTCGTTGCCGGGCAGCAGCATGTCGCCCGGCGGCACCCGACCGCGCAGGGCGTCCTCGACGCTGGCGGTGTCGTCGAGCAGATGGAAGGTCAGCTTGGCGGTCTTGCCCAGCAACGATTTGATGTGGTCGGGATCCTTGACCCCGGGGAGCTGGACGACGATGCGGTCCTGGCCCTGGCGCTGGATCGACGGCTCGCGGGTGCCGAGTTGGTCGATGCGGCGGCGGACGATCTCAAGCGACTGGTCGACCGCGGCGATCTTGCGCTGCTTCACCTGCACCTGGTTGGTCGCCTGATAGCCGATGATCACCGGCTCCTGATCCACCGTTCCATCGGGCAGGCGGTGCGGATTGCCATAGACCGGGTTGATCGAAAGGTTGCTGGTCTGGATGTCGCGGTCGGCAATGCCCGCCTTTTTCAGCGCGGCGATCACGCCATTCATTTGCGCCGCGTTCTGCGTCAGCGCGGCGCCGGCGGTCTTGGCCTGCGTGGTCACGCCGGCGCTGAACAGCGCAAGGTCGGGCACGCGGGTGGACTTGCCCTCGGCCGAAACGGTCAGCAGCGCGTTGCCGGCGGCGACGACCGGACCGGACGAGACGGCTTGCGCCGCGGCGGCCTGCGGCAGGGCAAGCAATGTCAGCGCGGCAAGCGGCAGGGCGGCAAGCGAAGTGGCAAGGATCAGGCGCTTCATCGGACGGTCTCCCATGTTGTGCCGCAATGCTTGTGGCTTTGCGGCTTTCGCGTTGCTGAACTCATTGGCACCGGTTTGGTGCAAGTGCGGGTTAAACATTCTGCGATAGGGCATTCGCGACCGGATATTCTTGGGGGCGAACGTGAAAAGGATGAAATCGGCGCTGGCGCTTCTGTGTGCTTCGGCCGCGCTGGCAGGCTGCGCCCCGGGCGACGAATATGGGATGAGCCGCAAGGACGCATACCTCAAACTCGCGCGGCTGGAAATCGAACCGTCGCAGCAGGCGCCCTTCATCATGCTCGATCAGGATGTGCGGGGGAACGGCCTGAACGAAGTCAACTTCGGCGCCACGCCCGATGCGCCCGGCTTCGGGTGCCTCGCCCGGCTCACCGAACTGGCGCCGGACAGCACCAAGGTTACGCTGACCTGTCATGGTGCGGCGGGCGATGGTGCATCGAATGGCATGGCGCACAACATGCTGCGCAACCGCCTGATCGAACTGATCGACGCCACTTTGAACGATCGCGCCTACAATCCGTCGAACGCGGGCAGCACCGCCTCGCGCTGGCCGGGCGATGGCGTCGACGGGTCCATCGGCGGGGCCATGGGGCAGGCGTTGAAGATGGATGCCGACACGCGGCGCGACCTGCACGAAATGAAGATGCAGGAGCAGCAGGACGAGGCGGAAAAGGTCGTCAGCCAGCCCGACAGCGCCGAAGGCACCGACCCCAACCCGCCATCGGAATAGCTCCGCGCGTCAAAGCGTTCCTTCGATCGCGCGCGCGGCGATCACCGGATCGGCGGCGCGGCTGATCGGGCGGCCGATCACCAGCACGCTTGCGCCCGCATCGCGCGCGGCGCGCGGGGTCACGGTGCGCTTCTGGTCGGCCAAAGTGCCATCGGCGGGGCGCAGGCCGGGCACCACGAAGAACCCGTTCTTCCACTGCTTGTGCACGGCGGCCACCTCGTGCCCCGAACACACGATCCCATCCAGTCCGGCTTCACGCGCAAGGTCGGCCAGCCGCAGCGCCTGATCGTGCGCGCTGCCGGCAATGCCCTGCCGCGCGAGGTCGGCATCGTCGAGGCTGGTCAGCACGGTCACGGCCACGACCTTGGTGTGCTCGCTCGCCGCTGCCTTTGCATCTTCCAGCATCGCCCGGCCGCCGCTGGCGTGCACGGTCACGATCGCCGGCTCCAGCACGTGGATCGCCTGCATCGCGGCGGCGACGGTGTTGGGAATGTCGTGCAGCTTCAGGTCGAGGAAGATCGGCAGCCCGATCTTTGCCACTTCATGCACGCCGTGATGTCCGTGCGCGCAAAAGAATTCGAGGCCCAGCTTCAGCCCGCCGACATGGCCCTTCACCTTTTGCGCCAGCGCGACGGCGGCGTCGAGGCGGGGGAGGTCCAGCGCAAGATAGATCGGATTGCTCACGGCGTTGTGTCGGTCCCGTTGCTCGCAGCGTCAAGCTGCGTCGATGTGAGTGAGGCGGTGTTCTGGTTCGCCAGATTGGCCTCGAGTGCGGAAATGCGGCGAGACAGACGCCAGCGACTGGCCCGGTAGACCCCCCACGTGGGTACCAGCCCCAGCAGGAATGCGCCGATCACCAGTGCGGGCAGCTTGGTTTCCAGAACCAGTCCCTGCCAGATGTGCACTTCCACCGCTTGCCAGTTCGCCACGGTGAAGGCGGCGAGCATGCCCGCCACCAGCACCCAGAAGATCGTGCGCAAGGCTCTCATGCCCCGGTCCTCTCCGCCACCCCGTCCATCGGTCGCAAGCCTAGGGCGGATTGGCGATGAAGGCGAGTCCCGCGTGCAGTGGCGCGTATCAGGCGCCGAACACCCGGTTGAAGATCGTGTCGATCGCCTTGAAGTGATAGTCGAGGTTGAACTTTTCCTCGATCTGTTCCGGCGTCAGCACGGCGGCCACTTCCGGATCGGCCTTCAGCAGTTCCAGCAGCGAAAGCTGGCCGTCCGATTCCCACACCTTCATCGCGTTGCGCTGGACAAGGCGGTACGAGGCGTCGCGCTCAAGGCCCGCCTGCGTCAGCGCCAGCAGCACGCGCTGCGAGTGGACAAGGCCACCCATCTTGTTGAGGTTCTTTTCCATCCGCTCGGGGTAGATCACCAGCTTGTCGATCACCGAGGTCAGGCGGGCGAGGGCGAAATCGAGCGTGATCGTGGCGTCCGGGCCGATGTAGCGTTCCACCGACGAGTGCGAGATATCGCGCTCGTGCCACAGCGCCACGTTCTCCAGCGCGGGCGTCACCGCCGAACGCACCACGCGGGCAAGGCCGGTCAGGTTCTCGGTCAGCACCGGGTTGCGCTTGTGCGGCATGGCCGACGAACCCTTTTGCCCCGGCGAGAAGTATTCTTCCGCTTCCAGCACTTCGGTGCGCTGCAGATGGCGCACTTCGGTGGCGAGCCGTTCGATGCTGCTGGCGATCACGCCCAGCGTTGCAAAGAACATCGCGTGGCGGTCGCGCGGGATCACCTGCGTGGAAACGGGTTCTACGGCGAGACCCATCTTGTCGGCCACGTATTCTTCCACCGACGGATCGATGTTGGCGAACGTGCCCACCGCGCCCGAGATGGCGCACGTGGCGATTTCGGTGCGCGCGGCGACAAGGCGCGCGCGGCAGCGGGTGAACTCGGCATAGGCCTCGGCCAGCTTCTTGCCGAAGGTGGTCGGCTCGGCATGGATGCCGTGGCTGCGGCCGATGGTGGGGGTATACTTGTGTTCGAACGCGCGGCGCTTGATCGCTTCGAGCAGCGCGTCAAGGTCGGCCAGCAGCAGGTCGCTGGCGCGCGCCAGCTGCACCGCCAGCGTGGTGTCCAGCACGTCGGAGCTGGTCATGCCCTGGTGCATGAAGCGCGCTTCGGGGCCAACCTGCTGCGCCACCCAATCGAGGAACGCGATCACGTCGTGCTTGGTCACGGCTTCGATCGCATCGATCGCGGCCACGTCGACGGTGGGGTTCGTGGCCCACCAGTCCCACAGCGCCTTGGC
>JBDLVU010000255.1:0-3817 GCA_039804665.1 Pseudomonadota bacterium | reverse complement strand
ATGGCGATCCACGATTTCGACATGGCGCGCTTCCTTGGCCGTCTGCGCTATCCCGCGCGCTGACTTCTAATGCGAACCAGTTGCAATTAGCGCGACATTGGGGCAAGCCGATCAACCGATGATCCCGATGACACTCGACACCCTGCCTTTGGAAACCCGCGCGGAAATCACCGCGGTGGACTGGGACGTGCTCGCCCCGGAAGAAGCCAAGCGTTTGCGGGCGCTGGGGATCGATCGCGGCACCCGCATCCACGTGGCCCATCGCGGCATCCTGGCCGGGCGGGATCCGCTGGCCATCGTGATCGGCCGCACCACCGTGGCCCTGCGCCGCAGCCATGCCCGCGCGATGCAGGTCACCCCGTTGTGACCCGGCTGCGCACCGCCGCGCTGGTCGGCAACCCCAACGCCGGCAAAAGCGCGCTGTTCAACGCGCTGACCGGCGCGCGGCAGAAGATCGCCAATTACCCCGGCGTCACGGTTGAACGCAAAGCCGGGCGGCTGGTGCTGCCATCGGGTGAACCGGTGGAGCTGACCGATCTGCCGGGCAGCTATGCGCTGGATGCCAGCAGCCCGGACGAAGAAGTTACCCGGCGGGTGATCTTCGGTGAATTTCCGGGCGAGGCGAAGCCCGAAGTGCTGGTGATCGTGCTGGATGCCTTCTTCGCGGTGTTCTTTACCGAGATCGGCTGGGGATGACCGGGCATCCCGACAGCAATGCGCTCGACAGCACGGGCGATTTCCCCATCCGCGTGCGCGGGGTGACCAACGCGTTCGGCGATCACGTGGTGCACGAAGGGCTGGACCTTGATGTGCGTCGCGGTGAAATCCTTGGCGTGGTGGGCGGATCGGGCACGGGCAAGTCCGTGCTGATGCGCTCGATCATCGGCCTGCAAGTGCCCACCGCGGGCACCATCGAGGTGCTGGGCAGCTCTATCACCGACGCGCGCGAGGACGAGGATATCGACATCCGCAGCCGCTGGGGCGTGCTGTTTCAGGGCGGCGCGCTGTTTTCCACGCTGACCGTGGCGGAAAACGTCGAAGTGCCGTTGCGCGAATTCTACCCGGAGATTCAGGACGACCTGCGGCACGAGATCGCACGGTACAAGGTATTGCTGTCGGGCCTGCCGGCCGAGGCGACGAGCAAGTATCCGTCCGAACTTTCGGGCGGGATGCGCAAGCGGGCCGGGCTGGCGCGCGCGCTGTCGCTCGATCCCGAACTGCTGTTTCTCGATGAACCGACCGCCGGGCTCGATCCCATTGGCGCCGCCGCGTTCGACAGCCTGATCAAGGGGTTGCAGCAGACGCTGGACCTCACCGTGTTCCTGATCACCCACGATCTCGATACGCTGTACGAAATCTGCGACCGGGTGGCGGTGATCGCGGACAAGCGGGTGATCGCCTGCGGAACGATCGCCGAACTGCTGGCGACCGACCATCCGTGGATCCAGGAATACTTCAACGGCCCCAGAGGAAGGGCCGCCAAGGACGCGCAGGAGCGGAACCGCGAATCCGGCGTTATGGACAATCGGCCTGCGGGGCAGGCATAGGGGCACGGCATGGAAACGCGCGCAAACCACATCTGGGTCGGGGCCGTCACGCTGGCATTGCTGGCGGGCCTTGCCGCGCTGACCATCTGGATCGCCCGGCTGAACCAGGGCGACCAGAACGACTACGACATCTTCTTCAAGCAGTCGGTCGACGGCCTTGCCAAGGGATCGGAAGTCTCGTTCAGCGGCGTGCCTTCGGGGCAGGTGAAGGACATCGAACTGTGGGAGAAAGACCCCGAGTTCGTCCGCGTGCGCATCAAGGTGGACAAGAAAGTGCCCATCCTTCAGGGCACCACCGCCAGCCTTCAGGGCAGCTTTACCGGCGTGACCACGATCCAGCTTCAGGGCGCGGTCAAGGGCGCGCCGGCGATTGACGAACCGGGGCCGGAAGGCGCGCCTGTGATCCCCACCAAGCGCAGCGGGCTGGGCGAGATCCTGTCGAACGCGCCGCTGCTGCTGGAACGGCTGGCGACGCTGACCGAGCGGCTGACGATGGTATTGTCCGACAAGAACCAGAAATCGATCGAGAACATCCTGACGAACACCGACACGATGACCCGCAATCTGGCCGCCGCATCGCCCGACGTGAAGCGCACGCTGGCCGAATTGCAGGCCACGCTGCGGCAGGCGAACTATTCGCTGGCAAGCTTTGAAAAGCTGACGGATTCGGCGAACACGATGCTGAACGATGAAGGCAACGGCCTTGCCAAGCAGCTGCGTGCCACGCTGAAATCGGCGCAGGCCGCGGCCGATTCCCTGCAGGCGACGATGAACGATGCGCGCCCCGGCGTGCAGCAGTTGAACGAACGCACCTTGCCTGCGGCCGAGGCGATGATCCGCGATTTGCAGGCCACCAGCAAGTCGCTGCGCGAGGTGACCGACAAGGTCAACGATCGCGGCGTCGGCGGCATCGTCGGCGGGCCGAAGCTGCCCGACTACAAGCACTGAAGGAGCGAACCCGATGCGTAAGATCCTGCTCCTGTCCGCCTTCACGCTGTCGCTGGCCGGTTGCGTCAGCATCGGCGGCAAGGCGCCCGCATCGCTGCTCAGCCTGACCAGCGATGCCGCGCCCGCCGTTGGCAGCACCGCCAGCGGTGACCTGTCCGACGCGCTCTCGGTGCTGGAACCGAGCGCGGACGCGGCGGTGGCCGTGCTGCGCGTGCCGGTGCGCATGGCCGATGGCAACGTCGCCTATCTCAAGAAGGTGGCGTGGGTGGAGCGGCCCGCGCGGCAGTTCCAGCACCTGCTCACCGAAACGCTGCGCGCAAAGGGCGGTCGTCTGGTGGTGGAGGGCGATACCGCGACCAAGGGCATCCAGCTTGGCGGCCGGCTGCTGGACATGGGCTATGACGAACGCACCGGTTCGGCGGTGGTACGCTTCGACGCGGTGAAGGCCTGGCCCGGTGGCAAGGTGGAAACGCGCCGCTTTGAACACAGCGTGGGCGGCGTAAAGGCCGATGCGAAGGCGGTGGCCCCGGCGCTGAACGAAGCGGCCAATGCCGTGGCGAAAGAGGTTGCCGACTGGGTGGGTTAACCACCCCCACATGGACGACCGGGATCAGGAACCGGTTTTCTTTTTCCGCCGTGTTTCCCAGCCCTTCTTCGCGGCCTCCGACCGGTCGCGCCGGCGCGTTTCGGCGTCATCGCGCCCGGACCCGCTGCGCTTGCCGCCGCCGTCCTGCTTGTTGACCGTGGCCCACGCGCGGCGTTCAGCCTCGCTTTTGGAAACCCCCCGGTCCTCGTAGCCTTCTTCGATATGTTCGGCCTTGCGCCTTTGCTTCGGCGTGTAGGCGTCCTTGTCACCCTGCGGCATCGCGT
The DNA here is from genome assembly GCA_039804665.1 of Pseudomonadota bacterium. Classification (GTDB taxonomy): domain Bacteria; phylum Pseudomonadota; class Alphaproteobacteria; order Sphingomonadales; family Sphingomonadaceae; genus Novosphingobium. Next base: position 452 of record JBDLVU010000255.1, on the reverse strand, counting down.
GCTCCTTTCTCAGGCGAGCAAAGCGCGAGGTGGGCAGGGGTTCCGGGCTATCCCCGCGCCAGCGCGGCAAAGCGTCCCGATGCCGCGAACGCCTTGTGCCGCAAGGCACGGCGTTCCAGCGCCTCGGCGTCCTTGCCCCACAGTTCCGCCTGCCAGTCTTCTTCCAGGTTGGCCGCGTCCCACAGCGCGTCCACATCGGCGTCCGGCTCGATCGCGGCGAGGCCCAACGTGAGCGAGCAGGACAGGCTGGTGGTGTTGCGCAGCGCAGCCAGCGCGAAGGCGTCGAGCTTTTCCAGCTCGGCGCGCAGCACCTCCAGCGTGGCGGCCGGTTGCGGGCGATGCATGATCCCGGTCGCGATCTCGAAATGGATATCGTAGCGCTTGCGCGCCCAATCGAGCAGCGGGTCCCACTGGGCCGCCTGCCGTTCGACCAGCGGCTCGGGCGCGATGCA
>JBDLVU010000254.1:0-3846 GCA_039804665.1 Pseudomonadota bacterium | reverse complement strand
GAGAAGTGGGAGCCGACGGCTCCCAAGACCTCGGCGGCCGCCAAGGTGCTCGCCAAGCTAGACGACAAGTAAGACCGGAAAGGTCTAACGGCGAAAGGCCGCAGGGTTCAGGCCCTGCGGCCTTTTTTGATTGCTGCCAAACTTGCGCGCAAACGCCCGAAAAAGTGGATAGGCCGCGCCCCCAGCGCAAGGCGATGATCGCACCGCGCAACAGCACAAGGCACGCCATTCCCCCTGCCGAGGTTCAAAGTGAACCCTCGGCTGGTGTTTCTGAAAAGGTGCAGAATGGCTGAAAACAGCGAAAATTGTTGGTCGGGGAAAGAGGATTCGAACCTCCGGCCCCTGCCTCCCGAAGACAGTGCTCTACCAGGCTGAGCTATTCCCCGACCGATCCGCTGCCGGTCACCCGGCTGCAAGGCAGGCGCGCCCTATACGGGGGCCTTTTGCAGGTGGCAAGCGGGCTTGTGAAACATTTTGCACATTCCTTGGAAAATGGCGGATTTCCGCGACTTTTAAGCCACCTGCCGCCATTCGGGGGTTTGGGGAACCCTGCTTGATGCGCTTTCGGAGGTGCGGAATCGCGAGACCAGTTCCTTCATCGCATCGGCCGCGCGTTGCAGGCTGTGCGCGGCGGCGGTGCTTTGTTCCACCATCGCCGCGTTCTGCTGCGTCACGCTGTCGATTCGGGAGAATGTCTCGCTGACCTGACGCAGTTCGCCCGCCTGCACGCCGGCTTCTGCGGCAATCGCGCTGATCGCGGTGCCGATTTCGCGCACCTGCAACACGATCGTGCGCAGTACCGAGCCCGTTTCGCTGACCAGCGCCACGCCCTGGCCGACCTGTTCGCTTGATGCGGTGATCAGCGCCTTGATGTCGCGCGCGGCGTCGGCCGAACGTTGCGCCAGCGCGCGCACTTCGTTGGCGACCACGGCAAAGCCCTTGCCCGCATCGCCCGCGCGTGCGGCTTCCACGCCGGCGTTCAGCGCCAGCAGGTTGGTCTGGAAGGCGATGCCGTCGATGATGGTGATGATCTGCGCGATTTCGTTGGCGGAGCTTTCGATCCCGTTCATCGCGGTGATCGCGCGTTCGACAACGTCGCCTCCCGCTTCGGCGTCGCGGCGTGCGGCACTGATCGAGCGGTTTGCGGCGCCGGCGTTTTCGGCGGTGGTCTGGATCTTGCCGGTCAGGTCGCGGGTGGAGGCGCTGTTGCGCTCGAGCGAACTGGCCTGTTCTTCGGTGCGGCGGGCGAGGTCGTCGGACGCGGCGCGGATTTCGCTCGATCCGGTATCGATCTGCCCGACGCTTTGCAGAATGCGAGAGAAGCTGGCGTCCAGATCGCTGACCGCGCTGTTGAAGCTTTCACGCAGGCGTTCATAGGCTGGCGGAAATGTGGTGGTAATGCGGTCCGAAAGATTGCCCGCAGCCAGCGCTTCCAGCCGCTTGCCGATCGCCCCGATCACCAGCGCCTGTTCTTCCTCGATCGCCTTGGCCTGAGAGGCGGCTGCGGCTTCTGCCTCTTCACGCGCCGCGCTGGCCTCCGCTTGACGGACGATCAGGCGTTCCAGTTGCACACACAGCATGATCAGTGTGCCCGCCTCCACGATCACCACCGAGCCGTGCAGAACCACGCGGCCAAAATCGCTGCCATCGGGATAGACAAGCCATGGTGCGAAAAAGTTGGTCAGGACGTGGTGTGCAGCGCCGAGCGCTGCTCCAGCCAATACCGGCCGCCAGTCGGCCAGCAGGACCAGCATGGCCAGCGCCGCGAAGAAGGTCATGTGGATGTCGATCATGAATTCATGGCCGGACCACTGGTACAGCCAGATCATGGGGTACGACACCACCGCAAGGCCCATGCCCACGCGTGATGAGGTGTCGTTGCGATCCTGCCATGCCAGCATCGCTGGCCCCGCGGGAATGGCGCCTGCCAGCACGACAGGTAGCAGCCCCGAGCCGGCCCATATCGCGCCAACGGCAGTTATGGCGAAACAGGCGAGACAGATCAGCGCCAGAAGGCGCATCCCGTCTCGGCGAATGGTCCAGAGGTCATCCATGATCTTATCCTGCGTTTCTGCACATCGATTGGGGGACCCGGATCGCCAGCGCGCCCTCGCGCAGCGCGCGCCAGCCGAAGCCCGTCTGGACATTCATCATCAGCACGCCGCCCCCTGGGCCGACGCCTGCCAGCGCCCCGCCGTGGTGCAGCGCCCAATCGAGCGCGCCGCCACGGACGTGCCCCGCAAGCGGCAGGTAAAGCACTGCCGCTCCCGGAGCCGGGGCCAGCGCGGTGATCGCAAAGGCCACCGCCACGATGGCGGCCTGCCAGTGTAACCACCCGAGGCGCCGGAATGCGCCGTGCTGGGAAATCTTGTCCATTCTGGAGGGTTTAACGCTGCCGGCCCTGCCGCTTAACCAATGGCATCTACGTGCGAATGCGTAGGCGTTCGCCGGCCATGGAAGGCGGGGAACGGATTGCCGTAGCGCAGCCGGCTGCCGCCGGTTAGGTGTGTCAGGCCCATGACCGACCTGTCCGATTCCCGCCCCGCCGCGCATTACGAGCAGCAGTACCTCAACCTGATGCGCCGCATCTGGACGCGGGGCGACGAGCGCGTGGACCGCACCGGCATCGGTACGCGCTCGGTGTTCGGCGCGGAGCTGCGCTTTGATTTGTCGGACGGGCAGATGCCGCTGCTCACCACCAAGCGGGTCTACTGGAAGACCGCCACGCGCGAATTCCTGTGGTTCCTGACTGGCGACACCAATATCCGCAACCTGTGCGCGCAGGGCGTGGAGATCTGGACTGACTGGCCGCTCGACCGCTACCGCCGCGAAACGGGGGAGGCCATCGAGCGCGCCGATTTTTCCGCGCGCATTGTGGCCGACGCAGCTTTCGCCGCGCGCTGGGGCGATCTGGGGCCTGTCTATGGCAAGCAATGGGTAGACTGGCCCGTCTATGAACCGGCGGGTGAGGGGATGTTCCGCCAGCGCGCGCAGGGCGTGAATCAGGTGGCCGAACTGGTCGAATCCTTGCGCACCAACCCCGGCAGTCGCCGCCACATCGTGGAAGGGTGGAACGTGGCCGAGCTGCCCGGCATGGCGCTGCCGCCCTGCCACAAGACCTATCAGTTCCACGTTTCGGGCAATCGCCTGTCGGGCCTGCTGTATCAACGCAGCTGCGACGTGGCGCTTGGCCTGCCGTTTAACCTGTGGGGCGCGGCGCTGTTCATTCGCATGCTGGCGCAGCAGTGCGATCTTGAACCCGGCGAACTGGTGTGGATGGGTGGCGACACGCATCTTTACCTGAACCATGCCGATCTGGTCGAGGCGCAGATTGCGCGGGAACCTTCGGGCGCGCCGCGCCTTGCCATCCTGCGTCGGCCCGATAGTATCTTCGGTTACCGGATCGAGGATTTCGAAGTCACCGGCTACGCCCCGCAGGCTCACATCGCGGCTCCCGTCGCCGTCTGATCGCTTTGATTGACTCGAAAAGTCGAGCGTAATATTATTACTCTCGTCTAAAACATTGCGTCGCCCGATTCGTGTAGTCGACGGCGCGGGAGAGTCGGATGAAAGCGTCCAAGGGCAACCTGCCACCGCTGTCGCTGCATGTGCCCGAGCCGCGCTTCCGGCCGGGCGACCCGGTGGACTATTCGCACATCGCCATCCCCCCGGCAGGCGCCCAGCCGCGCCCGGACGAGGCGTGCCCTGCCGCTGAAACGCAACCGTTGTGCTTCGACATGATCCGCGTGCTGGGCGACGATCACCGCGCGGTCGGCCCGTGGAATCCGGGGCTGGATCCGGAAACCCTGCGGCGCATGCTGCGCACGATGGCGCTGACCCGCGCGT
>JBDLVU010000253.1:0-3853 GCA_039804665.1 Pseudomonadota bacterium | reverse complement strand
CCTGCCGTAGGCGGCTCTTTTCCAGTTCGCGTTCCATCTGGAGCTTTTCAAGCTCGACGCGAAAGGCCTGTTCGCGCAGGGCCTGTTCCTCGCGGCCGGCCGCTTCAACCTGCGCGCGCGTGTTGTAGAGATCGACGAACACGCCGACCTTTGATTTCAGCACCACCGGATCGACCGGCTTGAACACGTAGTCTACCGCACCCATCGCATATCCGCGCATGAGATGCTCGGTTTCCTTGTTCACCGCCGACAGGAAGATGATCGGAATTCTGGCGGTTTGCCGACGGTCGCGGATAAGCGATGCCACCTCGTATCCGTCCATGCCCGGCATGAACACGTCGAGGAGGATCACGGCGAAATCGCCCTGCAACAGGTGCCGCAATGCGCCGCGCCCCGAGGTGGAAGTCACGACCTCGCCCAGATCGGCGAGCACCTGCGAAAGCGCGAGGAGGTTCCGCTCGTCATCGTCGACCACCAGAATGCGTGCCGGCGCCGCGAACGGGTGTGCGGGGGCGTGGGTGCCCATTGGCGGTTGGGGAGGTTGCGGCATGCCTATGCGACCCTTGCCGCGCGCACGCGCGATTTCGCGGGTCGGCGACCCGCCCGCGAACGTCCTATCCAGACCCGCAGCAGGGCCTGCAGCAAATCGATATCAACCGGTTTGGAGATGTAGTCCGAAGCGCCGGCATCGAGGCATTTCTGGCGGTCGCCCTTCATGGCCTTGGCGGTGACGGCGACCAGCGGAATCGATGCGATTGCAGGGCGCGCGCGAATTTGCCGGATCGTCTCGTATCCGTCCATGTCGGGCATCATGATGTCGATCAGGGCTGCGTCGATGCCTTGGACGGTTTGGAGAATGCGAATGCCGTCTAGCCCGCTCTCTGCATGGACGACATCGACCTTGTGCGCTTCAAGCACGCTGGTCAGCGAATAGATATTCCGGATGTCGTCGTCGACGATCAGAATGCGGGCGCCTTCAAGTTCGGGCATCGCGCCCGGTCGTGCCGCTTTGGGGGCGCCATTCCCGCGCCGTTTCGTGGGCAGGGCCCGTGCATTGGCGGCCATCCGTTCGAATAGCCCGAAAAGACGGTCGCGCTCCGCCGGCTTTTCGGTCACATCCGACGCCCCGAGTGACAAGGCGTGCTCGGCCTGCTGCTTTCCGGAAATGACGTGGACCGGAATTCCGGCGGTGTCGGGATCGTGCCGCAGAAGGTCCAGCAGGACGAACCCGTCAATGTCCGCAAGCCCCAGGTCCAGCGTGATGGCGTTCGGGCGCAGCTTGCGCACCATCGCCAGCGTTCCGGCGCCCGCAGACGATATCACGCCCTTCAGGCCCGCTTCGTGCGCAAGGTCCAGCAGGATGCCGGCAAAGGTGGGATCGTCTTCAACGATGAGGACGAAGGGATGGTTCTTCAGGTCGTCCCGATCATCGTGGATGTCATAGGTCGCCGGCGCGGGTTCCGAGCCTGTCGCAAGGACCGGAGCGGGAAGGGGAACCGGTGCGTCAGCGAGGCTGATCGGCACGAACAGCGTGAACGTCGAACCTTCGTTGGGCACCGACCGCACTTGTAACTCGCCGCCGAGCAGCCGGGCGATCTCGCGGCTGATCGACAACCCCAGACCGGTCCCGCCGTACTTTCGACTGGTCGTGCCGTCGGCTTGCTGGAAGGCCTCGAAAATCAGCTTCTGCTTGTCCGGCGGAATCCCGATACCGGTGTCGCTGACCGAAATCTCGAGCGCGGTGACGCCTTCGTGCAACACGGGATGGCTGGAACTCCATCCCCGCGTTGCCGCACGGGCGGTGAGCGTGACCCCGCCCGCCGATGTGAACTTGAACGCGTTCGACAGCAGATTGAGCATGATCTGTTGAAGGCGCTTTTCGTCCGTCCGGATCGAGGCGGGCAGGGCGTCGTCGAAATCGACCACGAACAGCAACCCCTTTTCAGACGCCAGCTGCCGGAACGTGCGCTCAAGATGCTGCTGCAAGCGCGCCATCGACATGTCGCCGATATCGATCGTGACGGTCCCGGATTCGATCTTCGAAAGATCGAGGATGTCGTTGATGAGATTGAGCAGATCCGTGCCGGCGCCGTGGATCGTACGCGCGAACTCGGTCTGCTTTTCGTTAAGATTGCCCTGCTGGTTTTCGGCGAGGAGCTTCGAGAGGATCAGGAGCGAATTGAGTGGCGTGCGCAGCTCATGGCTCATGTTGGCGAGGAATTCGGATTTGTACTTGGAGGTCAGCGCCAGCTGTTCGGCCTTTTCCTCCACGGCTCGGCGGGCCATTTCGATTTCGAAGTTCTTGGCCTCGACCTGACGCTTTTCGTTTTCAAGGAGTTGCGCCTTGTCCTGAAGCTCTTCGTTGGTGGCATGCAGTTCCTGCTGCTTGCGCGTGAGCTCGGTCTGCCGCGCCTGCAATTCCTGCGTGAGCAACTGCGATTGGGCGAGAAGGCTCTCCGTCCGCATCGTCGCGGCGATCGTGTTGAGCACGATGCCCACGGTTTCCATCAACTGGTTGAGAAAGCTGTGATGGGTCTCGTTGAATTCCTCGAACGAGGCGAGTTCGATCACCGCCTGCACCTCGTCCTCGAACAAGGCAGGCAGAATATTGATGCTGGCGGGCGTTGCCTGGCCAAGGCCCGACCCGATCTGGATGAAGTCACCGGGAACCTTGCTCAGCCGAATGGGGCGCTTGTCCGCAGCGGCCTGGCCGATGAGGCCTTCGCGCAGCGCAAACTGCTTTTTCAGCTGGGCGTGACTTTCCGCGCCGTAACTTGCGACGAGATCGAGACGGGTGTCGGCCTGCTCCCGGCTCGTGACATAGAACACGCCGTACTGGGCGTTCACCAGCGGCGCCAGTTCGGACATGATCAGGTTGGAGATGGTCGCAAGATCGCGCTCACCCTGAAGCATGCGAGAGAACCGCGCGAGGTTCGTCTTCAGCCAGTCCTGCTGCGCGTTCTTGAGCGTTTGATCCTTCAGGTTGAGGATCATTTCGTTGATGTTGTCCTTCAGCGCGGCCATTTCGCCCGATGCCTCGACGGCGATGGAGCGCGTGAGGTCCCCCTTGGTCACCGCTGTCGCCACTTCGGCGATGGACCGCACCTGGTTCGTCAGGTTTGCGGCCATGGCATTGACGTTGTCGGTCAGGTCGCGCCAGAGGCCGGCCGCGCCGGGAACACGCGCCTGACCGCCAAGGCGGCCCTCGACGCCGACCTCGCGCGCCATGTTGGTCACCTGATCGCCAAACGTCGAGAGGGTCTCGATCATTCCGTTGATCGTTTCGGCAAGGGCTGCGATTTCGCCCTTGGCATCGAAGGTAAGCTTGCGCTTGAGGTTACCCTGCGCCACCGCCGTCACGACATCGGCGATGCCGCGCACCTGATTGGTCAGGTTCGTGGCCATCAGGTTGACGTTGTCGGTCAGGTCTTTCCACGTGCCGCCCACGCCCGGCACCTGCGCCTGCCCGCCCAGCTTGCCCTCGGTGCCCACTTCCCGCGCCACGCGCGTCACTTCCGAGGCGAAGCCGTTAAGCTGGTCGACCATGGTGTTGATGGTGTTTTTCAGCTCTAGGATCTCGCCCTTCACGTCCACCGTGATCTTCTTGGAAAGGTCGCCTCGCGCCACGGCGGTGGTCACCTCGGCGATGTTGCGCACCTGTCCCGTCAGGTTGTCGGCCATCAGGTTGACGTTGTCGGTCAGGTCCTTCCACGTGCCGGCAACGCCGCGCACTTGCGCCTGACCGCCCAGCTTGCCTTCGGTGCCGACCTCGCGCGCCACGCGGGTCACTTCCGAAGCGAAGGAATTGAGCTGGTCGACCATGGTGTTGATGGTGTTCTTCAGCTCGAGGATC
>JBDLVU010000252.1:0-3854 GCA_039804665.1 Pseudomonadota bacterium | reverse complement strand
GATCTTCTATTCGGCGGCCACCGGTCTCGGCAATCCGATCGTCTATGTCGGATCGAAGACCGGCCGCGACGGCATCCACGGCGCGACCATGGCCAGCGCAGATTTCGGCGAGGATTCCGAAGCCAAGCGCCCCACCGTGCAGGTTGGCGATCCGTTCACCGAAAAGCTGCTGATCGAAGCCTGCCTTGAACTGATGGCGACTGACGCCATCGTGGCGATCCAGGACATGGGCGCGGCGGGTCTCACCTCCTCGTCGGTGGAAATGGCCACCAACGGCAAGGCAGGCATCATCCTGAACATGGACAAGGTGCCCTGCCGCGAAGAGGGCATGACCCCCTATGAAATGATGCTGTCGGAAAGCCAGGAGCGCATGCTCATGGTGCTGAAGCCGGGTAAGGAAGCCATGGCCGAAGCCATCTTCCGCAAGTGGGAACTGGACTTTGCCGTGATCGGCGAAGTGACCGACACCGGCCACATGGTGCTGACCTTCCAGGGCGAAACGGTGTGCGACATTCCGCTGGGCCCGCTGGCCGAGGACGCGCCGCTGTACGACCGCCCGCACCTGTCGCTGGCCGATTACAAGGCATGGGCCAATGTCGCTCCGCTGGGCGATGTACCGGCAAGCGCCGATCTTGGCGCGGACCTGCTGAAGCTGATCGGCTGCCCCGACCTTGCCAACCGCCGCTGGATCTTCGAGCAATACGACAGCCAGGTCGGCGCCGATACGCTGCAAAAGTCGGGCGGTGACGCCGCCGTCGTGCGCATTCACGGCACGGAAAAGGCGCTGGCGATCAGCACCGACTGCACCCCGCGCTATTGCTATGCCGATCCCTATGAAGGCGGCAAGCAGGCGGTGGCCGAAACCTTCCGCAACATCTGTGCGGTCGGCGCGACGCCGCTGGCCATCACCAACTGCCTGAACTTCGCCAACCCGCAGCGCCCCGAGATCATGGCGCAGATCGTGGAAGCGCTGAATGGCATGGGCGATGCCTGCCGCGCGCTCGACTATCCGATCGTGTCGGGCAACGTCTCGCTCTACAACGAATCGAAGGCGACCGGCGGCGGCTCGGCTATCCTGCCCACGCCCGCCATCGGCGGCGTCGGCCTGATGCTGAACCACGAAACGATGGCCACCGTGCCATTCAAGGCCGAAGGCGAGGCGATCTTCGTGATCGGCCAGAGCAACGGGCATCTCGGCCAGTCGCTGTGGCTGCGCGAACTGCACGGGCGCGAAGACGGCGATGCGCCAAAGGTGGACCTCGCGGCCGAACGTCGCCACGGCGAATTCGTGCGCGAACTGATCGCCGACGGCAAGGTCACAGCCGTGCACGACATTTCGGACGGCGGCCTGCTGGTTGCGCTGGCGGAAATGGCGATGGCCAGCGGCATCGGCTGCCAGCTGGAAGAAATTGGCGACCACTTCACCGCGTTCGGCGAAGACCAGGGCCGTTATATCGTGACCAGCGCGGTGGCCGACACCATCCAGGCAGCCGGCATTCCGATGGTGCGCATTGGCACCACCGGTGGTTCGGCGGTCTCGGGCCCCGGCTTCTCGGTCCCGGTCGCCACTCTGCGCGAAGCCAACGAAGCCTTCTTCCGGGAGTGGATGGAAGCATGAGTTCCGGGTCCATCCGTGTCGGCATCGGCGGATGGACCTACGAACCTTGGCGGGGCGGCGCCTTTTATCCCGAAGGGCTGCCCCAAAAGCGTGAGCTGGAATACGCCGCCGCGCACCTCACCTGCATCGAAATCAACGCCACCTATTATGGCAGGCAAAAGCCACAGAGCTTCGCAAACTGGGCTGCCGCCGCACCCGACGGGTTCCGCTTCAGCCTGAAGGCGTCTCGCTACACCACCCAGCGCAAGATTCTGGCCGAAAGCGCCGACTCCATTGCGACCTTCCTCAATCAAGGCTTCACCGAACTGGGCGACAAGCTCGGCCCGATCCTGTGGCAGTTCCGCGATGGCAAGCGGTTCGAACGCGACGACTTCGCCCGCTTCCTTGACCTGATCCCCGACAAGCAGGACGGCCGGCCCTTGCGTCATGCGCTGGAAGTGCGCGACGAAAGCTTTTGCGATCCGGCGTTTCTCGACCTCGCCCGCACGCGAAACATGGCCGTGGTCTTTGCCGACAGCGACGCGTTTCCACTGATCGAGGAACAGACCGCCGACTTCACCTATGCCCGCCTGCAACGCTCCAGCGCGGATCATCCGGCGGGGTATAGCGACAAGGGCATCGCCAGCTGGGTGGCCCGCGCGCACGACTGGGCACGGGGTGGGCGCGATGTTTTTGCGCTTTTCATTTCCGGGGCGAAGGAACGCAATCCAGCCGCCGCGCGGGCCATGATTGCCGCGCTCTAAGCCAGCCCAAGTCGGTTTAGATCGATCTAGGTCGCTCTAGGTCGATGTCAACTTGGCCTTTCCCAGAAGGTCATAAGGGTCGACGCCCGTTGCCTGCCACACGCGGTGGGCTTGCTGGTAATGCACCGCCGGTGTGATGTTCAGCCGCGCCCTTGCCTCATCCAGCCCAAGCGGCAGGATATCGCCAATCGCCTGTTCGCAAAGGCGCGGACAGGCCTTGCCCAGCCGCTGCCCTTCCCGCACCGCACGCAGCACCGGAGCGCTGCTTCGCACCTGCTTGCGGATGTTCAGGCCCGCCATGTAGCCGATGAACAGATGCGCCGGCGATGGTTGCTGGCTGTAGGTGAACGCCAGCACGCAAGCCTCGCCCAACGCATCGCGGCCATAACCGGTGAGGACGTGCAACAGATCATGCACATCGCGCATCCGGTTGAGATACCACAGGAACTGGTCCTCGAAGCGCGGCTTGCCTTCGGCGAACTTCTCGAATTCGTCGACCAACCCCTGCGCGGTCAGCCCTTCGCGCTCCATGAAATCGCAATAGGCATGGGCGACCGATCCGGCGGGCGTGCGCCGCAGCGCCGCGTGGTCGTCCAGAATCGCCGGCAGATAAGGCTCGCGCGCACGAACGGCCTGTCCCCGCGTGCTGTTGAGATAGCGCTCCGCCGCTCCGCGCAGGCCCTGCCATGGCAGCGCTTCGAAGATGTGGAACACCTCCTCGGTCCGCTCCTTGTCCTTCAACAGTTCGCGGAAGTGATGAAGCGCCTTGCCCGGCTGCAGATAAAGCACCGGGCGCCGCTCGTCATACAGCGGCAGGTCGGCAACGATCGATCCGGTCAAGGCATTCATCTGGCACGGTCCCTCTGGGCGGGTCACCCTGATATTTACAATTCTGTAAATATCACGTCAATCGATCACCCAGTCTTCGCGCGGAATGCCATAAAGTTCGAGGATGGCAGTCAGGTCGCCACGGTCGATCCAGCCATCCGCAGCCGCGCGCGCCTTGGGCTTGGCGCGATAGGCGATGCCGTGCGTGGCAGCTTCGATCATCGGGATATCGTTGGCGCCATCGCCGGTGGCAAGGCTCACGGCATCTTCGCCCAGCCGCGCCGCTTCTTCCAGCAAGACCTTCTTCTTGATCGAGGAATCGACGATGCCGCCAACCAGCCCCCCCGTCAGCGCACCTTCGTGAATGCCCAGACGATTGCCCACGACGCGCTCAAAGCCGAGCAACTCAGCCACGGGATCGGCAAAGGAATGAAAGCCACCTGTCACCAGAACAGTGTGGCAGCCGCGCGCCTTCAGCGTGGAAACCAGCGTGCGCGCCCCGTCCATCGGCCGAATGCGTTCGTCCAGGCATTGGCGGATCGCGTCTTCAGACAGGTCCTTGAGCAGGCCGACGCGTTCGCGCAGCGCCGATTCGAAATCCAGTTCACCCTGCATGGCGCGCTCGGTGATGGCGGCAATGTGCTCCTTAAGCCCCGCAAAATCCG
>JBDLVU010000251.1:0-3876 GCA_039804665.1 Pseudomonadota bacterium | reverse complement strand
CGGACGAACTCGATATCGTCGATCTTGGCCATCGGCGTATCGGCCAGCATATCGCCCAGCACGGTGCCCTTGATCGGCACCAGCGCGTTCACCGGCACGCTTTCGGGATGGCGTTCCAGCGTCGCCAGCGCGTGGACGAAGCCCACCCGGTCGGCGCGGGTTTCGCCCATGCCGACGATGCCGCCCGAACACACATTGGTCCCCGCCGAGCGCACATTGTCGAGCGTGTTCAGCCGGTCCGCAAAGGTGCGCGTGGTGATGACATCGCCGTAGCGTTCGGGCGAGGTGTCGATGTTGTGGTTGTAGTAATCGAGGCCCGCTTCGGCCAGTTCGCCCGCCTGATCCGGCGTCAGCATCCCCAGCGTCATGCAGGTTTCCATGCCCATTTCGCGCACGCCCTTCACCATCGCGACGATGGCGGGCATGTCGCGCGGCTTGGGATTGCGCCAGGCGGCGCCCATGCAGAACCGCTTCGATCCGGCATCGCGCGCCTGCGCGGCGGACTGCAGAACAGCCTGAACTTCCATGAGCTTGCTGGCGGGAACGCCGCTGTCCGCGGTGACCGATTGCGAGCAATAGCCGCAATCCTCGGGGCAGCCGCCGGTCTTGATCGAGAGCAGCGTGCACAATTGCACTTCGCCCGCGCGGTGGTGTTCGCGGTGCACTTCGGCGGCGCTGAACACCAGTTCGGTGAAGGGCAGATCAAACAGCGCCGCGATCTCTTCGCGCGTCCAGTCGGTGCGGACGGGGGCTACCATGGTCAGGATGCCAGCTCGACCAGAGGAGTGGAAAACTCTGCAAGATCATTTACTTGCGCGACATGGGCGGCGATGGTTCCGGCTTTGGTGGAGGGTATGTCTATCGTCTCATCCAGCACGGTGAGCCGCGCCACGGCGCCTCCCTCGGCGACGGAGTGGCCGATTTCCGCGAGCCAGGCGACCGTTCCGACGTGTGGCGCCTTGATAATCTCGGTCGACCCGAACGGTACAGAGACGGGGTCTACCGCGACAGAGACGGTTTCAGCTGCCAATAAAGGGTTCACAGTTCCGGGCTGGCGGGCGAGGAAATAGTCGCCTTCCACACCCGTCACGCAAACCTCGTTCCAGCCCGATGCCAACATGGTGTCGAGCAGGGCGCGGGCGTTGGCGATGGCCCGGCGCGCGTTGTCGTCAATCTCGATCATGCGGCGGCCCCTTTCCGTTCGGCAAGCAGCACTTGTTCCAGCCAGCGCGTGTGGATGCGGTTCGCGCGGAAATCGGGATGGGCGATGATTTCGCGGTGCAGGCCAATCGTGGTGGCAATGCCTTCCACCCGGAAATCCGCGAGCGCGGCATCAAGCCGGTCGATCGCCGCATCGCGCGTAGGTGCGTGGACGATCAGCTTGCCGATCATGCTATCGTAGAACGGCGGGATCATCGCGCCTTCGGACATGTGGCTGTCGAGGCGGATGCCCTCCCCCTGCGGCGGCGACCAGCGCGTGATCCGGCCCGGCGAAGGCAGGAAATCGCGCGCAGGGTCTTCGGCGTTGATGCGGCATTCGATGGCATGGCCGGTGAGCGACACCTGGTCTTGCGTCACCGAAAGCCCGGCACCGCCCGCGATGCGCAACTGTTCCTGCACCAGATCGAAGCCCGAGATCATTTCGCTGACCGGGTGTTCGACCTGGATGCGCGCGTTGACTTCGATGAAGTAGAATTCCTGCCGTTTCACGTCGAACAGGAATTCGCAGGTGCCCGCATTGCGATAATTGACCGAGGCCGCGAGCGCGCAGGCGCTTTCGTGCAACTGCTTGCGCAAGTGATCGGGCATGGCCGTGCACGGCGCTTCCTCGATCAGCTTTTGATAGCGGCGCTGCACCGAGCAATCGCGTTCGCCGAAGTGGACCACCTGCCCCTTGCCGTCACCCATCAGCTGGACTTCGACGTGGCGGGCTTCGGGAACGAAGCGTTCCATGAACAGCGTGCCATCGCCGAACGCGGCGACCGCTTCGGCCGACGCTCGGTGGAATCCGGCTTCGGCCTCATCGCCATTGTGCGCAATGACCATGCCGCGCCCGCCGCCGCCCGCCGCGGCCTTGAGCAGCACCGGATAACCGATCTTGTCCCCTTCGCGCCGGGCATCTGCTGCGGTGGCGACGCCGTCACAACCGGGCACCAGCGGAACACCGGCGGCGCGGGCCATGCCGCGCGCCTGGATCTTATCGCCCAGCGATTCGATCACGTCCGGCTCTGGCCCGACGAAAGCAATGCCATTGGCAGCGCAAAGGCGCGGCAAGATGGCGCGTTCAGAAAGGAAGCCATAGCCGGGGTGCAGGCCATCGCAGCCGCTGGCCTTGGCGGCATGGACCACCAGACGCGGGTCGAGATAGCTGCGTGCGGCCTGTGCCGGGCCAAGCACGACGGTGCGATCCACCAGCCGCGCGGCGGCGCTATCGCGGTCCGCATCGGACACCGCAAGCACGGTTTCCATGTTCAGCGCCTGTGCGGCGCGAACGATGCGCAGGGCGATTTCGCCGCGATTGGCGATAAAGAGACGCTTGATCGCCATCAGCCGGCCACCAGCGCAAACAGCGGTTGGCCGGATTCGACCATCGCGCCGTCTTCGGCAAGGATCGCCACGACCGTACCGGCCCGATCGGCCTTGACCCCGGTGAACAGCTTCATCACCTCGATCAGGCAGATTTCATCGCCCACCGAAATGCTGCCGCCGATTTCGACGTAAGGCGCAGCCCCCGGTTTGGGCGCGCGGTAGAACGTGCCGAGGTTGGGCGCGGCGATAATCACCGCATTGGCTGGCACGCTGGACGGTGCGGTGGCCGCAGGAACGGGTGTTGCAACGGGAGCCGCAAGCGGTGCGGGAGCCGCTGGAACTGGAGCCGCAACGGCGCGCTGGCCGCCCGACAGCGAAGGCGCATTGGCGTCGTTCGACAGCAGCAGTTCAAAGCCGCCCGCGCGCAGATGCAGCGTGGCGATTCCCGAGCGTTTGAACTCTTCCATCAGAACGCGCACGTGATCGACGGGATGGTCGATGGTGGGCTTGTGCGTCATGGTTTGAGCCGATCCTCTGACTTGGTCCCGCGCCGCACGGCGGCCGGGCCTTCCCCGCAAAGGGGCGATTTCAACGACGAAGGCTGATATTCAGGCCTTCGGACTTCATTTCGACCACGGGCATGGTCGCGACTTGCATCAGCTTGCGCACGTCTTCGAGTTCCGGTGACGAGAGCAGCGGGAAATCGCGCCGCACGGGGCCTGCCGCGCGCATCTTGTCGATATCGGGCTGCGGCACGAAGGCGCGGTAGATCAGTTCGTCCTCATCCTCGGTGCCATAGCGCTTTTGCAGTTCGGCAAGGTCCGGCGTTTCGGGCGGATTGGCGAGCACTTCCTTGGCGCGCGGGGCCGCCATGATCCGGTCGAGCACATCGGCATCGACGGGGGCGACCGTCTGGCCATAGAAGCCGCCCGCGTACTGGATCACTTCATCGGGAACGGTGCCATACCGCTTGCCCGTGACGATGTTGAGAACCGCCTGAATGCCGACCAGTTGGCTGAATGGGGTGGCCATGCCGGGGTAGCCCAGATCACGGCGCACTGCGGCGACTTCGTCGAGAACCTCGGGCAGCTTGTCCATCATCTTGTGCATGGCCAGCTGCGCCTTGAAGTCGGCACGGACCTCATCGATCGCGGTCTTGAACTGCACGTCCTGGTCGCGCTCAGCGAGCGACTTGGCCATCGTGGCCTGCATCTCCTCGACCTGGCCCTGCATGAACACCTGGGCCTCGGCCTGGCTCATGCCCATCGGGTCAGTCTTCAGGTGCTCGATCAGGCCCTGCGCGTACTGGGTCGGTGCGATGGTCGCCGCGAACTCAGCGATCGGGAT
>JBDLVU010000250.1:0-3880 GCA_039804665.1 Pseudomonadota bacterium | reverse complement strand
CGGTTGATCCAAGCAAAGGTGCCGGTGGGATAGGGGCCGAACCCGCGCATCAGCGTGGGCAGGATCATGCGACCTTGCGCCAGCACCTCGGGCACGGCGGCGAGAAGTGCGGGCTGGTCCGGCTTGATATCGACGCGGCGCGTGTCGATCTCGATCAGCGTCTCGATCTCGCGCCCGCCCATGAACCGGGCTGAGGGCACCGCGCGGCCATAGGCATCCACGTTGACCAGGCAATCGCGCGCTTCGGGCAGGTCGGCGGTGTCGACCGGCGTTGCGGGCAGCCGCATGGCGATGAACCACGTGCCGGTGGACAGCACCGTCGCTTCGTTGTCGGCGATCTCGGTAAAGCCGCGGGCGGCGAGCAGTGCGGCGTTGGAGTCGTGCAGGCCGGCCAGCACGCGCACGTTGGGGGAAAGGCCGGTTGCCGCGGCCATGTCGGGCTTTAGCCAGCCGACCGTATCGCCCGCAGCCACGACCGGGGCAAAGCGCTGTGCCCAGCCACGGCGCTTCGCCATGGGGGCAAAATCGGCAGTGGCGGGGCACCACAGGTCCGAATGACAGCCAAGGCTGGTCACTTCGCTTACCGCGATCCCGGTCAGGAACCACGCCCAGTATTGCGCCCATGGCACCAGCGTGGTCCCGGCCATGGCGTCCGGGTAGCGGGTTTCCAGCCAATGGATCTGGCTGCCGAAGTTCAGGCCGTCGGGCAGCGCGGGGGAACCGGTGACTGCAAAGGGATCACGCTGCACGCGATAGGCCGCCATCACATCGTCGGGGATGACCTGCTCGTAATCGAGCGGCGGCACCGCGATTCCCCCATCCTTCAGCGCGACGACGCCCGCGCCATGGCCGACGGGAATGATCGTTTCGACGGGATGCCCCGCGAATCGCCTGAGCGTTTCCAGCAGCCATTCGCCGATGCCCTGCGTATCGAGCCGGCGCAGGCCATCGACCTCAACCGGCGCATTGGGACGCACGTGTCGGTCCAGCATTTCCCCGGCGCGCGACCAGAGGCTGACTTTGCTCAGCGTCTTGCCGAGGTCGATGACGATGGTGGTGCCCCGTGCCAAGGGTCTGGCTCTCCCGTGCTTTGTGTTGAATGATCATTATCGATCATTATTGATCGTTTCCAGTAGAAATGTTAGCAGGGCTGCAACACGGCGCAAGATCGCCACCCGCTCCTGAGGAACGCCATGAACGCGCAAAGCCCGATTTCTGCCGCTGCCATCCCCTTTGCCGTGCCGACCAGCCGGTGGGACGACTCGGCGGCGGCAACGTTGAGCCCGGCCGAACTGCTTCTCTATCGTTCGAACCTGCTGGGATCGGACCTGACCGTCACCAACTTCGGCGGCGGCAATACGTCCGCAAAGCTGGAGGAAATCGACCCGCTGACCGGCGAAAAGGTCGAGGTGTTGTGGGTCAAGGGTTCGGGCGGCGACATCGGCTCGATGAAGCTCGATGGCTTTGCCACGCTGTATCAGGCGAAGCTGCTTGGCCTTGAGGCGCACTACGCCGGGCCGGACGATGACGACAAGATGGTCGGCTTCCTGCCGCACTGCACCTTCAACCTCAACGGCCGCGCCGCCAGCATCGACACCCCGCTGCATTCGCTGCTGCCCTTCGCGCACGTCGATCACGTTCACCCCGATGCGATCATCGCGCTCGCAGCCTCGTCGGGCGGGGAAGCGGCGACGAAGGCAATCTGGGGCGGCAAGATCGGTTGGCTGCCGTGGAAGCGCCCCGGCTACACGCTGGGCGTAATGCTGCGCGATTTCGTGAAGGCGAACCCGCACGTCGAAGGCGTGATGCTGGCCGGCCACGGCATCATCTGCTGGGCCGACAGCGCCAGGGCGTGCTACGAACACACGGTCCAGCTGATCGCGGACGCGGCCAACTACCTGAACGCAAAGCTGGCAGAAAAGCCTGCGTTCGGTGGGCAGGTGGTTGCGCCCAATCCGGATCGCGCCGCCATCGCCGCAGACCTGATGCCGCGCCTTCGCGGCTTCATGACCGGCGCACGGCAGAAGCTGGGCCATTATTCGGACGATGCCGAGGCGCTGGAATTCACCGGCTCGGTCGATTTCGAACGCCTTGCCGCACTCGGCACCTCGTGCCCCGATCACTTCCTGCGCACCAAGATCGCGCCGCTGACGCTGGACCCGGCGCGGCTTCAGGACGATGCCTATCTTGCGCAGAAGATCAGCGATTACCGCGATCTCTATGCCGCATATTATGAACGCTGCAAGCGCGCCAACAGCCCCGCCATGCGCGATTCCAACCCGGTTGTGGTGCTGGTGCCGAGTGTGGGACGCATCACGTTCGCCACCGACAAGACCACCGCGCGCCTTGCCGGGGAATTCTATGGCAACGCCATCAATGTGATGCGCGGCGCCGAGGCCATCGGCGAATACATCGCGCTGGATGAGCAGGAAGCTTTCGACATCGAATACTGGCTTCTCGAAGAAGCCAAGCTTCAGCGCATGCCCGCGCCCAAGCCGCTGGTCGGCAAGATCGCGCTCGTCACCGGCGGCGCCGGCGGCATCGGCGCGGCATCGGCCGCGCGCCTGCTGCGCGATGGCGCCTGCGTGGTACTGGTGGATCGCGCGGCCGACGCGGTGGAGGAAGTCCGCGCCGGATTTGCAAAGCAGTTCGGCAAGGACGTGGTTCGCGCCGCCGTTTGCGATGTGACCGACGAAGCACAGGTGCAGGCCGCCATCGATGTGGCCGCGCGTGAATTCGGCGGGCTCGACATCCTCGTCGCCAACGCGGGCATCGCCAGTTCCGCGCCGATCGAGGAAACCACGATCGAGCTGTGGAACCGCAACTACGACGTGCTGGCGCAAGGGTATTTCCTGACCGCACGCGCCGCCTGGCCGCTGATGAAGCGGATGAAGGAGCAGGGCGGTTCATCGGTGGTGTTCATCGGGTCGAAGAACGGCGTGGCCGCTGCCACCAACGCCAGCGCCTATGCTTCGGCAAAGGCGGCGGCGAACCACCTTGCGCGCTGCCTTGCGCTGGAAGGCGCGCCTTTCGGCATCCGCGTCAACACCGTGAACCCCGATGCCGTGATCAAGGGCAGCAAGATCTGGGACGGCGACTGGCGCAAGGAACGCGCCGGCGCCCATGGGATCGACAGCGGCAAGGAACTGGAAGAACACTATCGCCAGCGTTCCATGCTGAAGCGCGACGTGTTGCCCGAGGATATCGCGGAAGCAGTCTATTTCCTCGGCTCTGACATGGCGGCAAAGTCGACCGGTAACATGATCAATGTCGATGCGGGGAATGCGCAAGCGTTTACCCGCTGAGGGCACTGGGAGAGAAAAAGGCAATGAAAAAGAATGCCATTCTGATCGTGCTGTCGCTGGCCGTAGCCGCGCCTGCGTTCGCGCAGGGCGGCCCGCCGCCTTCGGAACCCGCTGCGGCGCCGGCCGAACCGGCTGCGATCCCGCTCTATGCCGACAAGACGCCGGGCAGCGCCGCCAGCGAACAGTGGAGCAAGTTTGCCGGGCGCGACCTTGCCGTACGCAATGTCACCCGGCCCACCATCACGCCTGTGCTGCCGGATCCCGCCAAGGCCACCGGCGCAGCGGTGGTCGTGGCGCCGGGCGGCGCGTTCATGCTGCTGGCGATGGACCACGAAGGCTGGGCCGTGGCGCGCGCGCTGGCCGATCGCGGCATCGCCGCCTTCGTGCTGAAGTACCGCCTGAATCCCACGCCCAAGGACGAGGCCGAGGCGGGCAAGTTCATGGGCGAACAGCTCGCCAAGGAGCTGGGCCACCCGATGACCGGCGACCTGATCGGCAAGTCGATGGCACCTGCCGACGGCAAGGCCGCCATCGCATGGGTCCGCGCCAATGCCGCGAAATATGGCATCGATCCC
>JBDLVU010000249.1:0-3963 GCA_039804665.1 Pseudomonadota bacterium | reverse complement strand
CGGATCGCCGCATTTGACGGGCGTTCGCTCCGCTTTTTCACGGTGAGGCCGAAGGCGACGTTTTCCGCCACGGTCATGTGCCGGAACAGCGCGTATTGCTGGAACACGAAGCCGACGTGGCGATCCGCCACCTTCTTGTTCGACACGTCCTCGCCACTGAACAGCACTTCGCCGCTGTCCTGGAATTCGAGGCCGGCGATGATGCGCAACAGCGTGGTCTTGCCCGAGCCCGACGGCCCCAGCAGCGCGATGAATTCGCCGGGCTGGATGTGCAGGTTTATACCGTGCAGCGCCGGGTAATCGCCGAAGCGCTTGGTAACGTTCTGGACGCGGATCAATGGCTTGCTCCCGAATGGAGGTCAAAGCGCCATTCCAGCGCGCTCTTGGCGACAAGCGTCACCAGCGCGAGGGCGGCCAGCAGCGAGGCCACGGCAAAGGCGCCGACAAAGTCGTATTCGTTGTAGAGGATCTCTACATGCAGCGGCATGGTGTTGGTTTCGCCGCGGATATGGCCGGACACGACCGAAACCGCGCCGAATTCCCCCATCGCCCGCGCATTGCACAGCAGCACGCCATACAGCAGGCCCCAGCGGATGTTGGGCAGCGTCACATGCCAGAACGTCTGCCAGCCATTGGCGCCGAGCGAGAGCGCGGCTTCTTCGTCATCCTTGCCCTGCTCCATCATCAGCGGGATCAGTTCACGCGCCACGAAGGGAAAGGTGATGAACACCGTGGCCAGAACGATGCCCGGCACCGCGAAGATGATCTTCAGGTCATGCGCCGCCAGCCACGGCCCCAGCACGCCGTTTGCGCCGAACAGCAGCACGAAGATGAGGCCCGAGACCACCGGCGAAACCGAGAACGGCAGGTCGATCAGCGTGATCAGCAGGCTCTTGCCCGGAAAGCGGAACTTGGTGATCGCCCAGCTTGCGGCAATGCCGAACACCACGTTGAGCGGCACGCTGATCGCGGCGATCAGCAGCGTCAGGCCGATCGCGGCCCAGGCATCGGGCGTGGTGATCGCGTCCATGAACGCGCCCAGCCCCTGCTTCAGCGCCTCGCTGAACACGGCCACCAGCGGCAGCAACAGGAAAAATCCCAGAAACGCCATGGCCAGCGCGGTGAGCAGCAGGCGGGTGCCCTGCCCTTCGGTGGTTGCACGCAACCTCATGCGCCCATCCTCCGGCGGCCCACTGCCTGTATCCAGTTGATGAGCAACAGGATGGCGAACGAGGCGAGCATCATCACAGTGGCGATGGCGGTCGCGCCGTCATAGGCGTATTGTTCAAGCTGCGTGACAATCAGCAACGGGGCGATCTCGGTCTTGCCCGGCATGTTGCCCGAGATGAAGATCACCGAACCATATTCCCCAACGCCGCGCGCAAAGGCCATGGCAAAACCGGTGAGCAGCGCCGGGCCGATGGCTGGCAGGATCACGCGGGTGAAGGTCTGCGCGCGGGTGGCGCCGAGCGTAGCCGCGGCTTCTTCCACGTCCTTGCCCAGATCGGCCAGCACCGGTTCCACCGAGCGGACGACGAATGGCAGGCCGATGAACACCAGCGCGATGGTGATGCCAAGCGGCGTGAAGGCGACCTTGATCCCCAGCGGTTCCAGATACTGCCCCACCCACCCGGTGGGGGCGTAGATCGAGGTGAGCGCGATGCCCGCGACCGCCGTCGGCAGCGCAAAGGGCAAGTCCACCAGCGCCGAGACGACACGCTTTCCGGGGAAGGCATAGCGCACCAGCACCCAGGCGACGAGCAGGCCGAACACGGCGTTGACGAGACCGGCGGCGGCGGCCGTGCCAAAGCTGAGGCGATAGGCCGCCAGCGCGCGATCAGACAGGCCGACTGCGGCAAATTCGCGCCAGCCCATGCCGGCCGCCTTCATGAAGATGGTGGCCAGCGGGATCAGCACGATCAGGGTCAGCCAGCCAAGGCTGAACCCCATCGTCAGGCGGAAACCCGGCAAGACGGATGGCTGGCGCCAACGCCCCGAAAGGGAGGAAATGGAAGACATCTGCAGTGGCCTGCTCGAAGGAGCGCGCGCTTACTTCTTGACGGCGATGCGGTCGAACACGCCGCCTTCATCGAAGAAGGTCTTCTGCGCGCGCGCCCAGCCGCCGAACTCCTTGTCCACCGTAACCATCGGGATAGCCGGGACCTGCGACGTGAACTGTTCGGCCACCTTCGGATCGCGCGGGCGGTAGAAGGCGTGGGCAATCGCGGTCTGCGCCTCGGGCGTGTAGAGATAACGCAGGTACGCATCGGCGACTTCGAGCGTGCCGTGCTTCTTCGCGTTTTCGGTCACCACGGCCACGGGCGGTTCGGCAAGGATCGACAGCGAGGGCGCGACGATCTCGAACTTGCCCTTGCCCAGTTCCTTTTCAGCAAGGAACGCCTCGTTTTCCCAACTGATCAGCACGTCGCCGATGCCGCGTTCGACAAAGGTGGTGGTCGATCCGCGCGCGCCGCTGTCGAGCACCGGCACGTTTGCATAAAGCTTGCGCACGAACTGTTCGGCCGCTGCATCGGAACCGCCGGCCTTCTGGCCATAGGCCCACGCGGCGAGGAAGTTCCACCGTGCGCCGCCGCTGGTCTTGGGGTTCGGGGTGATGACCTGCACGCCCGGCTTCACCAGATCGGCCCAGTCGTGAATGCCCTTGGGATTGCCCTTGCGGACAAGGAACACGATGGTGGACGTGTAGGGCGAGGCATTGTCGGGCAGCGCCTTTTGCCAATCGGCCGGCAGCAGCTTTGCCTTCGATGCAATGGCATCAATATCGTAGCCGAGCGCTAGCGTGGCGACATCGGCGTCCAGACCGTCGATGATCGCGCGGCTCTGCTTGCCCGAGCCGCCATGGCTCATGCGGAAGGTCACATCCTTGCCGGTCTTCTGCTTCCAGAACGCGGCGAAGGCGGGGTTGATCGCCTGATACAGCTCACGCGTGGGATCGTACGACACGTTGGTCAGTTCGACCGCATTGGGATTGGACGACTTGCCCGAGCAGCCGGCCAGAAGCGGGCCGGAAAGGCCGATCAGGACGGAAGCCGTGACGAAAGCGCGGCGGTTCATGGTGCAACTCCCTGTTGGTCCGCCCGGTTAAAGGCAGGGACGTTGGCTCGAGATATACTCAACCAATCAAGTAGACATATCAGGACTTCTATCAGTCCCTAAAGCGTGGCTTCCAACGGGTGGCGGGAGACCGGTCCATGCGCTGACCGTCGCCCACCAACCCCAGGGAAACCAGCCGATTCGACGTCGGCCTGCGCAGTCCTTTAAACTCAACCCAATTAGTAGATAATTACCTTGCGACGAAGCGAGTGCAATTGTCGACCAAACGAGTAGACATTGCAGGAGCGCACTGCGCCCCTTCGGCAAGTCGCCTGAAAGGGATTGGTTCCACCGCCGTGATGGTGCGACCCCTTGCCAGCCCTGCCCCGCGCCATGCTAAGGGGAGTCACAATTGTCACCGAAGGGTAACACAGGCCCACCATGGCACGCGCGGGAACGTCTTCAGCAAAGGTCGCGATCATGGGGGACCACGCGCATTCACGCGCCAGTGGCATCGAGCAGGCCGCGCCGGAAATTCCGCCGGCCGAACGTTTTTTCAACCGCGAGCTGAGCTGGCTGGCGTTCAACCGCCGCGTGCTGGCCGAAGCGCAGAACCCGGACTATCCGGTGCTGGAGCGGCTGCGCTTCCTGTCCATTTCGGGCAGCAACCTCGACGAATTCATGATGGTGCGCGTGGCCGGCCTTGCCGGGCAGGTGCGGCGCGGAATCGACGAGGTCTCGATCGACGGGCTGAGCCCGTCGCAGCAGTTGCAGCGCATCTATCGCGGAATCGAACAGCTGGTGCAGGCCCAGCATGCCGCGCTGGAAACGCTGGTCGACCAGCTGGACGACGCGGGCATCCGCCTGATCGGCAACCGCAAGCTGGACAAGGCCGAGACCGAATGGCTG